>JAGAOE010000112.1 GCA_017623885.1 Eubacterium sp. | reverse complement strand
GCATAGACTATAGAGAAAACTATTTTGGAGTAAGTTCTATGGACTATAGCCAGAGGGATTACTTTATGCAGATGCAGCAATTGCAACAAATGCAGCAGTTGCAGCAGATGCACCAGATGCACCAGATGACGTATCCGTTTATGTATCCCTATCCGGATGTATATATGAATGAAGTAGAGACGGAGCGGGATTTGCAGTATTTGCAGCAGATGTATCCGACAGATGCGAAGGAGATGCAAAAAAAGGTCAAAGAAACATGTGATAAGCTCGAATACGAAGGTAGCATGATGTATGATGAGTACCCGGATCGGATGACCATGCTGTTGATTTGTGACCGGATTGCAGATGAACTGATGCGAGAGGAAGAAGCTTCGCAGACACAGCAGCAGATGGAGCTGCCGCAAGAGGTTCAGACGATGCAGATGAGAACGCATCGGCGGTCATTAGACAAGGGAAGACGGAGCCTGTTAGAAGTATTGCTGTATAATGAAATGCATAAAAGAAGATGTAAACGGCGTCAATGTCGAAGATTTTGGTAAAGTTTAGGTTGTGGTTTTTAAAAAAACGCATTACAATAGGGAGTGTCTCAAAAGAGATGCTCCCTATTGCTGTAATATAGGCGACTTAGAATTAGAAATAGAGGAAACAGGCGTGAAAAAAGGAATCATAAAAGCAGTGGTGTTACTCTGTACGTTTATGGCATCACTCGTGATATTTGGGCATTTTACAAACCAAAACAGCATCAATCTGACGACAGAGATGCGGGCGGCGACTTACCCGGTGCTGTCGGTATATTATAAAGACTATCTGGTAGGTGAGCTGCATGGCTATCGCGATAAAATGGATATGACGACTATGCGAGACTGCGTCGTGCCGATTCAGGATGATCGTGCGATTGCGGTAGATATCCGTACATTTGGCAGAACAGTGGATGAGATTCGTTATGAGATTCGCAGCTTGGACGGAGAGCGTCTGATCGCAGAGCGTGTGTGTGAAGCGCTGGCGACAAATGACGAGATTCTTCACATGGATTTGACATTGGAAAACTTGCTGGAGGAGAGCGAGGAATACCAGTTGTTGTTCGTGTTGGCGAGTGGTGATGACACGATGTATTACTATACGCGTCTCATGCAAAACCCGGATGTGCATATGGATGACTATCTGGACTTTGTAAATCAGTTTCATGCAGACAGCATGAACAAAGAAAATGCAGAGAAGTTATCGACCTATCTGGAGCCGGATGCATCGGTAGATAATAATAATTTAAATCTGGTAACGATAAACTCCAGCCTGCAGGAAGTCGCATGGGGCGAATTCGCGTGTGACCAGCTCACAGAAGCGGTGTTGACGATTGCAGAGCTGAATGCCAGCTATGCCGTGATGACATTGGATTATGTGCTGACAGCGACAGGTGCCGGCGGCGAATTAGAGTATTACAATGCGCAGGAATATTATCGCGTGAGCTACAATGAAGAGGGAAAACGCTGCTATCTGCATAACTTCGAGCGACGCGTAGACCAGATTTTCCGCGCTGACGGAGAAAATTTTTCAGAAAATTATATATTATTAGGCATCAGAGACCAAGAAGTTGAATATAAAAAGAGTGAGAACGGACAAATCACCTGTTTTGTGCAGCAGGGTGAGCTGTGGGGCTACAACGAAGAGAATGGCACGTTATACCGGATCTTTAGTTTTCGCGGTTATGAGGGCATGGATATTCGGGAAAATTATGGAGCGCATGATATTAAAATTCTCGGCATTCATGAGGGTGGAAGCGTAGATTTTGCAGTGTACGGTTACATGAACCGAGGTATACACGAAGGACAGGTCGGCGTGTCTGTCTGTCACTTTGACAGTACGGCAGCGACGGTAGAAGAAGTGTTGTTTCTTCGCTCAGACAAGTCCTATGACCGTCTGAAAACAGACATGGGCGGCGTCTTGTACGAAAATGCAGAGGGAATTCTGTATTGTATGCTGGAAGGCTGTATCTACCGCATAAACGTAGCAGAGAAAAGCGTAAAGACGTTGGCAGAGGGCTTGAGCAGTGAAAGCTACTGCGTATCGTTGGATCATCATCTGCTTGTGTGGCAGCAGGACTATGAACAGAATAAGGATTTGACCGTCGTTGATTTGGAGAAAGAGCGCACGAGCATTATAAAATCCGAGAATAACGAGCGCTTGTATCCGATCGGTTTTCTGGAAGACGATTTTGTGTATGGCATAGCAAATGCAGGGGTACAAAAGCTGACAAACGGCATTACGCCGATGAACCGCGTCGTTATTTATAATGTGACGAGTGGAGAAAACCTGAAAGAATATGGAAAAGAGCATTATTATATCACAGAAGTATCGATTGAAGATTATGTGATTACAATGCAGCGAATCAAACGACTTGGAGAAGAATACATTTCGGCAGAACCGGATACAATATTAAATCATGCTGGGGAAGATATACTGGATGATAACATTTGCAGAGAATATGATGAAATTAAGCAGATGCAGATAAAAATACGTCTGGAAGAAACAGCGACGCATACAGCTGCAAACGTAGTGACCTCGAAAGAGGTGTTATTGGATGTGATACCGGAGCTTGTACTTGAGCCGGAGAAACCTTGGACGGGTTATTACACGTATGCAAAGGGAAGCTGCCAATCCTTCCACTCAGATTTAAAGGATGCGATTGCTACGGCAGATGCGCAGATGGGAGTCGTTGTAGACCGGACGCAGAAAGCGATATGGAAGCGCGCAAAGAAATTAGTATGTGCACCGCTTGAGCTGCCCGAAGAATTCGACGAAAAAGAGATGCAGGCGCTTTATCCGCAGGCGCAGTCTCTGCAATTGACAGGATGTATGCTGACGCAGACCTTATATTATGTGAGCGAGGGAATCCCGGTCGAAATCACACAGGAGGACGGAACCAAGCGATATATTGTGGGCTATGATTCGGCAAATATCTGGCTGTACGACAAAAATGGACAATCTCCGGTTCGAATGTCGCTTGCAGAAGCAAAAGTATTGTACGATACACATGACAGCAGATATCGGGCATTTTTGTATTAAAAGTTGCATAAAAAAGCGCGGTTTTTGTCGTTATATTCGTGTGGTTTTAACAGAAATGTGAAAAAAACTTGAAAAATGGAGCTTTTTAGGGTATAAGTAAAAAGGATAGTGTCACATATGAATGTGAGAAAATCGCTATTCACGTATCTATCGGCAATCATCATTGCCGTAAATTTACATATGTAAAGCATATGATGTAGAGGGTATGGAGTATGAGTAATAAAGAAGTTGTAGTATCAGACGTAAGTCGTGAGCATGACAATCCGATCGCGGAGCTTGTGCAAGTCGCATGTCAGTTTGACAGCAATATCGTTCTGGAAAATGATAACCGCAAGATCAATGCAAAGAGCATTATGGGTATCATGGCATTTAATCCGACCAGAGGTATGACGGTAAATATTGTAGCTGATGGAAGCGACGAAAAAGAGGCTATATTAGCTATGGAAAAGTTTTTGGTTTGCAACTAATAGGTAGAATCAATTAGGAGGACACAGCAATGGCAGGCAAGAAAATGACTGTAGAAGACGCAAAGAGCGTAGTAGAAAAATTTGTTGAGGAGACCAGCGATGCAGTGAAGGCTGCAGCAAAGGTTGTTGAGGCAAAAGTAGAAGAGGTAAAGGCTGAGGCAGCAGCTAAGGCAGAAGTGACTGAGGCAGCAGAAGCGACAGAGGAAAAAGAAACTGAGAAGAAGAAACCCGGTCGCAAGCCTGGTAGCAAAAATAAAGCAGCAGCTAAGACTGCAAAGAAAGAAGCTACCACACCTGAGATTTTCATTCAGTTTGGTGCGGCAGAAGCATCTGTTCAGAACGCAGTAGAGATGATTAAAGCACAGTATGTAGAGCAGGGACATAGAGCATCTTCTATCAAGAGCTTAAAGGTATATTTAAAACCCGAAGACAACGCTGCATACTATGTGATTAATGAAAAAGTTGCTGGTAAAGTAGATTTATTCTAATTGCAGTGTCATCGTATATAAGAGAAATAAAATCCGGTTCATCATAGATGAATCGGATTTTTTTGTTCCTTTATAGGAATTTGTAGGCACGGAGTGTGCGAAGTAGACTTTTGTTTTTTCAATCTTTTAGACTTGTAAGAAGCAGCGGATATGGGTAGAATATATAGGATATATAGACATTTGCGAAACGCAGAGTGTATCTTGATGGAATTGTACATAGTGAACAATTACCATAAGCAGATACGCTTTCGCAAATGCCAAAATAGAAATACGACAGTAGACAAGGAGACAACAATATGGTAAAGCATGTGATTTTATGGACATTAAAAGACGCATACGATGCGCAGGAAAAAGCGAAAATCAAAGCAGGAATCAAAGAAGGCTTAGAATCATTGGCAGGAAAAATTCCGGGACTGGTAGAGATAAAGGTTTATACACAGGGCTTGGAGAGTTCAAATGCAGAAGTCATGCTGGATTCGACGTTTGAGAGCGCAGAAGCCTTAAAGGGCTATTCTACGCATCCGGAGCAT
Source organism: Eubacterium sp. (assembly GCA_017623885.1). Taxonomy (GTDB): domain Bacteria; phylum Bacillota; class Clostridia; order Lachnospirales; family Lachnospiraceae; genus W0P33-017. The sequence goes on along the minus strand of JAGAOE010000112.1, from coordinate 537 downwards.
GTAGCAGTCGCAGACGGCAACGTACGTCCCTATACGGCGACGAGAGCGTGCTTTGACTATGAAGTGTAAAGATTGGTTGAGAAACGTACAAAAAAGGACACCGTCGGTGTCCTTTTTGCGTGATTTTTTGCAAAAGTATTAGCCCATTACGACTTCTACCTGATATTCAGTTTTGCCCTTCTCGTAAGGGATGATGCATCCCTTGATGGCTTTTCCGTCAACGGTAATGCTCTTGATACCCTTTTCAACATTTGAAGGATTGGTAACCTTAATGTTGTAGGTACCTTCGCGGAACTGTCTGGTCAGAGTGAAATCGCCAAATCCCTTCGGTACACAAGGATCAATAGATAATCCGTTGTGTGTCGGATACAGACCGAGAATGTACTGTGAAATATTTACAAATGTCCATGCAGCAGTACCGGTCAGCCAACTGTTCTTTGCTTCGCCGTGGAATTTTGCATCTGCACCGGCTACCATCTGAGAATATACATACGGTTCGGTACGATGGATTTCAGAGAATTCCTCTACATAAGCAGG
>JAGAOE010000111.1 GCA_017623885.1 Eubacterium sp. | reverse complement strand
TGGAAAATGTATCGGTGACCGTATGGGACTTTCTACTGCTGACCGAATGATGATTCAGTTGCCTATGTTCCACTGTTTCGGTATGGTTCTTTCTATGACAGCATCCCTGACACATGGAGCTACCGTTTGTCCGATGACTTATTTCTCAGCGAAATCGTCTCTTGCTTGTATCAATCAGGAGCGTATTACCTGCTTTAATGGTGTGCCGACCATGTTTATCGCTATGTTCAACCATGAAGATTATAGAAAAACGGATTTCTCACATATGCGTAAATGTATCATGGCTGGTGCGGGATGTCCTCCGGAGCTCATGAAACGTGCAGCTGACCCTAACGAAATGAATATGACTGGTATTGTCAGCGTTTACGGACAGACCGAATCTTCTCCTGGAAGCACTATGTCAGCATGGACGGATTCTTTGGAACTTCGTACAGAAACTGTGGGTTACAATTTCCCACACATTGAATGTAAGATTATTGACCCTGAGACCGGAGAAGAAGTTGCAGACGGGGAAAATGGAGAATTCTGCTCTCGTGGTTATAACACCATGAAAGGTTATTACAAAATGCCGGAAGCAACCCGCGATACGGTTGATGCAGAAGGCTGGCTTCACTCAGGCGACCTTGCCTGCCGTAACGCAGATGGGACCTACCGCATTACTGGCCGCTTAAAAGATATGATTATTCGCGGTGGTGAAAACATTTATCCGAAAGAGATTGAGGAGTTTATCTATACACACCCATTTGTACAGGATGTACAGGTAATCGGAGTTCCAGATAAGAAGTATGGCGAGGAGGCAATGGCTTGTATCATTCTCAAAGAAGATAAAACTTTGACAGAAAAAGAGATGCATGACTTTATCGCAGCCAGCATGGCGCGCCATAAAGTTCCAAGATATATTGAATTTGTAGATTCTTTCCCTATGAATGCAGCGGGAAAAGTGTTAAAATACAAGATGCGTGAAGATGCTACGAAGCGTTTGGGACTTGAGAACGCTGCTGGTATTGACACTGCGAAGAGTACAAATTAAGGATTTTATACAAAATGAGGTGACAACAATGTCAAAAAAATATGTAACAATGGACGGGAATGAGGCTGCCGCACATATGGCGTATCCCTTTACGGAAATAGCAGCGATTTACCCTATTACACCATCATCGCCAATGGCCGGGCTTACCGATGCCTGGTCAGCAAAAGGGCGTAAAAATGTGTTCGGTCAGACTGTAACTTTGACAGAGATGCAGTCGGAAGCAGGAGCCATCACCGCAGTACACGGTGCTCTTCAGACAGGCTCCCTAGCAACTACATATACATCTTCACAAGGACTGATGCTGATGGTTCCGGTACTTTACCGTATTGCCGGCGAGAGACTTCCTGCAGTGCTCCATGTGGCATCTCGTACGGTAGGTACACATGCCATGAGTATTTTTGGTGACCATTCAGACGTTATGGCATGCCGCCAGACTGGATTTGCAATGCTCTCTTCCGGAAGCGTACAGGAAGTAGCAGACCTTGCACCAGTTGCACATTTGGCAGCAATTGAAGGACGCATTCCATTTATGCATTTCTTCGATGGTTTCCGTACATCCCATGAAATCAACAAAATCGAACTCCCTGATATGGATGCAGTTGGAAGTTTAGTGAATCAGGATGCATTAAAGGAATTCCGCGACGGGGCGTTGAATCCAGAGCATCCAACCCTTCGCAACACCGTACAAAATGGGGACGTATACTTCCAAGTACGTGAAGCAAACAACAGATTCTATGATGCCCTTCCAGACATCGTAGAAAACTATTTAAGCGAGATTACCAAAATCACAGGACGTGAATATCACGTATTTAATTACTACGGCGACCCTGATGCAACAGATGTTGTTATCGCAATGGGTTCTGCAAGCGGTGTCATTCGCGATGCAGTAGATGCCCTTCGCGGGGAAGGCAAAAAGGTTGGTTATTTGCAAGTTCATTTATACCGTCCTTTCTCAGCAAAATATTTCTTACAGGCATTGCCTGAAACAGTAGAACGCATTGCTGTTTTAGACCGTTGTAAAGCAATGGGTAGTGCCGGAGAACCTTTATTTGAAGAGGTGTGCAGCGTTCTTATGAACAGCGACCGTCAGGTGAAAGTCATCGGTGGACGTTACGGATTAAGTTCTAAAGATACAGACCCGGCACAAATCGTGGCTGTATTTGAGAACTTGGCTTCTACAAATCCGATACGAAGCTTTACGATCGGTATCAATGACGATGTGACACATTTATCATTGCCTGTAAAACCATTTTCTTCTCAGAAAGATAGCATGATTCAGTGTAAATTCTGGGGACTTGGGGGCGACGGAACCGTTGGTGCTAACCACAATACGGTACGTATTATCAATGACAATACAGACAAATTTGCACAGGCATATTTTGAGTATGATGCGAAAAAATCATTTGGTGTGACCAAATCGCACCTTCGTTTCAGCGATGAACCGATTACAAGTTCTTACTATGTAAAACAAGCTGACTTTGTGGCATGCCACAACCAAAGCTATATTAACCAATATGATATCGTAGACGAAATCGTAGAAGGCGGTACTTTCCTTCTTAACTGTAGTTGGAAAGAGGATGAATTAGAAGCACACATTCCTGCTTCTGTCCGCCAAAAGATTGCCAGAAAGAATATTCAGTTCTACATGATTGATGCAAATAGAATCGCACAGGAATTAGGATTGGGAAGTCATACAAATACCGTACTTCAAGCTTCTTTCTTTGCATTAATG
>JAGAOE010000110.1 GCA_017623885.1 Eubacterium sp. | reverse complement strand
TCAGCTTATGCGAAATGATAATAGATGTAAGTCCATCTTTTTTAAACTGGAGCAAAAGTTCCAAAAGGGCTTTTGAATCATCTTCATTTAATGAAGCTGTCGGCTCATCCAAAATCAACAATTTTGCATTTTTTGCAAGCGCTTTTGCGATTTCAACCAACTGCTGTTTTCCAACACCTATATCTTTAATCAGAGTCTGATGTGATTCTTTAAGACCAACTGTCTTTAAATACTTTGTCGCCAACTCTCCTGTTTCATTCCAATTAATTTTAAGTTTAGATCCTCGTTCATTACCGAGGAACATATTTTCACCGATCGTCATATACGGTACAAGCGCTAACTCCTGATGAATGATGACAATTCCTTTCGCTTCACTATCTTTGATTTTATCAAACTTACAAATTTCCCCATCATAGATAATATCGCCTTCATAAGAACCATACGGATAAATACCACTCAGAACATTCATCAGTGTAGATTTGCCGGCACCGTTCTCACCAACCAAAGCATGGATTTCTCCAGCTTCCACTTTCAGATTTACATTATCAATGGCCTTAACGCCGGGGAAAGTTTTGGTTATATTTTTCATTTCCAGTAATATCTTTGCCAATTTTAAACCTCCCATTCTACAATCCACTGTATCTAATCATAAAAACTTTTTTCAAGAACACAGGCGGGATTTAACCCGCCTGTAAAATCAACTTGTTTTCCGTGCTCAAACTACTTTAATTGATCTTCTGTATAGTATCCGGAATCAATTAATAATTCTGTATAGTTGTTAATATCAGCAAATACAGGCTCGCAAAGGAAAGAAGGAATAATACCAGTTCCGTTGTCATAGGTCTCTGTATCATTGATAGGAGCTTCTCCACCCTTCATAACAGCGTCAACCATTTCAACTACCTTAGAAGCAAGCGTACGTGTATCTTTGAAGATAGACATTGACTGTTTTCCGGCAAGGATGTTCTTAACACTTGCGATATCACAGTCCTGACCGGTAATAATCGGCCATTCTCCGGTGTAGTTTGCCTCCAAAGAGTTTGCAACACCTAAAGCAGTAGAGTCATTTGAGCATAATGCTGCATGCAAAACAGTTCCATCTGCGTAGTTCGCTGCAATAATCGCATCCATTCTTGCCTGTGCTGCATCTGTTGCCCAGTTTGCTGTAGCCACTTCTTCAAACGCGGTCTGACCGGATTTAACAACTAATTTGCCGGAATCGATGTACGGCTGAAGAACGTCCATCGCACCACCAAAGAAGAATCTAGCATTGTTATCGCCGGGATCACCTGTTGTCAACTCAATATTGAACGGGCCTTCTGCATTGTCAAGATCTAACTGATCTTTGATATATTCTCCCTGAATTGTACCTACCATGTAGTTATCAAATGTTGCATAATAAGAAACTGCGTCAGAATTCATAATCAAACGGTCATAAGCGATAACCGGAATATCTGATTCTTTTGCTAACTCAAGAACTGTTCCGAGTGAATCACCGTCAATAGAAGCAATAACTAACATTGAGCATCCAGAGTTAATCATGTTCTCAATCTGAGAAACCTGCGTCGCAATATCGTTTGCTGCATACTGAAGATCTACTTCATATCCGGCAGCTTCTAACTCTGCCTTCATGTTCGCACCATCCTGATTCCATCTCTGTAAATCTTTTGTAGGCATTGCTACACCAATCTTTCCACCGCCTGCGGAAGCTTCTTCTGCCGGAGCTTCTTCTGCCGGAGCTTCTTCTGCCGGAGCTTCTTCTTTTGTTTCTTCAGTTGCCTGCTCTGCCGGTGCTGCTGCTTTCTCTTCTTTCGCACCACATCCAACTAATGCAGTTGCAACCATTGTTGTCGCAAGAATCATGCTTAAAAGTTTCTTTCTCATTACCATTACCTCCCTGAATCATGTGTGTTTTGTTTGTAAGTAAACTCTAACATAATTCTCATAGGAAAAATTTACGACATTCTTTAAATTTTTGACATGTTCAAAATTGAAAAATAGGGTATGCTAGCACATTTTTGTGCTCATGCATACCCTAAGAACAATATTTTTCTATTCACATCATTTTGGCATTTTTCCAGGTACATTCAAATAGATATCTTCTTTTAAGTGGAAACCGCTGTCAATAATGACTTCATCTATATTCGCATCTGTAACGCTGATAGGTTCAATCGCCACATAAGGTACTTCATACCTTCCATCATCCATCGTCTCTACATCTTCACCGGTCACTTTATCTTCCTTTATTAGCTGAATCGTACATTCGGCGGCACGCTGCGCCAATTTTTCTACCGGTTTATACACTGTCATCAACTGTGTTCCCTCCACAATTCGCTGACAAGCTTCCAGATCTGCATCCTGTCCAACAACCAAAATATTTCCTGCCATACGTCTCTCCGACAATGCCCGCACCACCTGAGTGGCAAGATTATCGTTTCCACACATAATAGCATCTGCTTTTGCCACAACATCCAAATGCTCATGCACATACTGAGCTGCCAGTTCAGCTTCCCAATTATCTGCATGAAATGAGTATAAGAGCGATACTTCATTCTCCCGCATCACATCTTTGAACGCTCCTTCTACCAAAGGAACATTGCTGTCCCGCAGGGAGCCGCCGAGCATCAATACTTTTCCACCTCTGATACCATTTCGAACCAACGTTTCACCCATCATATCACCGACTCTGCTATTGTCAAAAGAAATATACAAATCCACATCGGCTTCTGTGATCAAACGGTCGTACGCTACTACTTTAATTCCGGCATCCTGCGCCTTTTTCACTTGGTCACGCAATCCATAGGAATCGACACTGATAATTACAATCGCATCCATACCTTTTTCTATAAAATAATCTATCTGCTTTTTCTGCTCCTCTATGTCCCCATTCGCATTCTGCACATTCACCTCTGCCCCCAGCTCCTTCGCAGTAGAGACAAAAACATCCCGATCACGCAACCACCGTTCGATTACAAAGGAATCAAAGCTCATTCCAATCTGTAACTTTCCCGTTTCTACAGCTTCTTTTTTCTCTTTTTTCCCATCTGTCAAAACAGCAACCATCACGACAGCAATTATCACCAGGACAGCAACCAGCCACACTACTTTTTTCTTCATTTTTACTCACCCCTGTAAACGAACCTATTACAAACGACTCTCTGTTTCTTTATACTCCGTCGGTGTAACGCCCACATTCTTTTTAAATGAACGACTAAAATAATTCGGATCTGAATAACCAACCATTACACATATCTCTTTCATCGAATACTCGCTGTTACTCAATAACTCCTTTGCCTTTTCGATTCGAATGTTCGTCAAATACTCTATAAAATTCTCGCCTGTGCTCTCTTTAAATAACTTACTAAAATAGTAAGGACTGATATTTACATAATAAGAAACTTCATCAAGACTTAATGCTTTACTGTAATTATTTTTTATGTATTCTTTTGCAATATCCACCACATTCGTAGAAGACTCTTCTCTATATCGTGTTATATTTCTACAAGCCTCAGACATCTTTTCCACAAACCAATGTTTCATCTGCTCATAATCGGATAGATTCATAACCGTGGTCAAATAATCATTTCTTGATTTAAACTGATACGTCATTCCTCCCTTTTCATAAGCAATGTGCTCCGCCCAAAGAATAAATTCCAGGCACTTTAAACGTATATCCATAATTCCATCCGCATGCGCAGCTGTCATCCAGTCAAAAAAACTGTTGGCACTTGCTACGGTCTGATCCACATCACCTTTTTCCAAAGCTTCAAACAATTGCTTTTCAATATGAGACGGATAATCGTCTTCATATTCGCATCCGATTGGAAGATCATCGGCATGAGCCACTCCTCCGGCAGTAATAATCAATGCATTTATAGCTTCATTGTATGCATCTGACATTTTCTTTAATTCTTTAACTTTGCTGATTCCCACGCGAAAGCTAATGGAATATCGTTTACGCATATCGCGCACAAATTCACGTGCTTTTTCAATAATCTGACTACGTTCGGCATACTCCATAACCGGTTTGTCATGTAATACCAAAACTGCTATTTTATTTGCCATTACGGAACCCACAATACAGTTGAAACGTTCCTTGAGTTCTGCACGAACCCCCTGATAATACTGCTGCATCTTTACACTGCTTCCCACTGCATTCGTCATATGATTTCCTTCTTGAGAATCTCCATATACCACTGTCATCATATAAGCATACTCTTGTGTAATTCCTAGCATATTCCGGTAGCTTTCAAAATCTTCCGAAAAATACTCATGCAAAAGTATCTCATAAATCAAACCGCTTTCCAAAACCGGTATCACCGTTTCTAATTTTTCTTTAATCATAAGGTCATTGCTACGCTTTTCGCGCTCTTTATCCACGAGCGACATGGCCTTTTTTAAAATCTCTATCAGCTTATTTCTTTCCATCGGCTTCGTGATATATTCCAGCACACCAAGCTTTATTGCCTCTTTCGCATAATTGAAATTATCATAAGCAGACATTACTATAAATATAACATTACTATTCGTTTTTCGAATTTCTTTCATGGAATCAATTCCGTTAATTCCGGGCATCTGAATATCCATAATTGCTATGTCCGGTCGAAATGACTCTGCCAGTTCAATTACATTTCTTCCTGTTTTGGCAAACTCAACTACGCATTCATCACCAAATTCTTTCTCAATAATAAATTTTACAGAATCTATAACGATTCCTTCATCATCTGCCAGCATAATCTTATACATACGTTTCCTCACATTCTATGCTTCTTCTGTTCTTTCACAAGTTTCGGCTTTCGAAATATGCTTCAAATAAATTACAAATTCGGTGCCCATTCCCTCGCCTTCACTATAAATATCCAGCACTTTTTCATTTCCGGTAAATAAACGCAATCTTGCAATCACATTATCCATCGCAACACCATTTGAGTCACCATTCGTTTTCTTTTCTTTGTAACTACCACTTAAAACCTGATTAATCATCTCACTACTCATACCTACGCCGTTATCTCCAATACTGATACACACCACACCATCCATCTCATAGACAGAAAGCCATATTTTTCCTTCTCCGGCCATTTCTCGTATTCCATGATTGACACAATTTTCAACAATCGGCTGCAAAATCATACTCGGCATTTGTACATCCAACCATTCTTCCTCGATGTTTTGCTCATAATAGATATCTCCGGAAAACCGCACATTTAATATATAGATATAATCATTAATCAAATTAATTTCTTCCCGAATTGATACAACATCATTTTCCTTTTTTACATTATAACGAAAGAAATTTGCCACTTTTTGCACATACTCATACGTCTTATCGGCGTCTTCCATCATCGCAAGCTGCGCTCCTGCATTTAATGTATTAAACAAAAAATGCGGATTAATCTGTGCCTGAAGGTATTTCAACTGGGCATCCGTCAAATGTGCTTCCATCAACAATTCTTTTTCTTTTAACTGCCGTTCAATCTCCATGCTCTCTTTCAGCCGTTCGATATACTGACGAATACTAACCACCATCTGATTAAATGCGTTCGTTACTACACCGATTTCATCGTTAGAATAGAATTCTATAAGTTCAATATCCAAATTTCCTTTTGCTACCTCATTCGCCAGGTTGGACAGATTTTTAAGCGGCTGAATCATATTGCCCGTAAACTTAATAATACTCGCAACATTGATTGATACAACAACTGCCATAATCATCATACTAACATACTCAAAAATGCGAAAGGCAAAAGACAATTCATTATAAATATGTGAATTGCTGATAAACTGCTCTATATTTAGTCCGTAAATATAAGAATCAATATATTCATACAGTTCTGATGCGTTTTCATAACGAACACTGTATTTTTCTACATTTCGTCCACGCTTTGCCTCAATTGTCTGGCTTGCAAGCACCAAATACTGTTCTGACATGTTTTTAATATTGCGTTGCATTCTCATAAATGTCACACTACTGACATGATCTGTCATTTCCTGAATCATGGCATTATAATTTTGTTCACTTCGATAATAATTTTCCAATGCCTCCGTCGTTTTATTATTCATATATTCTGTCATACTGTCCTGTACCGCATGCAAATTTTCTGATAATGCATTCAGTGTAAGGTTTTCCTGATATACCTTTTCCAGTTCATTTGACATACTATTAATTCCCAAAAGCAATACGATATTGGCAAGCAACACAAATATATTTGCCACTATATAAATACTACTGATTTTTGCCTGTAGGGAAAAGTTACAAAACCGTTTATTCCTCATCTTCGCTTCCTCCCATATACGCAGAAATATTATTCTTATTTATCAAAGAAATATCTGCCGCAAAATACTCACTTGTATTGCCAAATCGTTCGTATTCCACCAGAGCATCCACGCAATACCGCCCCATTTGCTCTGTATCTACCGTTACAGTTGCATCAATGACACTTCTGTATATCCCTTTTAGAATCGTGTCTGAATAATAATTTCCGAGAATTCGCACTTTACCGACTTTATTATAGTCTACCACGGCCTGATATACGCATGTTGTATTCAATTCGTTCAGACAAATAATGATATCCGGCACATCCTCCTGCATAAAAATATTACGAATATATTCCTCAACTGTAAATGTAGTAGACTCATCAATTGCTGTCATTGTAAAATGATATTCTATTTCTTCATTATCATTTTCTTTTAAAATAGTCTCCTGAATGCCTGAGCACACAATGTTTTGACTACTATTACTGTTATCGGCATCTACCAAAACCATGACATTCTGAGACTTTCTTTTTGCTTTTCCTATTTTTAAAACTTGTCTCCCGTACTCTCGTCCAATATCATAATTGCCAACACCTACAAAACTGCAACGTTTACTATTTGTACTGTCATTGTATAATGTCACGACCGGAATTCCTGCATTCACTGCCTTATCGATCAATTCGGTCATTCGTCTGCTCTCATCTGCCTCAACAATAATACCGTCTACATCTGAGTATATTGCAATCTCCATAAGTTCCTGTCTTGAATAATTCTGTGAAAGATTTTCGCCAAACAATTCCACATAAATATTCTCTTTCAATCCGTTTTCATATGCGCTTTGATAAACAGACTGTACAAAATCCGATTTGCGATCTTCCGCAATCATCGCATAATAACCCTCATAATTCTGGTCACCGGCATCTCTCTTGAATTTTCCCCAATATATATAGAAAACACTTATACCGAGAATTACTGTAATTACGACTGCCCCAATCGCCACCCACAATAGTCCTTTTAAATTATAGTTTTCATCAGTTTTTTTTTCATTCCCCATAAGTAACTGTTTTCTCCATCTTATTTTTGACTTTCATTTTAGTATATCATAATTTATTTTAGAGCAAAAGAGTGCTTTGTTACATAGCATGATGCATTCCCCTCACTTGCAAACATATATTGACATTTTCATAAATGTTGCTTATAATCGCGGTAACGTTTTTAGATCGTTTCTTACAAAAATATCATTGTATATTGCATTTAAGTGTCCTATGATTTTCGTATGCCCATTGGGGCAGGCGCAATGGTTTTCGCGCAGTTGAATCACAGGAAGAATAGTGAATCCGGTCAGAATCCGGAACGGTACCGCCACTGTATGCGAGGAGGCATCACACACGACGAAAGTCAGTCATTGGGATTTTCCTGAGAAGGCTGTGTGTTTGCTGATGATGCGTAAGTCAGGAGACCTGCTTAAATGTCACGGCTTAGACGCTCTCGTGTATAGAGAAACAGGCTACTTATTTTTATATGTTGCAAAAAACGGTTGCGGCAGTCTTTTGACTGCCGCTTTTTTATTTCAGGTATTTGCGAAACTCCAAAGTTATTATCAAGATTGTACATAATGAACATACCACCGCAGATACGCTTTCGCTACCCTCGTCTCGTAATGGTACATAAGGCGCTAAAACACAGCGCCTAAGTACCAACGGACTCAGAGTATCTGCTTATGGTAAATGTTCACTATGTACAATTCAATCAAGGTACACTACGAGTTTCGCAAATACCAAATTTCATAATGTAGACACAAGGAGGCTCCACATGTATCCAAAAAAAAATGAATTTCTGAGGAAAAATCGATACTTTCACACGCTTTGCTTTTTATTGACGCTTACCCTGCTTTTTAGTCTCTGCGGATGCGCATCTACCGGTGTATCTGACACGGAATGCTCCTCAGATACTGTTTCTGACTCCGCATCTGATTCTGAATCTGTCACAATCACTGATATGACAGGGCGCACGGTCACGCTGGAAAAACCTGCGGAGCGAGTCGTCGCACTCACTGCCTCTGACTGTGAAATCCTGTATGCCATCGGTGCGGGAGACAAGCTGGTCGGTCGCGGAACCTACTGCGATTACCCGAACGAAGTCATGGATGTGCCAGTGGTCGAGTCCGGCGCAAGCACCAATATCGAAGAAATCATAGCCTTAAAGCCTGACGTCGTGCTAATGAGCAGTATGGATCAATCAACGGAACAGATTGCCCAGTTAGAAACAGCAGGTATCCATGTTGTTGTCAGCAGAGAAACGGATATCGAAGGCGTCTACACTGCGATTGAAATGATCGGTACACTCATGGGAAAAGAAGATACCGCATCTGCTGTGATTGCAGATATGAAGCAGACTTTTCAGGCAATCAAAGACAAATCTACCGGCGACGGAAGTCAAAGCATCTATTTTGAAGTATCACCGCTGCAATACGGTCTTTGGACTGCCGGCTCCAATACTTTTATGGATGAAATCGCCACGATGCTCGGCATGACAAATTGCTTTTCAGATGTTGACGGCTGGGGTGAAATATCAGAGGAACAAATCCTCGAACGAGACCCGGACTTTATTGTCACCATTACCATGTATTTCGGAGAAGGACCGACCCCCGAAGAAGAACTGCTCTCCCGCACCGGCTGGGAGAACATCACAGCAATCAAAAACAAAGCCATTTTAAATTTACAAAACAACGAATTGTCCCGTCCTACGCCACGTCTGGCAGACGGTGCACAAATGCTGTATGACTTTATCTATGAGGAAACACCATGAAATTCAAATCATCTACCGGACATTTCCGTATCAGTGAATATTTGATTTTTACACTCATCACCCTGATTGTATGCGGTATCTGCACTTGCATCGGAAGTGTCGATGTTTCATTCCCACACACCTTGCAAGTGATTTGGAATGCACTGACACATACACCGCAGACAGAGCCGCTGGCTGCTTCGATTATCTTGTCCGTTCGCCTGCCTCGCGTACTGTGCGTTGCTCTATCAGGCACATCCCTTTCGCTCGCAGGAGCTGCCATGCAGGGATTGCTGAAAAACCCGCTGGCAGACGGCTCGACACTCGGCGTATCATCCGGTGCGTCGCTCGGTGCCGTTATCGCCATCGCTTTTTCTGTCTCACTCCCTGCGCTTCCATTTGCCGGGACGATGGTACTCGCCATTTTCTTTGCGTTTTTCTCGCTCGTGATTATTCTGGCGCTTTCCTACAAATTGGATCATTCGCTCTCTACCAACACGATCATTCTCATCGGTGTCATTTACTCCATGTTTGTATCCAGCGCCATGAATATCATCATCACGTTTGCCGGAGATAAAGCCCGCGATATTACATTTTGGACATTAGGCAGTCTGCAAAACTCCAGCTATCAAAGTGCTTGCATTCTTGCAGTCACATTACTCATCAGTGGACTGATTCTCTTTTTGCATTCCACTGAACTAAATGCATTTGCAGTCGGCGAAGACAATGCGCGCCACATCGGCGTGGACGTCAAAAAGACAAAGCTCATCATTCTCGTCACTGTCTCGGTTTTGATCGGTGTATGTGTGTCAATCGGAGGCACCATCAGTTTTGTTGGACTTGTCACACCGCACATGGTACGCATGATTGTCGGGCCAAATCACAAACGTCTGTTACCTGCCTGCGCATTTTGCGGCGCGATTTTTCTGCTACTGGCGGATTTGATTGCACGCATCATACTTGATCCAATCGAGTTACCGATTGGTGTCATTACCAGTCTGGTGGGTGCCGTCGTTTTTGTCCTTATCTTTTATAAAACCAAGCAATTGTGAAACTCCGATTTTCTATGCTATAGCAGCACAAACTAGAATTTTCACAATTATCTATTTCATGATATAGACGTTTGCGAAACTCCTCGTTTACTTTGCTACATAGTACAACATTAACAACGACCATAAGCAGATACTCTGAGTCCGTTGGTACTTAGGCGCTGTATTTTAGCGCCTTATGTACCATTACGAGACGAGGGTAGCGCAAGCGTATCTGCGGTGGTTTGGTAATGTTGTACAGATGCGGTACAGAAAATCGGAGTTTCGCAAACACCTAACCTATTTCATAATATATAAAGAGGTAAACTACTATGTTATGTATAAAAGATGTCTCTGTATCCTATGGTACACACACGGTCGTCAATCATCTCAGTTTTCAAGTAACAGAAGGTCAGTGGCTGATGATCGTCGGGCCAAACGGAGCCGGAAAATCTACGATTTTGCACGCCATTACGCAGGGCGTGGCGTACAATGGCACGATTCTTTTACAAGATACTGACATTCGGAAAATCAAACCTGCTGCACGTGCAAAAAAGCTCGGCATCCTTACGCAAAACCATTATGTCGGCTACGATTTTACGGTAGAAGAAGTCGTTCGTCTCGGACGATATGCACATGCATCCAAATTTTTAAAAGGTAGTGAAGAACAGGAAGAACAGGCCATACGACATGCATTGGAACTCACCGGCATGGACGCGATGCGCCGTCAGTCTGTTCTGACATTATCCGGCGGAGAACTGCAGCGCACTTTTTTAGCACAGGTTTTTGCACAGGAACCACAGCTTTTATTGCTGGACGAGCCTACCAATCATCTGGACCTTGTTTACCAAAAGCAAGTCTTTGCATTGATTCAGGAATGGCTGCGCACACCGGGACGCGCGGTCGTGTCTGTCGTACACGATTTATCGCTTGCAAAAGCGTTCGGCACACATGCACTGCTGATGCACAAAGGCACTGCAATCGCTCAGGGCACCATCACGGATGTCCTGTCATCCGAGCAGCTCGACCCGGTCTACCAGATGGATGTCTGCGGATGGATGAAAACCATGTTGTCACAATGGAATACGGATACGGAGGTATGACATGCTAAACTTTCAAAAACTCAATGAACTTATTCCAATCCCGGATGAACACGCTGCCGCACTCGCCGAAAAACATTGGGATGAAATCGCAAAACCACTCAACGGACTCGGACAATTTGAACGGTTGATTACAAAAATAGCTGCCCTCACTCACTCGCCAAACGTATCGATTCAAAAGCGCGCTGTCATCGTTTTTTGCGCAGATAACGGAGTCGTTGCTGAGGGTGTCACACAGACGGATGCTTCTGTCACTGCAACAATGGCTGCACAAATTCGTGACCATCGCTCCAGCGTATGTCTGATGGCTGCAAGTGCCCATGCAGAAGTGTTTGCCGTCGATATGGGCATGTATTCCCGCGTCGATGGGATTTGTGGCTGTCACATCGCAGACGGCACAAATAATATTGCGATGGGACCCGCCATGACGCAAGCGCAGGCTTTACGCGCGATTTCCTATGGCATCCGTCTGGCAAAAAACTATTCTCTGCAAGGCTACGAGCTGCTCGCTACCGGAGAGATGGGCATCGGCAACACGACTACTTCCAGCGCACTCGCATCCGTTTTATTGCAAATGCCGGTCGAAACAGTCACCGGGCGCGGTGCCGGACTCTCAGACGATGCTCTAAAGCATAAATGCGATGTCATTCATCTGGCGATAAAAAACAATGCTCCCATTGCCTCCGACCCATTGGACGTTCTCACAAAACTCGGCGGTTTTGACATCGCCGGCATGGTCGGTCTGTTTTTAGGCGGAGCACTCTATCACATTCCGGTTCTCGTCGACGGGCTCATCAGCGCTGTCGCTGCACTAATTGCCGCACGCCTGTGTCCGAACAGTTGCAGTGCGATGATACCAAGTCACAGTTCCGCCGAACCTGCCGCTGCAAAGATTTTGTCAGAACTGGAGCTGCACCCGATTCTTTATGCAGACATGAAGCTGGGCGAAGGAACCGGCGCCGTTTGCATGATTCCACTGTTAGACATGGCATTGGCGGTCTATCATCACTCCACCGCTTTTGCAGAGACAGACATTACACCTTATCAAAAATTGGGAGGAGAAGATTCATGATGATTTTATTAACCGGCGGTTCTGCATGCGGAAAAAGTTCTTTTGCAGAAACACTCTGCCAGCGTTTTTCCATGCCGCGTTTCTATCTCGCCGCCATGCGCCCTTACGGAG
>JAGAOE010000109.1 GCA_017623885.1 Eubacterium sp. | reverse complement strand
GCTCCTACCGCTACCTTTCCTTCGTAGCACTCACTTCCTGCCTCACACTGAATAATTGCTGCTAACAAATATTTTTCATCTACAGATGCTGCTGTCGCTGCGGCTGCTTTCTTCTCTGCTGCTTCTTTTGCCTTCTGTGCAGCGATTTCTTCTTCGATGGAAACAGCATCAGTCGTTCCCAATTTTACTTTTACATACTCTGCTGATACATAGCCGTCACCTGCTTTTACAGATACTGCTACCCAGCCCTCTACTTTTTTGGCCTTTTTGTTAAATAAAAGCTTGTCGCCCTTGTCTGCTACCGTTAATACCTTCGCATCTTCACTGGCTTCGCTTCTGACACGCAGACCGTCTGTCTTTACAAACGCATACTTTTTACATACATCTTTTGCGTTATTGTAGGCATCCTCGCCCATAAGCAGATAGTCGTTGTTTACATAGCCTTTGACCTTGCCGGACTTGATTTTTGTCCATTGCTCACCTTCTTTGATGACGGTCGCTACGGAAGTCGGATACATTTTTCCGACGATTTCTGCATCGGCATCACCCTTTTCACGGATGCACAAGAAATCCTCTACGTCTGCCATGACCTTATCCTGCCATTCTTTTTCGGTCTTAGAAATCTCTACCGGTGCGTCTTCTTTTTTCTCAGCTACTTGCGCCTGTGCATCTGCCTTTGATGCAACGGTTACAATCGCTGTTTCTGATTTTTCTACGGTCACATTCGCTGCCTGTGCCTCATCCAACAAGCTGTTTTCTGTCTGTTCCAAGCTAGCTACAATTCCTGCTTTACCACTTGCAGAAACAACGCTTACCTCTGTCGGTACTTCCACAGTCGGTGCCGGCATACATACGGTACTTACCACCAGCGCCAATGTGCAAATCATAAGTAAAATTCCTTGTGTTAATTTCTTATTGCCTTTCATATTCCTGTCCAATTTCCAGTTCATAAAAATAACCTCCGTTATACTCATGCGCCTTTCACGCATTAGAAAATTTTTGGTTCTTTTCTAATATTTTACACAATTTGCAACAAGTTTATTCGTATTTATTACGTTTTTTTAATAAATGTTAAAAATGTTACAAATTTGTTACGCACGATTATAACAGAGGTTTCCGTTTTTGTCAAACTTTTCTTCCATTTTTTTCCACTTGTATCCGATAAACCCTTTAAAAACAGCTACATTTCAAGGAAAAATATCTGATAACACGGCATCAAATAACTGCGCTTCCTTTTCCCGTTTTTGCTGTTTTTGCAGCTCAATCCGCTCTCTCATCGTTTGTTCCTGACGCGATACCACCGTATCCATTTCTGTTTGTTCTTCCGATTGTTCATCCATTTGTTCGTTATCTTCCAACACCGCCTGCAAGTACCCTGACAACTTTTTTGTCAAAAACTTTAATTGGCGGCTGGTACTTCCTGCCTTCACACATTGGAGTGCGGATAGACAAATAAGTATGAACATTCCTCCTAAAATCAGCATGTCCATCTTTCCTGTAAGCATCGTCTGAATTTGCATGCCCAGCATATGTTCCTCCTTTTTTATAATTTCTTTTAGGTGATTGCGAAACTCCTTATTGACCTTATCGTGTTGTGTAACATTACCAACGACCACAAGCAGATACTCTGAGTCCGTTGGTACTTAGGCGCTGTATTTTAGCGCCTTATGTACCATTACGTGACGAAGGTAGCGAGAGCGTATCTGCGGTGGTTTGGTGATGTTGCACAGCTTCGACACAGAAAATTGGAGTTTCGCAAACACCTATATGATTTCTTTCCTACTAATCATAGCTCCGCTTTCCCTGTATTTCCAGCTTTTTCCATCGCATCTTTCGACAAAAGTCGCATGCTTGACTTTTTTATTTGATGGTATATGATAAAGGTTAGATGCATAAGCTGAACGAAGGAGGAATTACATTATTATATGAAGAAAATACTTCTTACCGGCGGTGGAACTGCCGGACATGTTACACCGAATATCGCACTACTTCCGCATTTGAAAAAAGCAGGATTTGAAGTTTTTTACATCGGCTCTTATACCGGCATGGAAAAAGAACTTATAGAAGCTCAGAATATCCCCTACTACGGCATTTCTTCCGGAAAATTGCGCAGATATTTTGATCCGAAAAACTTTTCCGATCCGTTTAAAGTCCTAAAAGGATTTGGGCAGGCGATTCGTCTCATACATAAGCTGAAACCGGACATCGTCTTCTCCAAAGGCGGATTTGTCTCTGTACCGGTCGTTCTGGCAGCAAAAATGTGCCGTGTACCGGCGATTATCCACGAATCAGATATTACTCCCGGACTCGCAAACAAAATTGCCATTCCCGGCGCAACAAAGGTTTGCTGTAATTTCCCGGAAACCATGAAATACTTACCCGCTGAAAAAGCCGTTCTGACCGGCTCACCCATTCGTCAGGAGTTGCTGAGCGGAAACGCGTCTCGCGCACGCGAGCTGTGTGGATTTGATGACAGCCGTCCGGTTCTCTTTATTATCGGCGGAAGCAGCGGTTCGGTGGTCATCAATACTGCCGTACGACAGGCTTTGCCCACACTCTTAGAGCATTTTCAGGTTGCGCACATGTGCGGAAAAGGTAATTTAGAGCCTACGCTCGCACCGATGAAAGGCTATCGCCAATTTGAATACATCGGAAAAGAACTCAGCGATATTTTTGCCATGTCAGATATCGTTGTATCCCGCGCAGGTGCAAATTCGATTTGTGAGCTTCTGGCACTGCACAAGCCGAATCTCTTAATTCCGCTTTCTGCTGCAGCAAGCCGGGGCGATCAGATTTTAAACGCTGCATCCTTTGAAAAGCAAAACTTTTCAAAGGTTTTATTCGAAGAGAATCTCACCGCAGACAGCTTGGTCGAGGCTGTTTTACAGCTCTACGAAACTCGAAATGATTATGTAAAAGCTATGACAGACAGCAATCAAATGAACTCGATTGATGTCATCATGAAACTCATCAAAGACATAGCAAAATAATGTAACAAGGTCTTTCCTATGAAATGAAAAAAACAGACAATCATGGACGTTCATCCGAACCATGATTGTCTGCTTTTTTATTTCACTGCTAATTTTTCTGCCAAGTCATCCATTTCTTCTGCGGAGAACTGCTTTGCCTCCCATAAAATCATCTCATTTCCATCTGCATAACGGGGAATGAGATGCATATGATAATGGAAAACCGTCTGTCCTGCGGCTACACCGTTGTTTTGAAGGATATTGAATCCATCACAGTTTAACACGGTCGTCATATGTGTTGCCATGCGCTTTGCCAGTTTTAACGCCTCTCCTGCAAGCTCGCTGGGCAGTTCGTAAATATCACTGTAATGCGCCTTCGGAATAATCAATGCATGTCCCTTCGCTGCAGGTCCAACGTCCAGCATCACCTTGAAATCTTCATCTTCAAACAATGTGCGTGAAGGTATCTCTCCTGCAACAATTTTACAAAAAATACAATTTTCGTCTCTCATACGTGACCCCTCCTGATTTCGGTATATCTATATCTCTATTTGTTTACGATGCGGAAAATGAAAACAGCTCATCTAACTGCCGCAAAGTCTTAAAATTGCCTTTTGCCGACATCTCACCTGTCATAAATGCGCGCTGAAACGTCATTCTTCCGCCGATTACGGACTCTAATACTTCCGGCGTCATTTTTACATATACATCTGTGTGATCCTGCTGTCCGTAATGACAAACCAGTTCTCCGGCATGCACCTGTACACACAACGGCTTTCTTTTTCCTTCTATAATAAAGAGATAGTTTGCGTCTATATCCTCTGCACCTACAAAATGCGATTCAAAATCAATGACATATGCCAGACTCTCATCCGGTGCAGACTTCTGCATCATGCCACGAAAACGCTCTGCCAGCTCCTCGATATCTTCCTTTTGCTGTTTTACATAAGTATCATCCGATACATATTGTGACAACTGCTCGCTTTCCTGCGGCGTCAGCTCCATCTGCGGTGTGCGAAGTACCGACTGTGTCACAGCCTGATTACTGGTCGGCAAACTCTTCATCTTTTGCGAAATCGACCGATACAAATTCTCTGCTTTCTTCTCAATAATAAGCGAGTAGTCCTCGTTCATCTGGAAGCTCACCAAATCTTCAACATATCCGCAAAGACCGTTACACGGTAAGCCGCCCAATGTCGCCCATGCGTTCATCAAACTGAGCTCTGCTTCGCGTTCTCCATAAGTCGTAGACATTACAATCGGCTGCATATAGGTCTGTGAAATTTTTTCTTTGTCTCCATATAACCAGCATGCATCTAAAAACTGCTGCATATATCCACCGATTCCCAGCCACTCAACAGTCGTCGCAAGAATAATTCCATCTGCATCTTTCATCGTCTGCGGTAAGGTAGAAATGCTGCTCTTGTGCTCGTAAATATTGTATCGTTCCACATTCACACGCAACTCTACCAGCACTTCTTCCATTTTATTTAACACATAAAGCGTCGGATCGTCTAAAACGCCTCTTCCACCATAATAAATATTTACTTTCATCTCTTGTTTTCCTTCTATATTATAAAGCTACACTTGATACTATCCCTAGTATAGTCAATCCCTCGCGAAAACTCAATGAAATTTTTTATATCTATGAAGATCTATGAAGATCGCTCCTTCGGTTTTCGGTACAAGAGTATCGATAATAAAAATCCTATCAGTGCGCCGCCTAAATGTGCCCATGCGTCAACACCCTCAGTCGTAAATCCATAACTGATATATGCCACTGTCGCTAACAGCATTCGCGGAATACTGATATCCTCAAATGTTCCTCGATTTCGCAAAACAATCCACAATAATGCACCTATAATACCATAAATCGCACCGGACGCTCCTGCCGCCACTGCCACATCAGATGTGAGCTGCATCATCACCAGCGAAGCAACACTTCCACCCAAGCCTGACACTATGTAAACCAGTAAATATTTCCACTGCTGTATGGCACGAAGTATCATGTCACCTAAGAAGTACTGCATAAACATGTTGCTGAGTAGATGTTCGATTCCAAAATGCAGAAACATCGCAGAAAACAGTCGATACCACTCTCCGTTCTGCACATCCTGCGGATACATTGCGCCATGTTCACGCATGTACATCGCATTCGTCGTATCGCCAAATATACTTAAGCCAAGCCAGATGCCTACATTCACAGCAATCAAAAGTACATTCACATTGCACCATTTTTTTATTAATTCTTGTTTATTCCGTTCATTTCCGAAAAATTGTTCATTCATCTCATCCATGCCAAAACCATAGCACTTCTGTCTGTCATTTGTCAATAAAACACATATTCTTCTCCTGCAAATCGCACGTGGTCTCCCGGCTGTATCCGGTATCGTTCCTTATAAGATAACAGTTCTCCATTCAAAAATGTTCCGTTTCTTGAATTTAAATCTTCTATATAATAGGTTCCCTCCGTTTTGGTGATACGTGCATGTGTACGACTGATTTCCGAAGATATCAGATGACCGTCAGCCTGTTCATTCCTGCTGCCCAAGAGAAACGTATCACCGGTAATCTCAAAGCTGCCTTCCTGACCGATTCCCTGATACAAAAGCTTTCCGACTGCGTTCTTTTTACTTCCCATATAAATCGTCGGATTTTCACTGACAGCCGGTGTTTCCTCCGGTTCAAAGGAATATACCGCTACCGGTTCTTTCTGCGCCAAACGTGTTCTGAATGGAAGCTGTTGCACAATGCTTGTGCCTGACTGCATCCACTCCTGCATAAACTCCGGTACTTTCAGGTTTTTTCCTATCCGTTTCTTTCTCGGTTTTGATTCTTCCGACGTCACCGGCTCTTCCGGCAGACTCGCCGGTGCAGTCTCACACGCATACCACTCCTGCGCTTGATTCTTCCGGGGATTACCGATGTGCTCATTCATCAAATAACGCCAAATATCTGCATTTTCTTCCTGACTTTTTTCATATACACCATAGCCCAGTCTCACTGCCTCTGCATCTGAATGGTCTATTTGGGGCAACAGATGTTCCATCAGCTCCTGTAGCGCTAATATGGGTTCTTTTCTCCACAGCGGTTCATAACAAAAGTAGATTTGTTCACCGGATGTTGTCAGAAATATCTGTTCTTCGTGTAGCAGAACATGCTCCGGCTTCAGATAATAACGGGGTAACTCCTCCTGTAACGCCAACAATCCGGACAAAATTCGCTCTATCAGCTCATGACTGAGCGTATGATGTTTCAGCCAATCTGACAAACTCTGCAATCCGGTGATTCGATACCAAAACGTCATATCTCGTTCGTGCTCCATCGATACCCACGACAAAAGACCATGAATATCCTGCCGCTGCATCATTTTCTCTGCTAATTGGCCACCCATATTTAGCGGTTGCTCCGGTTCTATGACAACCATATAACTATTTTTCAGATTTCTCTGATACTGTATTTCCACGCTGACCCAGCTCCTCCTTTATTTGATCCCACAATCTGTTTTCCCATATCCACTCTGTCGGGTGTACTGCTTCCAGTTGTTCCTCCACTGATGCAGCATGTGACATTTCTTCATAACATGTGATACCTAATAGCAATCCTTTCACCACCGCGAATAAAAACAACGGCATCAGTAATGCTGCCTCTATGGTATAGCTGGCAGATAACGTCCATTCTCTTTTTCTCTTCATACAATTGCGAGCATTCCCACATATGCCGCCAACAAAAACGGCACAAACGGAATGCGATCCTTTCTGCTGCTTCTTTGTAAAACAATAAGTCCTAACGCCCATATGCCACACAGCATTAAGCCCCAGAAAAACAATTGCAGATTTTGTTCCAAGCCAAGATAAATCCCTGTCACCATCAATAACACACCATCACCTGCGCCGATTTTTCCTCCGGTCAATATACTTAACAGAAGAATCACCGCACCGACCACCATTCCTAACAACAGGCTTTCCATAGACGGTGTTCTCCATAAAATATGAAACAAGACCCCTAATATCCCAAACGCTAAGATGGGATTGACATGTATTCTTTTGGTCTTTATGTCCTGCGTACTGCACATAGCCAGCATTCCTAATACTGCTACATTGCTCCACATTTGCTGCATGCTTTTTTTCCTCCTACCTGTGATCGCTTTACCATATATATTGTTCGTTTTAGTGCACTGCATGAAAGACTGCCGTGATACTGCGTCCCGTAATCGGTGACATACACAGAAGCGTTTCCTCCCGCATTACAAAGCTCACAGCAATAATAAATGCTACCATCTAAATTTCGCTCTGTCAGAAGCGACACCCGATTGACTACACGGATGCTCAAATCCAGATAGCTGCAGGCACTGCTTTTGTGATATACCGTGCCATGCGGCGTGACATAAACCCACTGTTCCTCATCCTTCTGCGACTCTAATGTACTGTTTCCAATCCATTTACGACTCTTTGCACTCTGTAAGATCTGATACGAATAGGTTCCCAACAATATACATGGCGCCCTCATCTGATAATTTGCGCGCAATACAATGTCATCCCCTTGTGTTTCTGACTGCAAAAGGTCAATCCCAACTCTACCGCCCCGGATAAATTGGCACGGGCAATGCAGCTCCTGCAATTTTTTGTGAAAGAGCAGCTGCGCCTCTGCCAATATCTGCACATGACTCTTTTGCTTTTCCGGCGTTTCTTCATAGCATTTTACAGCCATGTTCTGCGTGGTATAAACCAGTGCTTTCTCTATCTCCTGCTGCACCAAAAGCACACGAAAAAGAAATAGAAAGAATACCATAAACGATACAAATAATGGCAAAATCACTACCATCTCTAGTGTCATCGATGCGGAATATGTATCATAAGACACCTCTTTCCAAAATAGGTTCTTTTTCTGTCCAGAGGAGCCTTGCTTTTCAGACATTATTGGATGATGATGCCTTACATGATAGAAAACATTAAGAAAAACAGAGTAATTATCTTTACATTCAAAACATATGTGTGTATTTTTTTTATTTATGTCCTTTTTCTTCAGAGGCGCCTTATGATACATATTCCTTATTCCCTTGTCACATACCAATAGTTTTCTGTTCCTTCAAATTTCCATCCCTTCACCTGCGGCTTTCCGATTGTCATAAGCTCTGTGAATAGCGGCTCTGTCTCATATACGAATGCAGCCTCCCATGCAAGCATCATGGTATCCATACAAATCCCTCGTCCATTTGACTGTTGACTCATTTCCAAAAGATCCATTGTGCGATAGTTTTTTATGCGGTCTGATTTGAGATATAAAAGTTTATTTAAATAACCCTGATAATCTTCTCCCGTCGGCTGCGTCTTTGCCTGTAGCTCTCCACTCACCAATGCACCCAGTCCGGACAAATCACTCGTCCATGTATCCATTGTCTTCATCCACGCAATTTTTCCGCCAGCAAGCAAGGTCCGCACATCCAGTACACTTTCTGCAAATGCCCATACAGCTAATATCCCCTGTGCGATGAGACTAATCGCCGGTGCCGTTCCGGTCGCGGCTGCTATGGATGTCGCTAATGCATATGCTTCCTGCTTTTTTGTCGCATCTGTCTGCAAGTACAGGTAATTCGCTCCTTCTCGCATCAAAAGTATTTGCTGAACCACGCTTTTTAGATTTTCACGATCAGAGCTTTTTCCACCTACGATATA
The DNA here is from genome assembly GCA_017623885.1 of Eubacterium sp. Taxonomy (GTDB): domain Bacteria; phylum Bacillota; class Clostridia; order Lachnospirales; family Lachnospiraceae; genus W0P33-017. Next base: position 5,275 of record JAGAOE010000109.1, on the reverse strand, counting down.
TTCCTGCTCATAACGAAGCGATGTGTCCGTATCGTTTCCGCTCGTTCGCTCTTGTGTCGCATCTCCTGTCTGTAGTGGTGCAGATGCCATTGCTTTTGCCTCTGAAACATAACAGGTAAAATGCAGATTTAAAAATTTTTGATACAATACACTGTCATACCAATTCTTCTTTTTCTCATAACTCATGGTTCCGTGTATCCGTGTGCGCTGTTCCAGTCTGCGATGTGTACCCGTCGTTTTTGCTGAGACACGCTTTCCCTTTGGCAATACAAGTGTCAACAAATCTGCTTTTTTCCATTCCTTTATCAAGTCCATCGGATTCTCTTCCGGTGCTTCTGATGCCGGTGCTGCTTCCGGCATGACTTGCGATGTCTGTGCCGAAGCTTGCGCAGCCTGTTCCGCTTTCGCCTGTTCCAGATTTTCCTGTGCGGAAGATAGCGCATTCTGACTCGCTTGCGCCTGACTCATCGCCTGATTCGTCTGTGAGAGGCCTGCATAAATCTCCTTTGCCAGTTCCAAGGGATAACGTTCTTTTATAGACCTGACTGCCATTTCTTGAAACGGCATACCGTCGTAATCTGTCGCCAGCAAATAATTTGTGAGCGTCGCCTCTGTCACATCCATTTGATAAAAATTTTGTGTATCACGAATGTTCTGCAGTGGCAGTAACGGTCGCAAATTTTCCTGGCTATACCGCAATAAACGCGCATTGATTTCTGATGGTTGGAGACCCGCTTTCCCATAAGACGCATCCAGCAAAAACAATCCGTACTGTTCAAACAATGCTCGCTCATATTCAGAACCCACACACATCATTGCATTTACTCGCTGCAAGCGACTATATGTCTCTAATCCCCGAACACGTGCCGCTTCCAACAGCATCAGCAAAAAGGACGCCACCAGCATCAAGGACAGGCTGGCAAATACCGTCATACTCGCAGGCAACATCCTTGTCTTTCTATACACTGTTGCTTTGAGATGTAATGGTTTCAAAAATATCTCCTACCAAAGATGTCAATTTCTCTTTAAAAATCAACACCAGTCCGATCAAAACCACCAATATCAGAATCATCTCCACCGTTCCGATTCCATCGTCATTTTGTAATACCGCCATCGTCTTTCTACAGCGAATTTTTGTTTTAATCCACCACATATCTAATTGTCTCATTTTTTTCCTCCTGTTCCTTCATCGATACCATTTCAACATACTACGATTGAAGCTCCGCACAAAGCGATCTAATTTTAAGTTTTTTCTTTGTACGGCTGACTGCCTTTCAAATCTGAAAGCTTTGAATCGCCGGAATCATGATAATCACTATGACGAGCGCAAGCATCAGCATCATCGGCAGTAATAAACGGGTTTGCAATTCCTCCCCCTTCTTTTTTGCAAGACTTTCCCTGCTCGTCCATCGCAATTTGCATTTCTTTTTCTAAAATTTGATGCAACCCGGCAGTTCCTTTTCGCAAGTTCTGCACCAGTAATGTCGCAAACCGACGATACATCTGTAGCCTGAGTCGTTCCCCGAACAGCTCATACGCACGCCGCTCTCCGATGCCGTCTTTCATTTGATAATAAGTGATGCGCATTTCCTCATATATGGGTTGTTCCGTTTTTTTCTTTGACGAGGATGGTCGCGCACCTTTATTTTCATAAGTCAGTACCATACGTTCCCATGCGCGGCTCACCGTCATTCCTGCGCCAAGCAATAACGACATTTGACTGAGGAACTGCGGATATTCTGCTGCTAACTGCGCTTCGCGAAGTTGCTGTTTTTTGCGCGCGTCCTCTTTTTTTCCAATCGCAATCCCTGCCATTGCAATGACACCCAGAAACAAAATCAAGTAGGGCTGCTGCTGTTTCTTTTTCTCCCATGTGAGCACATAACCGTTTATTTTCTGCGGTAAGTAAAACATCTCATCCATCTTCGCATTTTCTGACTGTAGCATCTCCTGCAATCGCTCATAAAACTGTTCTTTTACTGATTTTTCAGGCGGAAATACCTGCGCGGAAAACCGATATTCCTGTTGTACCCCTTCATAGTCCAACACTGCTGTAAATGCGACCAGTGTTCCTGTCTCTGAAATCCCATCCTCCTGTAGCTCACCGTTTAGATTGATTGCCCCATAATGATCCATGCTCCAGCGAACACTGACACGCCCTTCCGTCAAGGTCTCTGTCAGATTTACCGGATGTGTAATGCAATCTACAGATGTATTCTCGCCTAAAAACACCTTTTCCAGCTCACGGACTGCCTCTGTAAACAACGCTTCCAATTCCTGTTTCGTGAGATGTCGGTTCTCCACCACTACCTGATAGGGTTCCTGAATCGCCAGCGAGTCTACCGACAGCTCATATTCCTGCTGTATCGGCTCCTGCGACGGTTGCGGCCGTTTAATTTTTTCACTGTCAGCCAACACCGAATCACTTTCTGCGTATATGCTCAAGAGGCTCAGCACACTGCTTATCAACATCACCAACGCATACATTCCCCACGATTCACGTTTCCCTTTCTTTATGGTCCATGCATATACCAACGCACTTCCAATCATTACTCCTACACTCAAATACATCTCCCCATACACCCTTTCTCATCACAGCCGGTTTTATCAAACAATCATCATTTGACGAAGCATATGTTCCGATAACGCATACGCCGCCAAATAAGCAATCAAGCATACACTCATCACACAAATTCCTGCCGGATTGCCATACAATGCATCAAAATATCCCGGCGATGTCAGATTCAGATACAGCAAAATCGCAAATGGTACGACATTCATAATCTGACTTTCCAACCGTCTGGCTGCCAAATCCGCTGCTAACTGCTGCTGCAACTGAATTTTTTGCCCGATTCGGTCTGCCGTCGTCTGAATGATACGAATAAAATCACCACCACTACGTTTTGCAAAGAAAAACACTTCACAAAAACTGCTCACATCTTCGATGTCACTGCGCACTGCAAAATCTTCCAACAATTCCTCCAGTGTGACATTCATGGATAAATGTGCCTGAATATGCATTAACTCATTTACGATCAAGGACTTCTCTCCGTATAGCTGCACCATCTCGGTTTTTGCTTCACGCCATGCATTTTCCACAGAATATCCGGCATTCAACGCCGCCGAAACGGCTACGATGGCCTCTTTAAACTGTATACATAACATCTGCTTTTCTTTCTGCAACAATTGTTGTGCCTTTATTCGTAAAAAAATCGGATAAAACGGAGCAAGTAAAATCATCGCCCCGGCAGAATGATAGAATAAGTAACTTACTAGAATCATCAGCAGTAACGCCTGTATGAAATAACGCACATATTCCTGCCGACTGTATTGATATTTATGATAATCGCGCAAGTTCCGCCTCCAATCCGGCAGCCCTTAGCTTTTCCTGATGCAAAATTTTCCCCTGCATCTGCCAGACCCCTACGATTCGCCCTCCTTGTTCTCCGGTTTCTGTAAAATGAAATAAGGAATGCATCTGTACTTCTCCTTGTTCCATTCCATCGATTTCCATGATGTCAAGTACACGCCTCGAACGGTCTCGCAGACGCCCCAGATGCACGAAAATATCTATTCCCGATGCAATCTGCGCACGAATCGCGCCAAGTGGCAGCTCCATCCCCATCAAAACCATCGTCTCCAGCCTTCGCACCATATCCCGACACGAATTTGCATGCCCTGTACTGAGCGATCCATCATGTCCGGTATTCATCGCCTGAAGCATATCCAATGCCTCTGCACCTCGGCACTCACCGACGATAATCCGATCCGGCCGCATACGCAGCGCCGCCCGAATCAGGTGACGAATCGATATTTCTGACACTTTTTCCATATTTGCCAGTCTCGTCTCCAGACGTACCAGATTCCGAATATTATGTAGCTGCAGCTCTGCAGAATCTTCTATCGTAATCACACGCTCTGTCTCCGGTATATATCCTGACAACGCATTTAAAAATGTCGTTTTGCCGGAACCGGTTCCTCCGGATACAAAAATATTGTATCCCGCCTGCACCAGTGCACGTAGCAGCGCAGCCATCTCCTCGGACAGCGAACCCAGACGTAGCAAATCTTCCATCTGCATGGGTTTCTGCGGGAATTTTCGAATCGTAATGACAGAACCATCCAGTGCAATCGGTGATAACACGATATTTACACGGGAACCGTCACGCAGGCGGCTGTCTACAATCGGCGAAGCTTCGTTCACCATGCGATTCGCGGATGCTACTATTGACTGTATGAGGTCTTCCAGCTTTTCCTTGGATGAAAAAGACTTGTCCCATTGAAAAATTCGTCCCTGCTTTTCAAAAAAGATATGTTTGTAGCCATTTACCATAATCTCTGTCACCTGCGGATCATCTACCAATTCCTGTAACACATCCATTCCGCGCAGAGCATAAAATACTTCCTTTCTGGTCGCACGGCGCATACGCAAAGACGGCTTGTCCTCCGGCTTCTGCGCAATGGCACGATCGATTAACTGCCATAGTTCATCATCAGTTATATCTCTTGACACATCCATCCTCATCAGCACATCCTGTCTGATTTTCTCTGCATAGTCCAGTCGTTGTCCCCTCCTTTTCCTTCAGCAGTCTGCGTATAAAAGTCCCCATTTCGCCAAATAACAGCTCTTCATACATCGAGATATCCAGTGAAAAGCTCCCGCCTATAGGCGGCATCCGAATAATCTGCAGACGATCTACCTTCTCTGCTTCACACATTCGCTTTAAATCCGCTACCAAGAGTTCCTGCGATTTGTCGTACAGACTACCCTCTTTCTGAAGGCTGTACATCCGGCTGCAGCATGTATACACTGCCTGCAAAAACGATGGTCGCACGGGCAGATTTAGCACAACCAGCTCATAACAGGTCTCCCTCAATATGCGATGCAGTAGCTCCTCAATATCGGATTGCTCCAAATCTTCTAAATCCATTTGTACCCGAACGGGCATGACATAATCCAGCGCACCAAAGTGTTCTACGATTCCTGCCAATATCGTCTCCATAGATGTGACAGCCATCGCATTCGATGACAAATACTGCTTTTGCATCTCATAAAACAAATCTCCTACATCGTTTTTTCCATCTGCAAAAAAACTGTTATAGTATGTAAAATCCAGATATAATGTTCGTTTTTCTTCCGCTCGAATCAGACTATAGACGTATCCAAAACCAGTCTGCAAGTCATAGCTGTGCGGCGAACAAATCCCGACGATTTCCTTTTCATATACACATTGCAATGCCCCCGGTATATACAGTTCATGGCTGGACGCGATCT
>JAGAOE010000108.1 GCA_017623885.1 Eubacterium sp. | reverse complement strand
TCGCATCACGCGGACTCTTGATTTTTACTTCTTTTCCGTCAAGGAAAATCTTACCGCTATCGAGTTTTTCTACGCCATAAATCGTCTGAATCACTTCTGTTCTGCGTGCACCGACCAATCCGGTCAATCCGAGAATTTCTCCCTTTTTCACGCTGAAGGATACATTTTTGAAAAATCCTTCTCTTGAGAGATTCTCCACACGCAGTACTTCTTCACCAAGCTTTACATCCGGCTTAGGGAACATATCCGTAATCTCACGACCTACCATCGCCGTAATCAAATCTGCGTTTGAAATCTTATCTACATCATAGCTTCCTACATACTTTGAATCACGGAATACCGTAACTCTCGTAGCAAGACGATACATATCTTCGAATCTGTGTGAAATAAAGATAATCGAAGCACCTTCATCTCTCAATTTTTCTGCGATACGATACAGATTTTCTGATTCATTCTTCGTCAAAGATGCAGTCGGCTCATCCATAATAATAATTTTTGCATTTGAAGATAAAGCCTTTGCAATCTCTACCATCTGCTGCTGTGCCACAGATAATGCACCCATCTCTGCAGTAGACTTAAAATCTGCATTTAACTGCTGCAATAGCTTATCTGCTTCTTCGTACATCGCTTTCCACTGAATCATGCCATGTTTTACTTTTTCATGACCCATGAAAATATTTTCCGCTACAGTCAAATGCGGATATGCTGTTACATGCTGATAAATCGCAGCGATTCCTGCTGCCTGACTGTCATTCGGTCCCTTAAAGTCTACCTTATTACCATTCAGATACATTTCTCCGCCATCTGCCTTATGTACACCGGTAATAACTTTGATAAAGGTAGATTTTCCTGCTCCATTTTCTCCCATCAGGGCATGAATCTCGCCAGCTTTCAACTGAAAGCTCACATTATCAAGCGCCTTCACACCGGGAAAGATCTTTGTAATTCCTTTTAATTCCAGAACATATTCAGAAGCCATAGATCTTTACTCCTTTCTCTCTCCTCATTCATACAGAAATCTTTCTTTCCTTGAATCTATATCTATGTTAGCATTCAATTTTTCAAAAACCTATCGTAAATTTTTTTGATTGTGGGTAATTTTTTTCGTTTTTTTATGACACGAATACCCAAAAAAACGAAAACATGATATGATAGCTGATATCTTACTTTTCATACACGGTAACTGTTTTGAGCCAAGCAGTTACCATACGCTTATATTAGGAGGAAGCTATGCATATTCTTATTGCAGATGATGAAGAACTGACCAGAAAAGGCTTGATTTCCAGCATTGACTGGACTGCCCTTGGCATAAATAAACTCGACAGTGCTGACGATGGCATTCACGCACTCGCTTGTGCAAAAGCATCCATGCCCGACATTCTGCTGACAGATGTCCGTATGCCCCGCATGAACGGCATAGACCTTGCAAAGCGTCTGCGCGAGATGTCTCCCGACTGCCCTATTATTTTTATGAGCGGCTATTCTGATAAAGAATATCTAAAAGCTGCCATTCATCTAAAAGCAGTCAGCTACGTTGAAAAACCGTTTGATATTGCAGAGCTTACGAACGCACTCACCGAAGCAGTCAGTAGTGTGCGCAAACATCAGTTACAGGCGGAATCCAATCTGTTTTTTCTTCGCGAAACACATTCCAAACTCGCGCTTGCACTGACACTCCCCGGTGTCACACACGCACCGGACAGTGCCTCTGAAGAGATTTTTCATCATCTGTCGCAAAATCAGTTTTTTACGACAATGATTATTCGTGCAGACCAACAGTTTTTCCGCATGTCAGATGAACTTCTTCACGAATTTTTCACGCGCCTGAATCAATGCCTGCAGTCCTATCATATGGAAGAGTTACATACGATGAAACACGCGGAATATATGATTTTGCACCTCTACAGTGCGAAAAAAGCTGACGCACGCACGTTGCAGCTCATCTGCCAACAGATACGCGATATTTTACTTACTTATTATAAAGAAAACTTTCAGATTGTTCTGGGCGACACCGTAAAAGGCATGGAGCAGGTCTATGAGTCCTACAATAATGCTGTGCTATTACTTCAGAGCTCCTTTTTTGCCCCCGAACAAAATATCTATACCCCATATGAGACCGGAACTCAGGTGACATCTGCTTATTTGTCACAGCTCCCGGAACAATTCGCGCAGCTATTGTCAGAAAAGAATCCGTCAACCGCACAGGATTTCTGCGATGCACTGTCCGTATCATTACATGGCAATCGCAATTTATTGCCAAATCAGGCACGTGATTTATATTACAAATTGTTTTTGGCACTCTTAGATGCCCAGCACGAGGCAAAAATCAGCAGCTTTGGAGAAATCTCTCTGCAAAGTCCGCTCGAACAAATCAACAACTGCACAAACTATGAGCAATTACACACCTTGTTCACCGCTGCGGTCAACCAATATTTCGATTTACTGAAGACACAACAAACGGATAGCTCCACACTATTTTTAATCAAAGATTACATCAGCACCAACTACAGTGATGATAATTTGTCCATCAAAGCCATCAGCGAACATGTACATTTGTCCTCGTCTTACCTTTGCACTGTATTCAAAACAGAAACCGGTCAGACGCTGAATCAGTACCTCACAAATTTTCGTATTGAAAAAGCGAAACAGCTCTTGGCTGATCCACGAAACAAAGTCAATGAAGTCGCTATTCAGGTCGGCTATTCTGACTGCAACTATTTTGGCAAAACATTCAAAAAGGTAGTGGGACTTTCCCCTTCCGAATACCGTGAAAAGGAATTATCATGATACGAAAACTCGCTCACATATACAAATATCAATTGTCTTTGCGTGTGAAGATGCTGATTACGCATCTGATTCTGACACTGATACCGGCTTTATTAATTACCATTTTTGCATACAATCAGATGGTCAGTGTAACCACGAATACCACATTACACTCGCTCAATACACTAGCCGATCAAACACGCACAAATATCGGTTCTACCATCAATCAGCTCGATTCCATGGCTGATGGCATTTGCGACAATGAATTTTTTTCTTCTTATGTTTATACATCACATCCGGCACAATATGAAAACATTTATGATTTGAGCAATGGTTTGGCTACATTAGAAAACATTCTCATCACATGCCAGAATAACCCGCTCGTATCGAATATCCGTGTATATATGGATGATGCACACATTGATGTATTGCGCAAATACACCAGCAATCCGATTTTCGAAACACTTGCTCCTGCGCAGGGTACTTATTGGCACGGTATTCTCAGCAGTACAAACAGCCATGCCTTGCTCTGTCCTCCTATGTACCTTTCGCCGACAGAGTTAAAGACGCTCGGCACGCATGCAGTCATTCGCCGTATTCGCGGAATGCAGACCGAATGTTATGTCGTTCTCTACTTTAATCAGTCTGTCATCCAGCCGATTCTTTTGCAGGACTTACCTTACAATAACAGTGTCATTTACATTACGAATTCACGTAACGAAATCGTCGCTTCTACGAATACCATGCTTTCAGGCACCTATTATATTCCGTATGATGAGATAACGACCCGCATTCCGTCCACAACGAGACAGACCAAGCTTCAATTTGCCGGGGAAAACGTCTTTTGCGGCTGCAAAATCATTCCAAACACGGATTGGATTATGGTATCTGCCGTCCCTGAGTCTAATTTGACCTCTGACGGAAATCAACTGGTCTTGCAGTTTTTGGCTCTGTATGCATTGGTCCTGATTATTTGTGTCATTATCTGTCAGGCACTCAGTGCGTCTGTTACCGGACGTATCTCCGAGGTAGCCGACAAAATGGAACAGGTGCGCTACAGCAGCCTTCCGCAGCCATTGGAAGTACCGCAAGGTTCTGACGAAGTATGCTCCCTCATTGATTCCTACAATTATATGACGAATGAGATTCAGCGTCTGATCACCGAGCAGCAACGCACCGCAAACGAACTGCGCCATTCCGAATTCCATGCCTTACAGGCACAAATCAATCCGCATTTTCTCTATAACACATTGGATATGATCAATTGGATGGCAAAATCCGGTGAGACCCAGCATATATCAGAAGCCGTCAACCTGCTCTCCCGTTTTTACCGGATTACACTCAGTAAAGGAAGCTCTTTTATCACCGTCCGCGAAGAGATTGAGCATGTCACCTTATATGTGCAATTACAAAACATGCGCTTTAATGACAAGCTGCATTTCTATGTAGATGTTCCGGATGAAATGCTTGATTACCGCATTCCCAAGCTTGTTTTTCAGCCGATTGTTGAGAATTCTATTTTGCACGGCATTTTAGAAAAACCGATAAAAGAAGGAAACATTGTCATCATGGGATGGATGGAGGATGAAACGCTCGTATTTGTAATCTCTGACGACGGCGTGGGGATTTCGCCCGAAAAACTGCGCACAATTCTCTCAGGCACCGGCAGTAGTCAGCATGGCAGCAATATCGCCATTTCAAACACACATAAAAGAATCCGGCTATGCTATGGAGATCAGTATGGACTGAGCTACCGCAGCACACCCGGATGTGAAACCGAAGTCGAAATCCGTATTCCCGCAAGCAGCGAACAATCCTCTGCTATGCCACTCATGCTGGAACACGATTCTAACTAAATATTTTCAATTTGCCAATCGATCGGCGCGATTCCATGCGCCTCTAAAAATTCATTTGTTTTGCTGAAATGTCTGCATCCAAAAAAGCCTCGGTACGCCGACAGCGGGCTTGGATGCGGCGCAGTCAGCACCAGATGCTTCGGATTGTTCAGCATCGGCACCTTGCTCTGTGCAGGTCTGCCCCACAGCAAATACACAATCGGTCGATCCTGTTCGTTGACCGCACGTATCACTGCATCTGTAAACTGTTCCCATCCCTTTCCCTGATGCGAATTCGCCTGATGTGCACGCACAGTGAGTACGGTATTCAAAAGAAGTACACCCTGATCTGCCCATTTCTTTAAATATCCATTATTCGGTATGTAACAGCCTACATCATCCTGCAATTCCTTATAAATATTTACCAGCGAAGGCGGAAGCTCCGGCTGTGATTTTTCTACCGAAAAACATAAGCCATGTGCCTGATGCTCCCCATGATAAGGGTCCTGACCTAAAATCAACACCTTTACTTCACTCAACGGCGTAAAATGAAACGCATTAAAAATATCTTCAGACGGCGGATATACCACTCGCTCGTGATATTCTTTCTTTACAAATTCATATAGCTTTGCATAATACGGTTGCCGAAACTCGGATGCCAATGCAGGCAGCCAGTCATTGTCAATCATTGACATAATTTGTCACCTCTTCACTATCTGCGCACAGACACGCCGCGCTCTGCCAGATACTGTTTCAAATCCATAATCTCCATCTCTTTGTAGTGGAACAATGATGCTGCCAGTACTGCATCTGCTTTTCCTTCGGTCAGCGCATCATAAAAATGCTCCATTGTTCCGGCTCCACCGGATGCAATCACCGGAATAGACACATTTTCTGCAATCTGTCTGGTCAGTTCGATATCATATCCCGCCTTTGTTCCGTCGCAGTCCATACTGGTGAGCAGGATTTCGCCCGCACCCATGCGGTCTACCTTCATCGCCCATTCAATGGCATCCATTCCCATATCTACGCGACCACCGTTTTTGTAAATATTCCAGCCACTGCCATCCGCTCGTCTTCTCGCATCAATCGCCACTACAACACATTGACTGCCAAATTTATCTGCTGCCTCGCTAATCAGCTCCGGTCTGTTTATCGCCGCAGAATTAATCGAGATTTTATCTGCACCCTCGCGCAGCAAGGTACGGAAATCATCTACCGTACGGATTCCGCCGCCTACCGTAAAAGGAATGAACACCTTCTCAGCCACTTTACGCACCATATCTACGACTGTATTTCTTCCATCTGAAGAAGCTGTGATATCCAAAAAAACGACCTCATCCGCACCTGCCTGATCATATGCAGCAGCGATTTCCACAGGGTCTCCTGCATCTCGCAAATTTACAAAATTCACGCCTTTTACAACTCTTCCACAATTCACATCCAAACACGGGATTACTCTTTTTGTAAACATCTTATGCGCCCTCCTGTGTATCAAGCTCTGCAAAATTCTTCAAAATAGAGAGTCCTACCGTACTGCTCTTTTCCGGATGAAACTGGCAGGCAAAAATAGAATCCTTTTCTACCGATGCATCCACCAAATCTCCGTATGTCGTTGTCGCCTTTACAATCTCCGACTCCTGCGCCCGCAAATAATACGAGTGTACAAAATATACATATGCACCATCTGAAATTCCACGAAACAGACGTCCGTTATTTTTCAAATCGAGTGAGTTCCAACCGATATGCGGTATTTTCAATCCATGTTCATCTGAAAAACGTACAATGGAGCCCTTTAATAATCCAAGACCTTCCACGCCTTCACTTTCTTCACTGCCTTCGAATAACAACTGAAGTCCCAGGCAGATACCAAGTAACGGCTTGTTCTCAGCAGCAACTTCTTTTACCACTTTATCCATTTCATACTTTTTTAATTGATGCATCGCATCTCCAAACGCTCCGACACCGGGCAGAATCACCTTGTCTGCACGCAAAATCTCCTGTCTGTCTCTGGTAATGACACTCTCGTATCCGAGTGAAGCCAACGCTTTTTCGACGCTCTTTAAATTTCCTGCATCATAGTCTATTATCGCTATCATATGTTAAATTCCTTTCAAATGCGTATGATTCTGTATCTTATCACATTTAAAGTGCTTTGTCGATTTATATTTGTTTAGGTACTTTCAGAAAACACTAGATTTGTGAACCTTTCTTGACAATCCGTAATTCGTAACCCAACACATCTAAAATATGTGCAAATAATTTCAATGATGGATTACTCTCTTTCCGTTCAATGCGTGAAATTACCTGCTGCTTATTTCCTGTAAGCATCGCTAACTCGCTTTGCGTTATTTATTTTGTTTCCGTAATGAAATCATTTCCCCAATTAATTCATATTCAGCGTGGTTTTCTTCCCACGCTTTTTTGAATCTAGGTTTCTGCATTTGCTTCTCTATTTCTTTATTTACATCAATTTGTACAAAGGGCATTAAATCAACCTCCTATATAAATACTTTCTTGAGTAACATGCCTAATTCTTTGGCTCGTTTTTTTACTATTTTTCTATCATTCTTTTCTGTTTTATTCTTCTGTTTCCTACAAGCATGAAGAAGATAAATATTATTTCCATCCACTGTTATATAAAAGATGCGATTATTTTTTCTAAAATACACCTCATATACTTTTTTCTCCCATCTCTTAAATAATATTTTATCAAATTCGTTGTTTTCCATACATTTCATAACCATTAAACCATCTGTTCGCTCATCATCTGGTAATGAGTCTAAGTATTCCATTATTAAATCTTTTCCTGAACTCGACTCATAATCATGCAATATCATTCGTATAATCATCC
>JAGAOE010000107.1 GCA_017623885.1 Eubacterium sp. | reverse complement strand
GGTATAGCGTGAGTTAAATAAAAAGTATTCAAACCCTTCTATCTGCTGCAACTTTTGACGCAAATTATTTGCAAAATTCAGATTTCCCGCATAGGGATTTACAATAAAAATGTGCTTCATATATTTTTCTCCAATCACCTTTTATTATACTTGCGATTAGACGGAATGACAATCAAAATTTATCCAAATTGTATAGGTTTAAAGCATTTCCTTCAGAATCTGATGTATTGTACCGGGATTTGCTTTTCCCTTTGTCAGTTTCATCGTCTGACCTACCAGAAATCCCAGCGCACGCTCTTTTCCGTTCTTATAGTCTTCCACTGACTGCGGATTTTCACGAATCACCTGTTCTACCGCCATACGGAGTGCGCGCTCATCATTTACCATGCCAAGCCCGTTTTTTTCTACATATGCACGCGGCGCAATGTCTTCTGCGAACATCTGCTCGAATACCTCTTTTGCCACCGTACTGTTGATCACGCCCGTGTCTACTAATTCGATTAATTCCGCCAGATGCTCCGGCGAAAAACGAATCTGATGCGCTTCCATCTCTTGGGCTTTCAGCAAGCGCATCGTCTCTACCATCAGCCAATTGGACACTTTCTTTGGTTTGCCGCAAAGTGCTGTCGTCGCCTCAAAGAAGTCTGCTAACGCCTTTGTATTCGTCAATACCTGCGCATCATATGCCGGCAGCCCATATTCTGTTTCGTATCGTCTCGCCTTTTGCGTCTGAAATTCCGGCTGTGCGGCGCGAATCGTCTCGACCCATGCTTCGGAAATCTCAAGCGGCAGCAAATCAGGCTCCGGAAAATAGCGATAATCCTGCGCGTCCTCTTTCGATCGCATCGCATAAGAACACTCCTTTGCATCATCCCAGCGCCTTGTCTCCTGAATCACGACTTCCCCATTTTCAAGCAACGCAATCTGACGCGCGCGCTCATGCGCAATAGCGTGCGTAATCGCGCGAAATGAATTCAAATTTTTCATTTCTGTGCGTGTTCCAAGCACCGTATCTCCCTGTTTTCGAACAGACACATTGACGTCTGCACGCATGGAGCCTTCGTTCAGTTTGCAGTCCGAAGCTCCGAGATATTGGATAAACAAACGTAATTTTTCCAAATATGCGATGACTTCTTCCGATGTACGCATATCCGGTTCTGACACAATCTCTATGAGCGGCACACCGGCACGATTATAATCCACGATTGAACAACCCATCTCATCGTCATGTACCAGTTTGCCCGCATCTTCTTCCATGTGGATTTCGTGAATGCCGATTTTTTTCATTCCTTCCTCAGTCTCTATTTCTACCCAGCCATTTCGACACAACGGCTCATAGAGCTGTGAAATCTGGTAGTTTTGTGGATTATCCGGATAAAAATAGTTTTTCCGGTCAAATCTGCTCTCCTTCGCAATCGTACAATTTAACGCCAATCCGACTGCAATCGCATACTCTACCACTTTTTTATTTAATACCGGCAATGTGCCCGGCATACCGGTACAGACCGGACAGGTATGCGCATTTCTCGCACCGCCAAATTTCGTAGAACAGCCGCAAAAAATCTTTGACGCTGTCGCCAGCTCCACATGCACTTCCAATCCAATCACGGTCTCATAATTCTGGCTCATCACGCACCGCCCTTCTCATTTGATATTGCAAACGGGCACCGCAACGTTTCCTGCATACGCTCCAGCGCATAGGCTGCCCGTATCATTTTCTTTTCCTGAAAACGATCTGCCGTCATCTGCAGTCCTATCGGCAGACCATTATGATCCAAGCCCATCGGCAGACTGAGCGCAGGAAGTCCTGCCAGATTTGCCGCCACTGTGTAGACATCACCCAGGTACATCTGCATCGTTCCAATCGTCGTCCCAAGCGCTGGGGCAGTTGTCGGCGCAGTCGGTCCGAGTATCAGATCATATGCGGCAAACGCCTCATCAAACGCACGTCTGATCAAATTTTTTGCACGCAATGCCTGTAAATAATAAGCATCATAATAACCGGAGCTGAGCACAAAGGAGCCAAGCATGATACGCCGTTTTACTTCTCTGCCAAAGCCCTCACTGCGGCTCTTTTTGTACATATCGTGTAAGCCGTTTACCGTTTTTGTACGATAGCCGTATTTGACACCATCATAGCGCGCCAGATTGCTGCTCGCCTCTGCACTGGCAATCACATAATATGCAGGCACTGCTTCTTCGACCAAGCCCAAATCAAAGTAGGAAATCTGCGCACCTGCCTGCTCTAACTGTTTGGCTGCATTGGTCAGCGCACTCCTTATATCATCTGACAATCCCTCCCGAAAATAATCTTTCGGAATACCGATTTTCATTCCCCGAATATCTTCACAAAGTGCATCACGAAACTTTGTATCCGCGCGTTTCACAGATGTCGTATCTTTTTTGTCATATGCCGATATTACTTCCAAAATCGCCGCACAGTCTGTCACATTTTTTGCAATAGGTCCAATCTGTTCCAGCGATGATGCATATGCCACCATTCCGTAACGCGACACCGTCCCGTAAGTCGGCTTAATCCCCGTCACTCCGCACCATGCGCTCGGCTGTCGAATCGATCCCCCTGTATCTGTTCCGAGTGCAAACGAACACGCTTCCGCAGCAACTGCCGCGCAGCTTCCACCGGAAGAACCGCCGGGTACGCAGGATATGTTCCAAGGATTTTTTGTCGCTCCGAACGCAGAAGTCTCTGTCGTACTTCCCATCGCAAATTCATCCATATTTGTTTTTCCGAGTAGCACTGCACCTGCCTGTTCCAATTTGCAAACTGCTTCTGCCGTATACGTCGGCACAAAATTTTCCAGCATCTTCGAGCCGCAGGTCGTCTTCCTTCCATCTGTACACAGATTATCCTTTACCGCAAACGGAACTCCTGCTAGAACAGGCAAAGATACTCCCGCATCTATCTGTTGTTGTATCTGCGCAGCGCGCTCGCGTGCCTGCTGTTCATCAACCGTTACAAAGCTGTGTATCGAAGGCTCTGTTGCTTTTATCATCGCCAATGCTTCCTCTACTGCTTCCACCGCAGACACTTGTCTGTTTTGAATCATTTTTCCAAGTGTCACTGCACCAAGACTCATCAAAGACATCTTTTTCCCCTTTCCGTGCGCATATATCTCTATGCGTCGTTTTTTATCCGATTGTTTTTGGTACTACAAATCCATTTTCATGACAAAGCGGCGCATTGGCTAATGCATCTCTTTGCCCATCTCCATTCGTCACAAGATCTTCCCGAAAAACATTCGTTGTCTCTATCACATGCGGTTCCGGCTCTATCCCCGTCGTATCCAAGCCATTCAAAACCTCTACATACGCCAGCATTTCTTCCATATCGCGCTTTGCCTGTTCTTTCTCTTCCTCAGACAGCTCCAGCTTCGCCAATATTCCCACATATTCAATCATCTCATCCGTTATTTTCTGTGCCATGCTTGCTCCTTTCAATCGGTGCGGTCACTTTTTCCAGCCATTGACGTTCTTTCACATCCAAAAGCGGGCCAATCGTCTCGTATACACGTTTATGATACGCATCGAGCAGCTTGCACTCACGCTCTGTCAGCAGTGTCACATCGATTGCATCAATATCAAACGGCGCCATCGTCAGCGTCTCAAAACAGAGAAACTGCCCATATTCCGACTGTTCAGCCTCAGATATTTGCACTTTTTTGCAAAGCATCAGATTTTCGTGCCTGATGCCAAACTTTCCGGTCTCATAGTAGCCCGGCTCATTTGACACAATCATTCCTTCTTCAAACGCAACTGCGTTTTCACCCGGACGGATTCTCCAATGAATCCGTTGCGGTCCTTCATGCACGCTGAGCAAATAACCCACACCATGTCCTGTTCCGTGCCGAAAATCCAGTTGCTGCTCCCACAATGGCATGCGGGCTAAAATGTCCAGATTTTGTCCGCATACGCCTTCCGGGAACTGCGCTGCCGCCAAGTTTAAATGTCCGCGCAAAACAGCGGTAAACGCACTTCGTTCTTCTTTGGTCAGTTCACCGAGTGCCACTGTTCGCGTGATATCCGTCGTTCCTTCCATATAATGACCACCGGTATCGATCAGGCAAAGTCCTCTCTGTTCCAGTCGCGCATTGCAAGATGTCGTCGCTTCATAATGTACGATTGCTCCGTGTGCGCCATATGCGACGATGGGTGAAAAACTCTCATACAAATAATGCGCCTGCTCCCGGCGAAACTGCTCCAGCTTTGCCGCCGCATCTATTTCCGTCACAAAATCTTCTTCTGTCAGATGTTTGAGCCAATACAAAAACCGCGTCACTGCCACGCCATCCTTCACATGCGCCTGACGCATATGCTCCATTTCCTGTTCAGTCTTCATCGCCTTTAGATACCTAACCGGACTTGCTGTTTCTATTTTTTGCACATACGACGGAATACAATCCCACAAATACGCATTCAACACAGAAGTATCCACGAGCAACGCAGTCTCCTTAGGCAAGCCAGCAACGATTTCTCCAATCGCTTCATACGGTGCAAGAGACACGCCGGATGCTTCCAAGCCATTCCATATCGCTTCTGAAAAGCTCTCCTGATGCGCACACAATACCGCTGCCTGTTCACTGACCAACAAAAACGCCAGAAACACCGGCGTGTAAGCCACATCTGCACCGCGCAGATTTAACAGCCATGCAATCTCATCCAACGAATTAAGCAGACATGCATTCGCACCTTTCGCCGTCATTTTCTCCCGCAATGCAGCCAGTTTTTCCGCTCTGCTTTTTCCTGCATATGCAGTCGAAAGCTCCCACACAGGCTTGGGGGACATCGCAGGTCGGTCAGTCCAGATTTCTCCGACACAATCAAAGTCTCCGACAAATCGAAGCTGTTTTTCTTTGTGCGCTTCTTCCATTTTTTTTACAAAATCACGACTTACGGTGCGCCCATCAAATCCTACTGCCGCACCTGCGTTCAATTTTTCAGCCAGATAGTTACAAATATCAGGCACACCTGCTTCTCCGCTTTTCATCAGGCAAATCTCACTGCCTTTCAGTTGCTCTTCCGCCTGCAAAAAATATCTGCCATCTGTCCACAAAGCCGCTTCATCTCTTAATACGACAAGTGTTCCCGCCGAGCCGGTAAATCCCGACATATATTCACGTGCCTTAAAAAAATCCCCGACATACTCCGACGCATGGTAATCCTCCGTCGGCACAATATAGGCATCCATCTGATGTATACGCATCTGCTGACGAAGTGCCGCCACTCGTTCCTGTATCATGATTGTTCTCCTTATTTTCGCAATTCATATTCTCGTCTATTATCTCATTCGATATGCAAAAAAACAAGCAGTTCCTTATCCATCAAAGTTTGATTGTAACTGTTCAGAGCCCACCTCGAAAATACTTCGTATTTCCTCGGTGTGGCGTATCCGCCAAATAGTTTCATACAAAAACATTCTCTGAAATGT
>JAGAOE010000003.1 GCA_017623885.1 Eubacterium sp. | reverse complement strand
AGTTACCGCCGATGCCTGATTTATCAGACCCGAATAAGATGATGAGCCCGGATGATATCGCAGCACTGTTAGCAAATATGCCGTCAGATGAGCCGCAGGCAGAACCGGAATTAGAGCCAATCGCAGAGCCGATAGAAGAGTTACCGCCGATGCCTGATTTATCAGACCCGAATAAGATGATGAGCCCGGATGATATCGCAGCACTGTTAGCAAATATGCCGTCAGATGAACCGCAGGTAGAACCGGAACCGGAAGCGATTGCAGAGCCGGTGGAAGAATTGCCTCCGATGCCTGATTTATCAGACCCGAACAGAGCGATGAGCCCGGATGAAATAGCTGCATTGTTTGCAAATCTCGGATAGTTTTAGATGTAAAATGTAAGGAATTGAACAAAAAATAAAAAAATTTGAAAAAATTAAAAAAAAGGCTTGCATTTTTGATAGAGACGAGGTATACTATGTCTTGCGTTGAGGAAACGCAAGGACATGCGCCTCTAGCTCAGCTGGCAGAGCACCTGACTCTTAATCAGGGTGTCCAGGGTTCGAACCCCTGGAGGCGCATTTAAACCACAGAGTAAAATCTGTGGTTTTTTTGTTTTAAGAAAAAGAATGTCAAAAGTCTTTTTCTAAACTCGCTACTGGCAATCTGACAATTTTTAATACTTTAATTTTTCATAAAAAAGAGCTTACATATAAACTTTACAGCAATTTCAAAGATGTGTTATAGTATATGTACTAAAACAAAAGGAGGAAGTAGGGTAATGAAATATCAAATTATAGGCGATACAATGCCTGCTGTAGAGGTTACTTTCGACCAGGCAGGTGAGTCAATGTACACACAGTCCGGCGGTATGGCTTGGATGAGCGAAGGTGTATCAATGGATTCAAACATGCGTGGAGGTCTTGGAAAGAGTCTTGGAAGAATGTTTTCCGGCGAGTCCATTTTTATGGCTACCTATAAGGCAGATCGTCCCGGTGCTTCTATCGCATTTGCATCTACGGTAGCAGGAGAGGTTCTTCCGGTTGATGTAGGAGCATGTGGCGGATTGATTGCACAGAAGGGTGCATTCCTTTGCTCAGAGACGACTGTAGAATTGAGTGTTGCTTTGACAAAGAAGCTTTCTGCAGGTTTCTTCGGTGGAGAAGGATTTATTTTGCAGGACATTCACGGAACAGGAACTGCGTTCTTAGAGATTGACGGAAATAAGGTAGAAAAGGTTTTAGCTCCGGGCGAAGTATTAAAGGTAGATACCGGAAATGTAGTAGCATTTGAAAAGTCCGTAAAATATGAAATCGAGACTGTGAAAGGTCTGAAGAATATTTTCTTTGGCGGAGAAGGATTATTCCTTACAAAGTTGACCGGACCCGGACGTGTTATTTTACAGACGCAGAACTTTAATGAATTTGCAGGAAGAATCATTAGTATGATGCCTTCTAAGTAATGGAGTAGAATTTCTAATAAAAAAGCTATTCGATGTAGTTTGATTGTGTCAAAATTACATTGGGTAGCTTTTTTTTGGAAAGAATGATATGATAGAAAAAGCATCAGATTCAGAGTGTGAGAAAGGAGGAAGAGATGGATCAGGTTACGATTATTGGTGGTGCAGACGGACCGACATCGGTATTTTTGGCAGGAAAAACGGGAGGCAGTTGGATTAGTGTCTGGGGATTGATTATCGTTTTGTTATTACTGTTGCCGAATCTGTTGTTCGTAGTTAAAAAACAGGGTACTTCTGAACATTACGAAAAAGGGATTGTGGACCATCTGCAAAAAATCACACGTATCACAACAATGCTACTGATGATTTTTCAGTTTGATGTATTTTCGAACGGTTTTCATTCAGTGTTGGCATTTCTGATTTATTTCTACGGAAATGTCATTTTAGTGGTATTGTATTGGATTTTATGGATTGTGTATAAAAAGAATCAGGCAGACAGTGTGCGAAAAGTATTGATAGAGATCCCGTGTGTGATTTACATATTGAGTGCTTTGACATTGCAGCATTGGGTATTGTTGGCGAGCGCAATTATTTTTACCGTATGTCATTCTTATATCAAATTTGTAAAAAGAAAATAATGAGTGAATATTGTAAATAGAAGTATATTAAAAAGAGAAAAGGAGAAAAAAACATGAAGATTGCAGTAACTTATGAAAACGGACAGGTATTTCAGCATTTTGGACATACACAGCAGTTTAAAGTATATGAGGTAAACGATGGACAGGTGGTTTCATCAGAAATCGTGGATACAAACGGACAGGGACATGGTGCATTAGCAGGCTTTTTGTTTGGCGGCGGTGTCGATGTTCTGATTTGTGGCGGTATCGGCGGCGGTGCACGTGTGGCATTGGCAGAGGCCGGTATTGAATTATATCCCGGTGCAGCCGGAGATGCAGATGCTCAGGTAGAGGCATTTTTGGCAGGAAAATTGAATTATGATCCGAATACGATGTGTCATCATCATGAAGAAGGTGGCGAACATCATTGCGGCGATCATGGATGTGGAAGTCATAGTTGTCATTAAAATGTATTTGAAACCGGGTCAGTGTAGGCAAAAAAATGAACATTTTAACATTAGAAAATATAGAAAAAAACTATTCACAGCGAAAGCTCTTTGACAAAGCATCTTTTTATTTGCAGGAAGGTGAAAAAGTCGGAATTATAGGCATCAACGGAACCGGAAAATCGACACTGCTTCGTATGATGGCAGGTGAAGAAGAACCGGATCAGGGACGTATTGTATTTGCTAATCATGTGGTTGTTCGCATGCTGTCTCAGCAGCCGGTGTTTCCTTCCGGTGCGACCGTTTTAGAAGCAGCGGTTGATGCGCAGGAGACACATGAGCAAAAGGATGTGTATGCATTAGAAGCATCTGCAAAGCAAATGCTGCAGGAATTGGGAATCACAGATTTTGATGTACCGGTAGAGACATTGTCCGGTGGATTGAAAAAACGTGTGGCGATTGTTGCGACGTTGTTGTCAGAGGCAGATATTCTGATTATGGATGAGCCGACAAACCATCTGGACAGCCGTACTTCAGACTGGTTAGAAAATTATCTCAAGCGATATAAGGGTGCGCTGGTTCTGGTAACGCATGACCGTTATTTTCTGGATAGTGTGGTCAACCGTATTGTCGAGATAGATAAAGGACAGATTTACAGTTATGATGCAAATTATGCGGGATTTTTGGAACTGAAAGCAGCTCGTGAAGATATAGAGGATGCCGGTGAGCGCAAGAGACAGTCGATTTTGCGTGTGGAGCTGGAGTGGGTAAAGCGTGGAGCACGTGCCAGAACGACAAAGCAGAAAGCACGCTTGGAGCGATATGAAGAACTGAAAGAGCGAAAAGCACCGGTTCGGGACGGTAGTGTGGAATTGTCTTCTATTTCGAGTCGTATGGGACGCACGACAGTAGAATTACATCATGTGAGCAAGGCTTATGAGAGACAACTCTTTTCTGATTTTAGCTATATTTTCTTAAAGGGTGACAGAATCGGTTTTATCGGTCAAAATGGTTGCGGAAAAACGACGATGATGAAGCTGATTGCCGGAATGCTAAAGCCGGATCAGGGAGAAGTGGTAGTAGGGCAGACGGTAAAAATCGGGTATTATTCGCAGGAGTGGGAAAACGATCCTGCTGCCGGCATTGCCTATATGAATCCGAAATCCCGTGTGATTGATTATATTCGTGATACGGCTGAGTATGTGCGCACAAAAGATGGATTGGTGTCAGCTTCTTCTATGTTGGAGAAATTCCTATTTCCGCCGCAGGAGCAGTATGCTTGTATCGAAAAGCTCTCCGGTGGAGAAAAAAAGAGGCTGAATCTTTTGCGTGTACTCATGGAAGCGCCGAATGTTCTCATATTAGACGAGCCGACAAATGATTTGGATATACAGACTTTGACGATATTGGAGGATTATCTGGATTCTTTTGAGGGTATTGTAATTGTTGTGTCGCATGACCGCTATTTTTTGGATCGTGTGACAAAGCGTTTGTTTGCTTTTGAAGAAAACAGAATTCGTCAGTTTGAAGGAAATTATAGTGAGTATGCGCTTGTTCGAGAAATGGAAAAAGTGGAATCGGACACCGAAAAACCGGTATCTGTCCATGTGACAACAGGTTCTGAAACGTCATCTGCTTCGAGAGCGCAGGAGCGAATGAGACAGGGTCGTGAACACGCGAAAAAAGTGAAGTTTACTTATAAAGAACAGCAGGAGTGGGATACGATCGAGCAGGTAATCGCTGATTTAGAGGAAAAAATCAGTCAGTGTGAACAGCAGATGAGCGCAAATGCAAATGATTTTGTGAAGTTAAATGAGATTATGGCGCAGAAGGAAGAGGCAGAAGCAGAGTTAGAAGAGCGTATGGATCGGTGGATGTATTTGCAGGAGAAGTACGAAGAAATTCAGTCTTTTAGCCAGAATGCCTGATATGCCTGGAGAAACGGAATGAAAGATAAATGGTGTGTGTATTTCGACACGAATTTTTGGGGAAGCGATAGGGAAGATGCAGAGGAGAAGTATGTTCTGACGACAGAATATCCGTTGAATCAGGATATCGAATGGTATGGTGAAAAGTGGAGATTGTTGTCCGCCTATAGCTGCAAAGACGGATTGGTAATTGATTATTGCATACAGGTAGAGCCGGGAGCGTTACAGGCGTTTGTAGAAGAATTTCAAAAGATGTCTGCAGATCATGAGCACTTTGAACAATTGCAGTTAAAAAATCCAACCGCACCGAATGTTCGAATAGATGTATTTCGCGGAGAAGAACAGCTGGAAAGTTTGGGTTCCAGTGGAATGCATTATGCTCCGATAGTGGAAGAAGGGATGGAAAAAGACGAGTTAGCAGAGTCATGTTTGTTACATTATGGTCTGGATTCATCCTATGCATACAGCTTTTATCGCGCACATTTTCAATGGGATGAGGGGCGAGAGGAAGATTTCTCTGAATTATCCGTTCGTTTTTTTGAAGATTTGGTAAGTGTACCGGGCGAACATTTGACGTTAAGCGGAGAAAAACAGGAGTTTGCATTGACGCACCCCTTGTCAGGAAAGCAGTATCAGCTTAAAATCGAACAAATCGAAAAAGGTGAATTGTCAGAAGAGCATTTGAGCCATATGGACCAAACGATGTGTTATCCGACACATTTTGAGAGTGTCTATTACACGTTAGAGCCTGACTGCGAGGATGGTTCGATTATGCTTCAGTCTTGTGAAAAAGGAGATTCTCCCATTAGAAAGACGGAAAGTACAAAAGTGGCAGCAGCAATTTCCGTGATAGGAGGTGCTTGCGGACCGACTTCTGTATTTCTATTAGGAAATGCAAAGGGAAATAAAAACATCCGATGTGCTTGTTCTCCCTTGTGTTTCGTCCCGACGCCGGTGCGCGAGTGGTTCGTCGTGTATCGGGTTCAGCGTCGGGAGCCATATCAGGTTTCATTAAATATGGTTGAGTAACTCCATGATTTCATGAAATGCATCATGAATACAGCAACAGCGGAATTGAAATTTTTTGCATCGACAGATTTTGCGATGACAAGTATGAAAAAAATGATGTCGCATAGGCTTTTTTATAGTCTATGCGACATTTTCTATTTGTTTCCGTTTTTTCTTGACGCAATCAGCTTACATATCGGATTGCCGATGGATGAAAATTTTTCTTCGTATTCTGTCATAATATTACCGGAGAACAGCTCAGGGGTATGATGCAGGTCAAATGTATGTGCATCTAATGCCCAGATATCTGAGTTTTGGATTTCTTCTAAAGAGAAATCAAATAATCCGCGATTATCGGTCTTAAATTCAATTGTTCCATCAGGAACAAGAATTTGGTTATAGCGCGCTAAGAATTCGCTTGAGGTCAGACGGCGTCTGGCATGGCGATCTTTGGGCCAGGGATCAGAAAAATTCAAATAGATGCGGGATATTTCACCCGGAGCAAATACTTGCGGAAGTTCGGCGGCATCCATGCAGATAAACAAAATATTTTTAGGGGGTTGTTCGGCGTTGATTTTTTGAATTGCGCGTAGAAGAACGCTGGTGTAACGTTCGATGCCGACATAGTTGCGTTCAGGGTGGGCAGCAGCCTGTCCAAACAGGAATTGTCCTTTTCCCATACCTACTTCGATATGTATCGGCTGGTCTTTTTCAAAACGTGTATTCCATTTTCCGCGCAATGCGCCAGGTTCGTCGATTACGAAAGGGCAGTCTGCGACAGCAGCATCTGCACCGGGGATATTTCTTAGTCTCATTTGAATCTCCTTTGTGTTATATATATTGAATCGTTCCATTTATGAAAGTATGATGGTTTGAATGGAATATTGTGGCAGACTTAATAAAACAGTTCAGACGCGCCATTCGCAAAAACGCCTTTGCAAGGCTCTCCGCTGTTGCACAGCTATTTTTGCTCATAATTGGGCGCTCATCTCATAAATATCCCATCGATCCCATTCATGCAAGCATGATGGTTTCGATGGAATACTTATGGCTGAACTGTTTGCTGAAGTGTTTTTGAATAAAAAGCTTGCGTAACATATTCCCGAATATTATACTAAAGTAGTGAAAAATTAAAATCAAGAAAAAATGAGGAATATATGAAAAAAATAAAATCGATGGCTGTCTGTCTTTTGACAGCAGTAATGTGCATGATAAGTACAGTGACCCCTGTGTATGCGGAAGAAGCATGGCCTGACATGCCGCAGATGGAAGCACCGTCTATGTGTGTGATGGAGGTTTCGACCGGAACGATTCTATACGAGCGAAATATGGACGAGGTCAATTATCCGGCAAGTATTACGAAAATTATGACTGCGTTGCTGGCGTTGGAACATACATCGATGGATGAGATTGTGACCTTTTCAGAAGAAGCTGTGTACGGAAACGAGGGTGATACATCACATATCAGTCGTGATATTGGCGAAGAGATGACGATGGAAGAATGTCTGTATGGTATGATGCTGGAATCCGCAAATGAATGTGCATGGGCGATTGGAGAGCATGTAGCAGGCTCTATGTCAGAGTTCACAAAGATGATGAATGAGCGTGCAAAGGAATTGGGATGCCAGAATACACATTTTAACAATCCAAACGGACTTCCGGATGAGGAACACTGGACCAGTGCACATGATATGGCTTTGATATCAGCAGAGGCATATAAAAATGAGACATTTCGTGTGATTTGTGCATCCGGTTCCTATACGATTCCGCCGACAAACAAGCATGATGAGCCGACCTATTTACACAATCATCACAAGATGGTCTATCCGTTCCGAGGCGACAGAGAGCATTTGTATGAATATGCGACGGGAGGTAAGACCGGATATACGAACGCTGCAGGTAGTACGCTGGTATCTTTTGCACAAAAGGATGATATGGCAATCGTATGTGTTGTGATGAAAGAAAAATCGCCTGCGCATTATGTGGATACGCGAACAATGTTTGATCATTGCTTTGAGAATTTCAAATTGCTTCAAGTAAAAGATTACGTGAAAAAAGAAGCTGATGAGAAAGAAGATGCATTTGCTACCATAGATGAAGAGGCGACTGTTGTTTTGCCGATGTCTGCTTCTTTTAGTGATTTGAAGTGTGAGATTGTATACGATCAGACAGAGGAAGATATACTTGGTACGCAGGTATATTCTTATGGAGAGCGAGTGGTAGGAAAAGCGGATGTATGTATGAAAGAATGGGATCGCCCCGGTTTTCTGTTTACAGAAACCATTCGTGAAGATGAGCCGGAAGAAGTACCACAGAGTCAGGTAGAAACAAATACGACAGAAAAAGAGCCAAAAAGCGACAAATCACATAACATTCATATCGAAATCAATGCGAGAATGATCGGAATGGTGGTAGCTATGATTCTTGGTCTGATTTTGATTATCTTGATTTTGTATTGGATAGGAACACATTCGTATGTACTCAGACAAAAAATCGCCGGCATGAAAAGCCGACGATCAGAAAAGCATCGTTATCAGACGATTCGTGATACACGAAAGAGTCGAAGAAGAAACAGACGGATGAAAAAGAGTAAAAATCTCAGATTTTAGAGAAGCATGAGACGCTGGAGCACCTGCTCCAGCTTCTTTTTGTCTCTGGTGTAAATAATAAGTCCGTTATTTGTCTCTTGAATCGTAACGTATTTATCCTGAAGTGTATCGGAATGTGTGATGCGGTAGGTCAGAAAACTACGATAATCCGGGTCGAGTGAAAGGAAAATCCGTTCACATTCATCCAGAGATTCAATTTGAACATTTGCCTGTTCAAACAAGGCGTGAAGTTCTTTATCCTGAGCTACCTGTTCCGGTGTGCGGTCGATGATGAAGAAGCCGTCTTCATCTTTAGGCATATTCATTGCCTTGACAGCGCGTTGTACCTGTTTTGTCAAACTGTCGGATGCGGGGTAGAGTGCTTCAAAATAAGTAATAAAATCTGTCGCCATGCGAAAGTGTTTGTTCTTTCCGTTTTCAAGAATTTCTGTAATCAATATGCGTCGAATCGCTTTTTCACATTCTTTTCTGGAAGGGTTTTTCTTCAGTGCGCTGTCCATAAATTCCTCCTGCACAGTATCATTTTCTCAGACCATCTATATTTGTCCTAAAGTGATTATAGGACAACATATTTATGAATTCAAGCATTTTTTCGACAGGAAAGACATTTATTTTTAGTGTATAACTGTTTGAGGCTATGCCGTTTCATCAAAAACATATAGGAAATATTTACATTTCAGAGTAGGTTTTTGTAGGAGAGACTGTGTGAGATGAAAGTGTGAAAAAGATAAAATAATTGACAGAATATCCGACAAAAATTATACTTAAAATAAACCAATGTTTCGAGTGATAAGCGGAAAAAATAGGCATCGTAGAAAGGAGTTTCAACGTATGACAAGGCAGGATAAGTGGGAAAAGGACGAAGCTGCGATATGCGAATTGATAAAGGCGCATGATGGTGTGGTAAAGACTTCGGAGTTATATACACTCGGTATTGATTACAGACGCATTCAAAGTTTTGTGGATTGGGGCGTTTTGGTGCGTATTAAAAATGGATATTATACACTTCAGGAGCATCAACTATCTGAGGATGAAATGATCTATCGCTTATTTGGAGAGGACGGTATTTTGACGATGGAGAGTGCGTTGTATCTCTATGGATATTTGTCAGTGAAACCATCGGAATATCAGATTGCGATAGATAAAAACACATCGAAATCAAGATTTCATTTGAAATATCCTTTTGTGCACCCTTATTACAGTGAGCCGAAGGTATTAGCGCTCGGAGTGACAGAGATCCCGTTTGGTGGCGGTCAGATGAAAATCTATGATAAAGAGCGTTTGATTTGCGATTGTCTGAAATATGAAGACCGTATGGATCGTGAGGATTTAAAAAAGGCGTTATTGTCCTATATACAGGACGACAAAAAGGATATTTCGAATCTATTGTCTTATGCAGCAGAGCGCAAAGTGTTGCAAAAGGTGCAAAATCGGATAGGAGCGTGGTTGTAGTTGGCCGATAGCGAGAATAGAAAGAAAAGCAGAAGAATTCGAAGAAACTTAATCGGGAAAACAGCGATTTATGAAAAGAGCAGAGAGCTGGATATACCGGTGGAGCATCTGTTTGGTGCTTATGTCATGGAACAGCTTGCGGTGCAGCTTGCCGCGTCAGAGAGAGGATTTTGTCTTTTATTGAAAAACCCGGATATCCTGACATTACAGGCACAGCGCGGAAACGTTCGTCGTCGCATGTATTATGTCTATGTCTGTGATCGTTCGGAAAAGTTGGAAAAAACGGAGTTTACCGTGTTTTTGAAACAAACAATTAAATGGACGACAGAGACAAACATTGTGTGGAGTTGGCGCTCACATACAGAGAATGAGTATTTGTATGTAGAACTGGTAGCTGAACTGGAGGATATGCGTTTACCGGTAGAATTGGTGATTTGCACGATGAACAGTGAATTACTGTTGCATCCCGCCAGAAAGGAGCAGGTTCGTCTGGTGATGGAGACCAGCAAAACCAGACCTGTATATGTATATCCTTCACAAGAGCAGATGTTGGATAATTTGTATGAGATTATGTCAAAGCTGGAGCTCATTAACGATATGAGCGTCTATGAAAACATGTATGAGGTGCTGGGAATACAAGGATTTGAGGGGAGAGAGCTCCAAAAACTGTTGGAACGATTCAGTAAAGAAAGTGGTATCAAGCTGGATGCAGTGCGTTATGGCCAGTTGGAGAAGTATCTGTCTTATCCTTATATGAAGAAGAAGTGGAACGCATATGTGAAAAAGCAGCGCAGAGCTTTACCGGCATGGGAAGAAGTATACGGACGATTTTGGAGTTTTCTGATGCCGCCTTGGAATGCAATCAATAAGGGAACGATTTATTTAGGAATCTGGATTCCTGATTTGGGAAGGTATTTAGACTAAATGTTGACAGAGCAATTAAAAAGATATGATGAATCAAATATTTATCCGTTTCATATGCCGGGACATAAACGCAGAATTTGTTTGCCAAAAGATGTATATCATTTGGATATTACAGAGATAGACGGATTTGATAATCTGCATGCCGCAAGTGGGATTCTCGCAGAGGAGCAGCGGCGCTATGCAGATCTGGTGGGTGCAAAACAGAGCTATTTTTTAGTAAACGGGAGTACATGTGGAATCTTAGCTGCGATATCAGCAACTGTACCACGTAAAGGTACGATTTTAATAGCGCGTAACTCTCATAAATCTGCCTATAATGCGATGTATATGAGGCAATTATATGCAGAATATGTATACCCGGAAATGACGCATTTGGATATACAGGGGATGATTTGCAGGGAGCAGGTGGAAGCGATTCTTCAAACACGGAAAAATATTTCAGCAGTATATCTTACGAGCCCGACTTATGATGGAATCGTTTCGGATATTGCATCCATCGCGCAAGTTGTACACAAATATAATTTGCCGTTGATCGTGGATGAAGCGCATGGTGCGCATTTTGGCATGCATCCGATGTTCCCGCAGTCGGCAGTTCATTTAGGTGCAGATCTGGTGATACAGAGTGTGCACAAAACACTTCCTGCATTTACGCAGAGTGCAGTGCTGCACATTTGCTCAGACCGTGTCTCAAAGGAAGAAATCGAGCGGTTTTTAGCGATTTATGAAAGCAGTTCACCTTCTTATGTATTAATGGCAGGTATCAGCCGTGCGCGAGCGTTTTTGGAGACGGAGGGCGCCGAAAGGTTTGGGGAATTGGAACAGAATTTGAAGAGATTCTACGAAAAAACCACAAATTTACGTGCTTTACATGTCATGCGAACCGATGAATTTGAGGATAGCCGTGTGTATGCAAAGGACCCGTCAAAGATTTTGATCCGTACGGAAGGCAGCAGTATCAATGGAAAACAGTTGTATGATTTGCTTTTAAAACGATATGGTTTGCAGTTGGAGATGTGTTCCGGTGAGTATATCTCTCCTTCATAAGTCCAGGTTATGTTTCCAAAAGAGAATGATTTTGTACCTTCTGCATTGACAACAGAATCTACTGAATACTCAATGCCTGCCTTAGAATCATTGATAGAAAATTTAATCTCCTGAGAAATCAGTCCCGATCTAAACAGTGCCATTGTGTTATTTCCAGCAACAGCAAACACTGTCGATCCTATCCTGCAGGTTGTAGACTCTGATCTCGTTGTGAAATTGCTTCTTCTTATGTCATCGATATCGTCTTTT
>JAGAOE010000106.1 GCA_017623885.1 Eubacterium sp. | reverse complement strand
GGAACAGAAACTAAGCCACAAATTAATCAGGATGCGGTTCGTATTATGAAGGAACTGTATGGGATTGATATGGAACAAACACAGTATTCAAAGTTGATTACAGATATTCCAAATCCTGATATAGCTATTTCGATGGGATGCAATGTAGGTTGTCCTTTCATTGGAAGATCATTTGATGATAATTGGGGATTAGAAGATCCTACCGGACAATCTGACAATGAATATAAAATAGTTATTAAGGAAATTGAACGTCGGATTTTACAATTAAGAAACGAATTGATACAAAAGCACGCAAAACCTTCCGTTTAGCGCAGAATCACATTTTAATATATAAAGATACAATTCAACCGGGAGGTGAATGGGTTTGCGATTTTCGCCGGAGAAGTTATATTAGCAGAGCAACGAAATGTTTCGTTTCAAGCTGTTTCGAAATGGGAAAACGGTACGACAGTACCGGACACATTATTGTTAGCACAATTGGCATCTGCACTAAAAACATCGGTAGATACAATTCTTGGGTACAAAGGTGTACCAATCACAGAATATGAAAAAAAGTATGAAGGTCAGGAATATTATTGGGGGATTATACCGAATCGCCTATGTTATGAAATCCTTAAAATAGCCGTATTTACGCGGATGTTACGAATCGTGTCAAGCATGTGACGTGGCGTTTCTTTTATTTTTTTATGTCGTTTGTTACTGTTGAATCAGCCGAAAGGCAAAACAGAACGAGAAAGGACATAGAAAAATGAAAACGAATGGAAAAAGAGTATTGTTTGCAGGATGTATGTTAGTTGTGGCATTTGCTGTTTGGACAGCACTGATACAGATAGTGGATGTACAAGCAATCGGACAAAAGGGAACAGATGTAGGATTCGCATCATTTAATAGTTGGTTTCACAAATTGACGGGTGTGCATATGACAATTTATACGATCACAGACTGGCTGGGACTTGTACCGATATTCATTTGTATGATATTCGGTGGAATGGGATTTGCGCAATTAGTTAAGAGAAGAAGTTTATTAAAAGTGGATTGCGATATTATAATCTTGGGGATATATTATGTTATAGTGATATTTGGTTACTTTATTTTTGAAATGATTCCGATCAATTATAGACCCATACTGATTGAAGGGTTTATGGAAGCATCGTATCCTTCATCGACAACACTGCTTGTATTAAGCGTTATGCCAACGCTTGTCTTTCAGGTTAATCTGAGATTCGAAAATGTTGCAGTTAAAAAAACGATATGTATTCTAACAGGAATCTTTTCTACATTTATGGTAATTGGGAGATTGGTTTCGGGTGTTCATTGGTTTACAGATATCATAGGTTCCATTATACTTAGTGCAGGATTGTTTTGTATTTATAAAGCCGTTGTTTTATTTCATAGGAAAGACCTTGTTTAAAGTGTGAAAGTGTCGAGCTTTCCTATGAAACAAAGCACTGCGTGCACAGATGCGTAGCTAACGCGCGCGGAACAAAAGCTGTGCAGAGATAGAAACTTGTAGGCGCGGAGTGTGCGAAGCACACTTTTGTTCCTTGTGTTACAAAGAAGAGAAATAAGCGGGAGGTTTTCTGGCATGGAATTTCATGAAAAACTTCAGGAATTGAGAAAAAACAGAGGGCTTACGCAGGAAGAATTAGCGGAGGCTTTATTTGTATCGAGAACAGCCATCTCAAAATGGGAATCAGGGAGAGGATACCCGAGTATTGACTCCTTGAAGGAAATAGCAAAGTACTTTTCGGTGACAATCGATGATTTGTTATCGGGAGAGAAGCTGCTTTCGATTGCGGAAAAAGAAAATAACTCAAATATTCAAAGTATATGTGATTTGCTATTTGGAATGGTGGATATAGGTTCTTGTTTACTAATCCTGTTACCGCTTTATCCCAATACAATCGATGGATATATTGGTTCGGTAAATCTGTTTGCTTATACAGAAACAAGTTTAACAAATCGATTCATTTACTGGATATTGTTTGTTCTGCTGATTGTGACTGGAATTGTAAAAATATTGCTAACAAAATTCAGGTCTGAAAAAAATCATAAAATATCAACAGATATTTCAATGGGACTTAACATAGCGATTGTATTATTTTTAGCAATGACAAGGGAATCCTATGCGATAGCTGTGGCGTTTCTGTTGTTAGTAATAAAAGGGGCGCTACTTTTAAAGTATGCAAAGACAGGTGTTTAATTGGTTGCGATACTTAGCGTGAATAGAAAATATAAAATGAAAAACGCTCAAGTCGCTGGAGCGTATGAAAGTCGTAACAGACATGGTCTTAATGGGAAGGCAGTTATCCCAAAATAGGAGTTGGCTTTTCGGTCGGTTTGCGTTATAATTTTAGGTATAGGAGAGACTCTATGGGTATGGTGTAAAATAAGAAATTGGGGAGGGACGAACTATGAAAACAATACTTGTAGTAGACGATGATAAATTAAACCTGAATAATGCGATGAAGATCCTTTCACCGACTTATAAAGTAGTTCCGGTGCCTTCCGGAAAAATGGCACTTAATTATTTGGGGAAAAATATACCGGATTTGATATTGTTGGACGTGTTGATGCCGGAAATGGATGGCTTTGAAGTGATGAGCCAGATTCGGGCAAATAGTGAGTGGACAGACATACCGGTAATATTTTTGACTGCAGATGTGAGCCCGCAGACTTGTGAAAAAGGTGGTATGCTGGGTGCGACCGGATTTATGGCAAAGCCGTTAGAGGCAGATCGGATGATTTCAGGCGTAGAGTCTGTGATTGGAAAATAAAAATTTGTCGGATAGAACTTCCAGTGTTAGTTTTGCGTGAAACGTTCATACTACTAGCATGAATGAACGAAAACATAGCTGGGATATAATAAAATGGTATCAATGGATGCGACTGATAGGGATTACCCTGGCGGTATATGTGACGATGGAATATGTCCTGCCGGTGGTATTCCCTTTTTGTTTAGGTGCGATTTTCGCAGTCGTGCTGTATCCATTGCGCCGTCGATTGGAACGAAAACTGCATATGCGCAAAGAAATTGCCGGATTTTTTTCGCTTTTGTTCGTGGTAGCGTTGCTGGGAATTGTGGCAGCAGCCCTTGTTTACGGAGTGATGTGCGGAACAAATTATGTTAAAGAGAGCGGATTGCCACAGCAAATGCTGATGCGTGGAAATGAAGTCTGGAATGTGTGCTGTGACAGCTTGCATACGTGGACCGGACATTGGGTGATGAGACCGGAAGATTATCGTGAGCTTGTAAAAGAATTGCAGCAGCCGCAGTGGTATATTGAGACGGAGCAGCTTGTGCGTGAATGGAAAGAACATGGTGGACAGGTGCTGCGAATTTTGGCATATGCGCTTGTCACGATCGTGAGTAGCATGCTCTTTCTCAGTGAGTGGGAAGCGTGGAAGGAGAGATGGAACATGCTGGCAAAGGAGCTTTTTCATGATGGATTTACAGCCACGTTGCGAAGCGTGAGTGTGACCTATGTGAAAGCGCAGAGCATGATTATTTTCGTGATTGTGCTAATCTGTGTGGTTGGACTTTTGCTTGGCGGAGAGCCGTATTTTTTGCCGCTTGGAATTGCAATCGGAGTGTGTGATGCGCTCCCGTTTCTGGGAACGGGGATTTGTTTTTTGCCTTGGGCGCTGTGGCGCTTGCTAAAAGGGCGCTATTTGTCCGGCGTCTGGTTGATATTGTTGTATGTATTGACCAGCTTTGTCAGACAGACCTTGGAACCAAAGCTGATTGGGACAAAACTGGGGGTGCCGCCGCTTGCGGTGCTGTTTAGTATTTATATAGGAATAAAAGTATATTCGCGGGCGGGTTTTATACTCGGACCGATTAGTGCGTTTCTGATTTGGCAGCTCTATAGCAGAAAGGCTGCGAGGGAGGATGGATATGAGAATAACAAGACAACAGGTAAAAGAGATGATATGTCATGAAGATGAATCCGTGATTGTCGTTCACAAGCCGGCTTTTTTGGCGGTGGAGACGAAGAACCTGCGACAGCAGGATTTGGTGAGTCTGCTGAAAAACTACCGTGTTTCAAACGGAGAAACGGCGGAGATATATTTGGTACATCGCTTGGATCAGCCGGTGGAAGGACTGATGGTGGTAGCAAAAACGAAACAGGCAGCAGCAGCTTTGAGCAAAGAAATGTGTGATGGAGACTTCGCAAAGGAGTATGTGGCAGTCGTGCAAGGTGTGACGCCGGAACGTGAGAACTTGAAGCATGATTTGATACGGGATGGTCATACAAACCGCTCGCGCATCGCAACTGAGACGGAGAAAAAGGAAAATAAAGAAGTAAAAGAAGCCAGACTAAGTTATGTCCGTCTGGCTTCGATAGAGAAATACAGCTTGCTTCGTATCGCGCTGGATACCGGAAGACATCACCAGATTCGTGTTCAGATGTCTGCAATCGGACATCCGCTGTGCGGGGATGTAAAGTATGGAAGTGCTGCATGCGGCGCGGAAGCAAACGAGAGCGAAGCAAACAATGGTTCGCCGCAGCCGCTCGCGCTTTGCAGCTACAGACTCTGCTTTACCCATCCGAAACGAGCCGAACGGATGGAATTTCAGACCAAACCGACCGGCTCGTTTTTTGAGATGTTTGCTACATATTTGAATCAGATTTAGATGGTAATTAATTCATATGCATCGGTTCCGAGTCCGATTTTTACAGCGTGAGCGATGCAAGATCTCCACTCTGTATCCGGATGCGTCATATGGAAATGGTCATGACCTTCTTCGTTGCCGAGCTTTTCAATATTTTCGCTCAAAATACTTCCGGCGATAGGTGTCTGTGCATTGCAAAGATCCGCACATGCCTGATCGAGAGCAACCGGGTCAAACGAAGCTAACATACCGACATTGGGGATGATCGGAATATCGTTTTCTGAGTGACAGTCACAGTTCGGTGAAACATCGCAAATCAAAGATACGTGGAAGCAAGGTCTGTTTTGGCAGACAGCCAGAGAGTATTCTGCGATTTTATAATTCAACATCGTGACAGCATCGCTGGAATCTGTAGCGATTGCGTGCTTCGGACAAGCAGCGATACAGCGGGCGCAGCCAACGCACTTGTTGTGATCGATGACAGCCTTTCCGTCTGTAATGACCGGTGCTTCATGTGCACAAATATTTGCACAGGCACCACAGCCGACGCAGTCCTCCGGTCGAACGACCTGCGGTCTTCCGTCACAGTGCTGCTCTTGTTTGCCATCGCGGGAACCGCAGCCCATACCGATGTTTTTCATGGTACCGCCAAAGCCTGTTGCTTCATGACCTTTGAAATGTGTCAGTGAGATAAAGATATCTGCGTCCATGACTGCGCGACCGATTTTGGCTTCTGTGACATAGTCTCCGTTTACCGGAACTTTTACATCGTCCGTACCCTTCAGTCCGTCTGCAATCAGGACATGGCAACCGGTCTGTAGCGGTGAAAAGCCGTTGACATAAGCGGTGTCTAAGTGGTCTAATGCATTTTTGCGGCTTCCGACATAGAGCGTGTTGCAGTCTGTCAAAAACGGCTTGCCGCCGAGCTCTTTTACATAGTCAGCAACTACTTTCGCGTAATTCGGACGTAAAAAAGATAAGTTTCCGTATTCGCCAAAGTGAATTTTAATTGCGGTATATTTATCTTTGAAATCAATCTCTTCAAAACCGGCTGTCTTCATCAAACGATGCAATTTTTGCAACAGGTTTTCGTGAGATGTAGCCTTGAACGTTGTAAAATATACAGGTGCTTTTTCCATAGATGATACCTCCTCGTTTCGTGTAAGAATTACTAGATAATTGCAAAACTCCTCATTGACCTTATCGTGTTATACAACATTACCAACGACCACAAGCAGATACTCTGAGTCCGTTGGTACTTAGGCGCTGTATTTTAGCGCCTTATGTACCATTACGTGACGAGGGTAGCGCGAGCGTATCTGCGGTGGTTTGGTGATGTTGTACACTTTCGATAAAGAGAATTGGAGTTTTGCAAACGCCTATGTAGGAATTACAAATTCGTTTATGATAAATTTTACCGTATAGGGAGATGCTTTTCAAGAAAAACTATCAATTTGACAGAGGGACTTTGCAGAAAAATGAAAAAGCGGAGAAAAAGCAATTTTGTTTACGGATACCTGAAAAAGCAGGTTGACAAGGAGCTGTTTGCGGATATAAAATAGGCACTAGCTGGAGACAATCCGAAAATAGAAGAAATAAGCGTAGAAGAGGGATAGTATGTTGCAAACGCACCTTACAGAGAGAAGATGATGTGCTGAGACATCTTCGGTGACGCGTTACAGAACCTGCCTCGGAGCTTTGTGCGAGAAAACTTCGAAGCATAACGTAGTGTCTGCGTTAAAGACAGTCGAGTGCATATAGAAGGAATGAAACACATTGCTTCATGTATGAACAAGGGTGGTACCGCCGAGCCAATCGGTCCCTGACAGAAGGGATTGACTGCTTCGGCTTTTTTTATTTCATTTTGGAAAGATTTTTAAGAAAGGGAGTCATAATTATGGCAAAAGAAAAAAAATTAGTTGAGCAGATTACCTCAATGGAAGAGGATTTTGCACAGTGGTATACGGACGTTGTAAAAAAGGCAGAGCTGATTGATTACTCGTCTGTAAAGGGTTGTATGATTATCAAGCCTTTAGGCTATGCAATTTGGGAAAATATTCAAAGCGAATTAGACCGTCGCTTTAAAGAAACCGGTGTAGAAAATGTGTATATGCCGATGTTTATTCCGGAAAGTCTGTTAGAGAAAGAAAAAGATCATGTAGACGGATTTGCGCCGGAGGTAGCCTGGGTAACGCACGGAGGATTGCAGCCGTTGCAGGAGCGCTTGTGCGTGCGTCCGACTTCAGAGACGTTGTTCTGCGATTTTTACAAGAATTTGATTCAGTCATACAGAGACCTTCCGAAAAACTACAATCAGTGGTGTTCGGTTGTTCGCTGGGAGAAAGAGACCAGACCGTTTTTGCGTTCGCGTGAGTTTTTGTGGCAGGAAGGTCACACCATTCATGCGACTGCTGAGGAAGCGCAGGAGCGTACGTTGCAGATGTTAAACGTATATGCAGACTTTTTGCAGGATGTACTGGCGATTCCGGTTGTTAAGGGTCAGAAGACAGAAAAAGAAAAGTTTGCCGGAGCAGAAGCAACTTATACCATTGAGGCGCTGATGCATGACGGAAAGGCATTACAGTCCGGTACAAGCCACAACTTTGGTGACGGATTTGCAAAAGCATTTGATATTACCTATACAGATAAAAATAATCAGTTGGTACATCCCTTCCAGACTTCATGGGGTATGACGACACGTTTGATCGGAGCGATTATCATGGTACATGGTGATGATTCCGGTCTGGTTCTGCCTCCGCGTGTGGCACCGGTTCAGGCGATGGTGATTCCGATTCGTCAGCAGGCAGAAGGTGTTTTAGACAAGGCTGGTGAAGTACTCGCTGCCTTAAAGGAAAACGGCATTCGTGCGCGTTTGGATGATTCTGACAAATCTCCGGGATGGAAGTTCTCAGAGCAGGAAATGCGTGGAATTCCGGTTCGTATCGAGCTCGGACCGAAGGATATCGAAAACGGACAGTGCGTAGTCGTTCGACGTGATACAAGAGAAAAAATCGAGTTGCGTCTGGATGAAGTGGCACAGAAATTGCCTGAGCTTTTGGAGCAGATTCAGAAAGATATGTTCGAGCGTGCAAAGGCACACCGTGATGCGCATGTGACAGACGTGATGACTTATGGCGGATTTAAAGATGCGGTAGAAAACAAACCCGGATTCATCCGTGCAATGTGGTGTGGTGAGCAGGCGTGCGAGGATAAGATTAAAGAAGAGACGACTGCGACATCACGTTGTATGCCGTTTGAACAGGAATCTATTTCCGACGTATGCGTATGCTGCGGAAAACCTGCGAAAAAGCTTGTGTTCTGGGGAAAAGCATACTAAAAGGAGTTGTCATGAATATAAAATTGCCGGAGCATGTAACTTTTATATTGCACACATTAGAAAAAGCAGGATTTGAGGGATATGCGGTAGGCGGTTGCGTGCGTGATGCGTTGCTCGGAAGAGAACCGCAGGACTGGGATATTACGACAAATGCCAGACCATTACAGGTAAAAGAGCTGTTTCGGCGCACGATAGATACCGGACTGCAGCATGGTACAGTGACCGTTATGCTCGACCATACCGGCTATGAGGTGACGACGTATCGAATCGACGGAGAATACGAGGACGGCAGACATCCGAAAGAAGTGAGCTTTACGGGGCGCTTGTCAGATGACTTGATGCGGCGTGATTTTACCATAAATGCGATGGCATATAATGAATCCGTCGGACTGGTAGATTTGTTTCACGGAATCGAAGATTTAAAAAATGCAAGAATTTGTTGCGTAGGAGATCCGAAGGAACGCTTCGGAGAGGATGCACTGCGCATGATGCGTGCGATTCGATTTAGTGCGCAGCTTGGTTTTGCGATAGAGGAACAGACGCGGGCAGCCATTGAGAGCCTGTCCGCGTCGATTCAGAAAATTAGTGCGGAACGAATACAGACAGAGCTGATAAAGACGTTGTGCT
Organism: Eubacterium sp.; assembly: GCA_017623885.1. Taxonomy (GTDB): domain Bacteria; phylum Bacillota; class Clostridia; order Lachnospirales; family Lachnospiraceae; genus W0P33-017. The sequence goes on along the minus strand of JAGAOE010000106.1, from coordinate 1,370 downwards.
CTGGACATCCGGAGTATATGCGGCTGTTTTATGAGACGGGTCTGAGTCATTATTTTATGCCGGAATTCGACCGGTTGATGGAGACGGAACAGACGAATCCGCATCATTGCTATAGTGTAGGAGAACATACACTTTATAGTATGAAAGAGATTGGCGAGGGAAAGGTGCTTCGTCTGACGATGTTGCTGCATGACATTGCAAAACCGTGTTGTAAAACGACCGATGAGCAGGGAATCGACCATTTTCACGGACACCCGGCACAAGGCGCAGAATTGGCACGTAAGATGTTGCGTCGCCTGAAGCTGGATAATGAAACCATTGCGCGTGTGACGCAGTTGATTCGCTGGCATGACGATAATCCGCCGCTGAGCGAAAAAAATGTCCGAAGGGCGATTCACCGCGTGGGTGAGGAGAACTATCCGGCGCTATTTGCGGTAAAACGTGCGGATATCCGGGCGCAGAGTGCATATAAAAAACAGGAAAAGCTGGAATACGTGGATGCCTATGAGAAATTATACGAACAGATACTTGAAAAAAATCAGTGTCTGAGCATCAAAAATCTTGCGGTAAACGGCGCGGATTTGATGCAGGCAGGTATTCCGCAAGGAAAAGAAATCGGTGAACAATTACAGGCGTTGTTAGAGCTGGTATTGGAACATCCGGAGTACAATGAGAAAGCATATCTGCTCTCACAAATTAAGCATAAATAATAAAACCTCTTCATAGGATGAAAGGGACACGAAAAGGTGTTTCAGAACAATCATATGGAGGGGTTTTTTATGTATTATCGTGCAGAGCAGATTCTAAGTGCATATCCGAAAGAATTTACAGCTATTATGAAAGGCCGGGGGTCGCTTTTGTGTACGGACAGCACAGGGGTCTATCTGCTGAAGGAATATCGGGGTTCAAAACAGCGGTTGGAATTGTTGGAGCAGGTGTGGGATTATTTAAATGAACATGATTTCCTGACAGAATCGCTTGTGCGCACCGCAGAAGGTGAAGTGTGCTATAACGACACGGACGGCACCTGCTATTTTCTTAGAAAAACTGTGCGTGCGAGAGAGTGTGATACGCGCAGCCAAGAAGAAATATTGCACGTTATCCGTCATATGGCGAAAATGCATAAGCTGCTGGCAGAATGTCCGGTAAAGTCAGAAATCGAGCCGGAGCGAAGCAGTGCAGAGACAATGGAACGGCATACGCGCGAGCTGAAAAAGGTTAAGAACTATGTGCGGGCAAAAAAGAAGAAAAATGCGTTTGAATACGAATTTATGAGAAATTTTGACCATTATATGGATCAGGCATCACAGGCGTTGACCTTGCAGCGCGCAGAAGCAGTCCCGGAGTCCGGCAGACAGCTCTGTCATGGC
>JAGAOE010000105.1 GCA_017623885.1 Eubacterium sp. | reverse complement strand
ACATCCGGATGTGCTTTCTCGACTTCATCAAATAATACAACCGAATAAGGCTTTCTGCGCACTGCCTCTGTCAATTGTCCGCCTTCTTCATAGCCCACATATCCGGGAGGTGCTCCGATCAGACGCGATACCGAATGCTTTTCCATATATTCGCTCATATCCAGACGTACCATATTGGTCTCGTCATCAAACAAGCTGGCTGCCAACGCCTTTGCCAGTTCTGTTTTTCCGACACCGGTCGGGCCTAAAAACAGAAACGAGCCAATCGGTTTCTCCGGGTCTTTGATTCCTGCTTTTGAACGAATAATCGCCTCTGTCACCCGCGTAACACCTTCATCCTGCCCGATGACACGCTTGTGCAGTTCTTCATCCAGATGCAGCGTTTTGTTTCGCTCAGATTCATTTAATTTTGCAATCGGAATTCCGGTCCAGCGGGAGATAATCTTTGCAATTTCTTCCTCGCTCACATTTTCGTGTACCAGAGCCAATTCCTTCGCCTTCGTCGCCTGTTCCTCGACTTCCAACTGATTCACGAGCTGCGGCAGTTTACCATATTGAAGCTCTGCGGCTTTTTCCAAATCATAATTTTGCTGTGCCGTCTTTATCTCATTTTTTACCTGCTCAATCTCTTCACGCAGCTTCTGCACCTTTTCTACGGATGTTTTCTCATTTTCCCACTGCGCTTTCTGCGCTGCAAAAACATCCTTGATTTCTGCCAGCTCCTGCTGCAAATTTGCCAAACGTTCTGCGGACAAACGGTCTGTTTCCTTTTTCAATGCCGTCTCTTCGATCTGAAGCTGCATAATTCTGCGGTTCAGCTCATCGAGTTCTGCAGGCATAGAATCCAGTTCTGTCTTTATCAATGCACACGCTTCATCTACGAGGTCAATTGCCTTGTCCGGCAAAAAACGGTCGCTGATATAGCGGTTTGACAACACGGCTGCCGACACCAATGCGCCGTCTGTAATTTTCACACCGTGAAATACTTCATAGCGTTCTTTGAGACCGCGCAAAATCGAAATCGTGTCCTCTACGGTCGGTTCTGCGACCAGCACCGGCTGGAAACGTCGCTCCAACGCTGCATCTTTTTCGATGTATTCGCGGTATTCATCCAATGTCGTCGCTCCGATACAATGCAATTCGCCGCGCGCCAGCATCGGTTTTAAGAGCTGTCCCGCATCCATCGCACCCTCCGATTTTCCTGCTCCGACAATCGTATGCAACTCATCTATGAATAAAATAATCTGTCCGTCTGAATTTTTGATATCGTCCAGTACCGCCTTCAAACGTTCTTCGAATTCACCGCGATACTTCGCGCCCGCAATGAGCGCACCCATATCCAGTGCAAACAGCTTTTTGTCTTTCAATCCTTCCGGGACATCACCCTTTACGATACGCTGTGCCAGGCCTTCCACAACTGCGGTTTTTCCAACACCCGGTTCGCCGATAAGACACGGATTATTTTTTGTCTTTCTTGACAAAATACGAACCACATTTCGAATCTCTTCGTCACGTCCGATGACCGGGTCAAGCTTTTGTTCGCGTGCCCGTGCGACCATATCATACCCATATTTTTCTAACGTATCATACGTCGCTTCCGGGTGGTCCGAAGTCACACGCTGATTGCCGCGCACCGTCGATAACGCAGTCAAAAAGCGATCTCTCGTAATCCCATATTCACGCCACTGCTCCTTCATCGCATTGTTCGGATATTTCAAAAGCGCCAAGAACAAATGCTCTACAGACACATATTCATCGCCGAGCACTTTCGCCTCATCCTCTGCATGAATCAACACCTGATTTAATGCTTTTCCGATAAAGACCTGACCACCGCTGACTTTCACGCGTGCTTCTAACTTCTGAATCGCCTGATTGGTAAAATGTGTCAGTTGAATCTCCATCTTCTCAATCAGTCTCGGAATCAAGCCTTCTTCCTGCTGCAACAACGCTACCAGCAAGTGCTCCTGGTCTATTTCCTGATTTCCATATTCGTATGCAAGTTTCTCACTGCTGTTCACAGCTTCTACTGATTTTCTTGTAAATTTCTGTATATTCATGGCGCACACCTCCTACTAAATAATAATGGCTAACCTAAGGATTTCCCCTTATGTCAGCCATTATACACCGCAAATTAGCACTCGTCAAGCAAGAGTGCTAGCAATTGTGTGAAATTAAATTCACGAAACAATTCCATTCCACAATTTGTAGTAGATTCCTTTCTTTTCCAGCAATTCTTCATGCGTTCCCTGCTCAGCGATACCATCACCCTCCAGTACCAGAATTCTGTCATAGTGCTGAATGGTCGTCAGACGATGTGCAATCGTAATCGTCGTCCGCCCTTTCGCGAGCTGCTCCAGGCTCTTTCCGACCAGAAGCTCACTCTCGTTATCCAGCGCACTGGTCGCCTCGTCCAGCAATAACAATTTCGGATTTTTTAGGAACACTCGTGCAATGGAGATTCGCTGTTTTTGCCCTCCGGACAATTTTACGCCACGCTCACCCACATAGGTGTCATAGCCATTTTTTAACGCACGCACAAATTCATCTGCACCTGCCAGGCGTGCCGCCTCTTCGATTTCTTCTCGCGTCGCCCCTTCTTTTCCGTATGCAATATTTTCTGCGACCGTACCGCTAAATAGATATACATCCTGCTGTACGATACCGATCGCTCCGCGTAAACTCTCCAATGTCACATCACGGATATCCTGTCCGTCAATTTTAATGCTTCCTGCTGTCACATCATAAAAACGCGGAATCAGATTACAAAGTGTCGTCTTTCCGCCACCGGACGGGCCTACCAGTGCCACGCGCTCACCCGGTGCAATGTCGAGCGATAAGTGATGCAACACACGATTGTGATCGTCGGGATATTCAAAGCTCACATCCGATAGTTGTATTGCGCCCTCGCGCACCTTCAAATCAACCGCATTATCTGCATCTCTTATCTCAATCGGCGCATCCATAATCTCAAAAAAACGCTCAATTCCCGTCATACCGCGCTGAAACTGTTCCGCAAATTCTACGATACGTCGAATCGTAGCAATCAACGTAGATACATACAGCACATATGCGACCAAATCTCCGGGCGAGATATGTCCGTATATCACAAACAGTCCACCTGCCAGCACGACCACCAGATACATCAAACCATCAAACAGTCTGGTCGATGCCTGAAACAATGCCATATAATGATAGGTCTTTTTCTTAATCTGTTGAAATGCGACATTGCCCTCCGCAAATTTTTCTGCCTCAAATTTTTCTGCTGCAAACGCCTTTACCACGCGCTCGCCCAGCAGCGAATCCTCAATCTGTGCATTCAGCTCTCCGATTTGTACACGCTGTCTGCGAAAGGCAGCACGCAGATTCTGATTTAGAATAACGGACACCACTGCCATCAACGGAACACAAGTAAACACCAGCAGCGTCAGTCCGACGTTGTAAGTACACAGAATCAAAAAACTTACGACAAATTTTAGACCTGCAATAAAAAATTCTTCCGGACAGTGATGCGAAAACTCTGTCACCTCAAACAAATCATTCGTAATACGTCCCATAATCTGACCGATTTTTGTATTTGAATAATAGGTATAGCCAAGACGCTGTAAATGGTCAAACGCGTCCTTTCGCATATCAGTCTCGATATAGACACCCATGACATGCCCCATGTCTGCCATAAAATACTGCGCTGCCGCATCGATTAAGCGGAGAACGAGATAGAGCAATGCCAGCTTGCCGACGAGTGATACGGTCAGCGACGCCAAGTCGTTCATTGCACGGTCGGTAATCGTGCGCAAAATCAACGGTAATACGACATCACACAGACAAGTCAGTGCCGCGCAAAACAAATCCAGATACATCGTCTTTCGATATTTTTTTAAATACGGATAAAACCGTTTGATAAGGTGTGATTTTTTACTGCTGTATTCTTGTTTCATTTGTT
>JAGAOE010000104.1 GCA_017623885.1 Eubacterium sp. | reverse complement strand
GCTTTTCGCTCATAATCATAGCTGCCGACAAAATCATAGGCAGAAAACACGGTCTGCGCCGTATTCGCATGCGAAATCTTTTTTCGGCGCGGCGGATGTGTGTCCGGCGGATAAATATTTCGCGCATTTTCTCCCGCTGTCACCATCATATTTACGCCCCAAAATGCATGCTGCGCAACGGGTGTGCCGTTATAAATCTGCCCTTTAATCTCTACTCCCGCGTGTCCGGGATGCAACGTAATATAAGTATCGCAAACCATCCCGGTCTTTTTGTCTGCATCACGCAAAATCAAGGTAATGCTTCCATCATCGTTTTCTTCCAATTTGTAGCGAAGCGGTAAAAAGGTCGATGTCTGATGATAATCCGGCCAGCAAATCTCTACGCCGCCCATCAGCCAGGGTCCGCAAAGTCCCGCCAGCACCGGCTTGATGACCTGATTATAGTAAACAAAATCGGTGTCGTTTGTCTTGTCATACGCGCGATAAATCCGACCGCCCAGCTCCGGCAACACACAAAGTCTGATATATTCATTTTCCAAATAGACCGCCTGATAATCCCGGTCTGACTTTTCTTCGGAAATCTGCTCGATAACCGGATACGGATATACCGTTCCTTTTCCGCCCTGATAGGAACGGTTTTCACAAAACATCGGATTTTTTTCAGCTTCTCCCAGTGCATACGTCGGTATGGTCAATTTTTCTTCCCATATGCGTACTCCCTTTTTTCCCATCAGTGCTCCTCCTGTCGATTCTGTCTTTCGGCAAATGCCAAACGTTCATCTATTTTTTATAAAAATCAAAAACGCTCCCTTTAAAAGCCCGATAAACATCTTTATGATATCATATCCCGGCGCTTTTTTAAAGGAGCGTCTGTCATATTTAAAATACTACATCCGTGCTGCAATTTCATCTAAAATGCAGTGCGCGACTTCGTCTTTTGAAAGCAAAGGCAATTCTTTCATCTCATCTGAACGAATCAGGGTCACTACATTTGTGTCTGTACCAAATCCGGCTCCCTCTGTGCGCAAATTGTTTGCCACAATCATATCCAGATGTTTCTTTTCCAATTTTGCTTTCGAATTTTCCAGCAGGTTTTCTGTCTCCATAGAAAATCCGCACAAAAACTGACCCTCACGTTTGCGCGGTCCGAGTGTTCCCAAAATATCGGTCGTTCGAGCCAGCTCCAAAACGTGGTCGCCTTCTTTTTTCTTTATTTTGTGATCTACGAATTCGCTGGGACGGTAATCTGCAACGGCTGCCGCCATAATCAGCACATCCGTCTGCGCAAAGCAGTCATCCAATGCATCGAACATATCCTGCGCACTAAGAATCGGCACCGTCTGCACAAACAACGGCGGAGTCAATGCCGTCTGTCCGCTCACCAGCGTCACCTGCGCACCGCGCAGCATCGCTGCTTTCGCGATGGCATAACCCATCTTTCCGGTCGAATGATTGGTCAGATAACGTACCGGATCAAGCGCCTCCTGCGTCGCACCTGCAGTCACGACGATACGCTTTCCTGCAAGGTCTTTTTCGCATGCAATCTCTGCTTCAATATGTGCATACAAGGTTTCCGGTTCCGGCATTTTTCCTGCTCCGGTATCTCCGCATGCGAGATAACCGGTCGCCGGCGTAATCACCTTCCAACCGTATTTTTCCAACGTGCGCAGATTGTCCTGCACAATCGGATTTTCATACATATTTGTATTCATCGCGGGCGAAATCAACAGCGGTGCTTTGCACGCGAGCAGCGTCGTCGTCAGCATATCGTCTGCGATTCCATGCGCCAGCTTTCCGATCACATTCGCACTCGCCGGTGCCACGAGCGCAATATCCGCTTTTTTTGCCAATGACACATGCTCGACCTGAAACTCAAAATTCCGGTCAAATGTATCGATCAGACATTTATTTCCGGTCAACGTCTCGAACGTCGTCGGATGAATAAAATTGGTAGCGTTCTGCGTCATAATGACATGCACCTGCGCATGCTGCTTGACCAGCATACTGGCAAGCGACGCGATTTTGTATGCCGCGATACTGCCGGTCACTCCCAATAAAATCGTCTTGTCTTTTAACATTTATGCCTCCTGCATATCTTCCAGTCTGCCGTGTTTTTCATAATTTGTAATACGCTCTACACGGTTGTTGTCATCGACAAAAACGACCGTCGGCTTGTGTGATTTTGCTTCTTCCGGTGTCATTGTTGCATACGCCATCAATATAATCTTATCTCCGGTCGATACACAGCGTGCCGCAGCTCCGTTCAGACAAATCATACCGCTTCCGCGCTCACCTGCAATCGTATATGTCTCAAAACGACTGCCGTTGTTCACATCCACGATCTGTACTTTTTCGTATTCTAAAATTCCAGAAGCCTCCAGCAGCTCCTCGTCCACCGTAATACTGCCGACATAATCCAATTCTGCCTGCACGACAGTGGCGCGATGGATTTTTCCTTTTAATACTTCTATGTTCATACGACGTTTCCTCTCGTCTTCCATTAAAATCGTTTATCCCTTTTGCAATTAAGATAACATAAAGTTATCAATCAATCTTGTCTTTCCGACATACACAGCTAATGCGATCAGCATCGGACGTTTTACCGTATCAATCTGCTGCATCGTCAATCCGTCTACCGCTTTTACATAATCGATACGCGCCATCGGCTCTTTTTCAATCAACGCAATCATTTCACCGACGATTTTTTTCGCATCTGTTTCGCCGTCTGCTGCCAGCTTTTCTCCGAGTGCCACTGCCTGTGACAATACGAGTGCTGCCTGACGCTCCTGTGCGGATAAATAAGTATTTCGTGAGCTCTTTGCCAGTCCGTCTTCCTCGCGAACAATCGGACAACCGATAATCTCCAGATCCATATTCAGATCCTCTACCATGCGCTTGATGACAGCAAGCTGCTGTGCATCCTTTTGTCCGAAATATGCGCGATTGGGCTGTACAATATTGAACAATTTATTGACAACGGTGCACACACCTCTAAAGTGCACCGGACGTGATAATCCACACAGCTCCTCTGTCAACACAGACATGTCTACATAAGAGCAAAATCCTTCGGTATACATCTCTGACGGTTCGGGATGGAAAATCAAATCCGCTCCCAGTGATTCACAGTAAGCACTGTCTTTTTCCAAATCTCTCGGATAGCTCTCCAAATCCTCACCCGGTCCGAACTGCATCGGATTTACAAAAATACTGACTACGACTTTGTCGTTTTCCGCACGTGCCCGACTGATCAGGCTTCCATGTCCTTCATGAAGATATCCCATTGTCGGAACAAATCCCACACTTGCGCCTTCTTTTTTCCACTCTTTTATCTGTGTTCTGACTTCCTGTATTGTAGTTGCTATCTGCATCATCTGCTCTCCCTTTTTTTGTTGTCAATCATCTATGCTATGAACGCGGTTTAATACAATTTTTCCAGCACATCATCTGCAATGCCGTATGTCTGTGCCTGTGCCGGGAATGTTCCGGCTTTTACTTCTGTCGTATAATCCGCAAATGCCTGCTTCATCAATTCGCCTACTTCTGCGAAATGCTTTACAAACTTCGGTACATAATCGGAAAACATTCCGAGCATATCCTGATATACTAATACCTGACCATCACATCCTGCGCCTGCTCCGATACCGATTGTCGGAATCGAAAGTACCTCCGTGATTTTCGCTGCAATCGGTGCCGGTACGCATTCCAGTACCACCATCGAAGCGCCTGCTTCCTCTACACGTTTTGCATCATCTATAATTTTCTGCGCCGCTTCTACGGTCTTTCCCTGCACGCGGAATCCGCCAAATGCATTGACAGACTGCGGTGTCAGACCTAAATGTGCGCACACCGGAATAGACGCATCTACAATCGCACGAATCTGCTCGCACACGGTAGCTCCGCCTTCTAATTTCACGCCGTTTGCACGACCCTCTTTCATCAATCTTCCTGCATTGGTAACTGCATCATAAATCGATGCCTGATAAGACATAAACGGCATATCTGCCAGTATAAACGCATTCTTTGCGCCTCTCGCTACTGCCGCTGTGTGATGGATCATTTCATCCATTGTGACAGACAGAGTGTCCTCATAGCCGAGCATCACCTGTCCAAGTGAATCTCCAATCAATAATACATTGATTCCTGCCTCGTCCATCAATTTTGCCATGGAATAGTCGTAACAGGTCAACATTGTGATCTTGTCTTGGCTTTCCTTTTGCTGACGAAGCGTCAAAACTGTGTTTTTCATTATTCAATTCCTCCAAAAAAATGGTACAGGTCCGAATATGGATACTGTCCATCGGTCACTATACCACCTTTTTTGGGAATTGTAAATATGCTTCTTGTACGCGTTAGGTCTCCTGCAATGTAATCTGCAACGAAAACTGCATCTGTTCTTTGTGTTTCAACACCGGTAATTTCCGGTTCTCTCTCGCCGTGCTGATACGGTCATAATATCCGTTGGTCGGTTCAAGCGCACAGTTATAATCTCCCTGAAATCCTCCTGCTGTAATCCACACACCTAAATACGGCAGCTTCGCAGCATCATAATCCAACGTATACGCAACCTTTTGAGACGGATAGGAGATTGCGCAATGTCCGGTTTTTACCGGAGCTTCTCCATAATATTTTACCATATTGCAAATATTCGGATTGGGCATTTTCTTGAAATCGTAGCAATCATTTTCCAAATCATACACCATGCCCTCATCGCCCAATATACTGCCTGCCAGCACATTTTTGCAGCGCTGCATATCATCCGGCAATACGATTTCCATATCCTGCTCATAGCGCACCAGGCCATGCCAAGTCCACATACACGGCAGTTCGCGTTCGCCTTCATTAATGATACAATATTCGATGGTCAGTGTATGTTTCTCTAAGCGCAGTTTCTTCTCATAGGAATATTGAAACAATGGGCTGCGCCAAAACAGGACAACCATATCCGTCGTCTGTGTTTTTATCTCAAAATCTGCATCCCAGATTTCTCCGTGATCCGGATACGCGAGCAAACAATTCTTCCATTGAATATTCTCTTCGTTAATATTCGGAAATGCGTCATCCATACCATACGCATACGGCGCAAAGCTTCTGACGGACTGCTCTTTCAATAAACGTTGCTCACATTCCTGCACGATACTGCCCTGTGCCACTAACTCGAATTCTTTTTCCTTTAAATAGAACGAGGTGATTTTCCCTCCCAATGAAGGAAAAATCTCTACGTTCACAAATTCGTTTTCCAGCCTTATCCGTTCCATTTATTTAGCATTTCTCCATATACTCTGCACATCATATGTGATTTCTCGATTGCAGTCGCTTCTTTGATAAAGTTTTTCGCCTTCTCGTTTTCTCCCAAACCGATATTTCCGAGTGCCATCAAGTAATAGCAATGTGCACGGTTTCGCGCGGTATAATCTTCATCGAAAATTAAAAATTCAGGAAGTGATACTGCAAAGTATTCGATTTTTACCACATCTTCCAAATGCTGCTCACCGTAATCAATCAGGCGGTAGAAACGCGCTCTCGCCTCGCGAACCTTGCCGAGCTTCAAATATGCAAGACCCTGATAGAGAATCATATCTGCCGGCTGGTCGTTGTAATACATCGCGCCTGCCGGTTCATCGGTTCCGATGGTCGCCAGTTCAAAGCACGCATTTGCTTCCTGTGTCTTGCCCTGCGCTTCTAGTGCCAGACCCAGATTGTAGTACAAATGATTGTCCTTTGTACCTTCCAGCTTTCCTTCTCCTAAGTTTTCCGGATAAACCAGTGCTTTTCGGAGCAATTCTTCTGCCTCTGCATAACGCCCTTCCTTCTGTGCCTTCTTTGCCATTTCCAAAAGCGCAATCGTATACTGTGTCGTGATTTTTCCTTCTCCGCCTTCCCACGGATGGAACTTTCTGCCCATGATACATTCGTATGCTTTCTCATGGTCGCCGGACATGTTCACCAGTGTGATATATTCGATGTATAAATCATCTCTTCCGCCGATAATTTCTTTGTGCTTCTCGTAATTTTCCAGTCTCTCCTCAAAGCTCCAGCCCAGCTTCTTATACAACTGGTCTAATTCAAGGAAGATACGCACATCTGAAGTATTCAATGCAAACGCCTTTTCCATCGCCTCTTTTGCTTTCGCAGGCTCCTTGCACTTATTATAATAAACAAGCGAAAGATTCCGGAAGGTCGTCGGGAATGTATCGTCTGCCTTCGCAGATGCCTCCCACAGTTCCAGAGACTCCTCCCATTGCAGCTTGTCATAGAACAGATTTCCAAGATAATAGCCTGCCTTTGCCACACAACCTTTGCTGATTGCAAACCGAAGTACCGCAATATCCTCCAATTTATTCGGGAAGCAGTAATCCGGGCTCATTTTTTCTGCGCTTGCCAGAATCTCTGCCACATCTTCGCCGAGCAGACTACGGTAATATGCCTCATAATATGCAAACAACGGATATTCTTTGGTGCATGCGCCAAGGATCGCGACTGCCTCTTTGTATGCGCCAAATTCCGCATAATCTCTCGCTGCCATTAAATAATTTTCCCGGAAATCGCGCATTTTCTCATTTAATTTCGCTCTGTCTGCTTCGTTTTCACCTGTCAGGCATATTTTTTCATTGCATGACACAAAGTCAAACGGATCGAGCATGAGATTTTCTTCTACCCAATTCTTCGCCTGAGCGACGTTTCCTAACATACGGAGTATGTATGCCTTTAATCCTCTCGCCTTGATATTATGCGCATTCTTTACTAACGCCTTTTCCACATGCGCCAAGGATCGCGCATACGTTCCTTCTTTTGCAGAAATCGCAGCCAGATAATAGAAGGACATTTCCTGCTGCTCATTGCTCCATGTCGCCTTAAAGAATGCGTCATAAGCATCTTTGTCTTTCCCCTGATAAAACAGATTTAATCCAAGTAAATAGTAGCTTTCACTGTTGTACGGATTCGGATTTCTCTCCGTCAGACGTTCCAATGCCTTTCTAAAATAGCCCTCTGCCTGTTCGAAACAGCCTCTTCTCATCAACAGCTCACCATACGCATTATTGATACGGATATCGCCCGGATCTCTCTTTAAGCCTTCTAAATAATACGGATCAGGAAGATACGTCGCATGACGGTACTGCTCAATATGCTGTCCGGTCAAATACAACTCCTCATTCGTCATAATCTGATCCGGGTCTTTTGCTGCTTTCGCAGGCTCCGGCATTTTCGGTATCTGGGGCGCTTCGGGCTGGTATTCTACCAGACAGACACCGTCTGCGTATACAGCAAGGTGCAGCTCTTCTTCTTTTATATTTTCTGCATCTTTGATTATTACAGCCGTTTCAAAAATATCCACCGGAGAAATCTTTGCCTGTTCATCCAGTACAATTTCACCATTTGCAGTCAATACAATATTCGCATTTTCATATTCGGAAGTCGCATACACAATGACCTTTGCAGCACTTCCGTCATAAGATAAATGTACGGCTGCCTCTGTGGTCGCATTTGTAACCTGTCCCAGTGCCTTATACGGCATAAAATACTGCGTAAATGTCTTTTCCTCAAACGGCTTCAGCCATGTAAAGTCGGGCTGATTATCCGTAAACATTCCGGTCATCAGCTCGATATAAGGGCCATCCTCATCGGTCAGATTGCGATCCCATGCCTTGCCAAAATCACCGCAGCCCCATGTCCACTGTTTCTTACCCGGAGACACATGATGATCTGCCACATGGAGCACACCGGCTTCTACACCGTAATCATATCCGCCCACAAAATCATACTTTGATTTTTCTGCCATATAGGAAGTCGGCACCGGAATATTTTTGTATCTGGAAATGTCCACGCCTTCGCTGTAATCTTTTTTGTAATATACACCGGTAGCAATCGGAAATCTCGACACATCACGTTTTCCGTGATCCATTACCGCATGAACATCCGGCGGAAAAATGGACTGTGTCTGATCATTTACAGCCACTGCAGGATTCGCCCACCACAGGAATGTCTGCGGAAGTGAAGTTCTGTTATACAACTGACCGGTAATCTCAATGTATGCCTTATCCGGATATACGGTGATTTTCATCAAGCCCTTTGTTCCATACATCTGATCTACATCGTGCAGCAATACGGATTTGCTGCCGTCTTCATTCTCTGACAACACATAATCTACCGGAAGAAATGTCGTCGGTCTGTGATGCTGCGGCCAGTTAAATTCAATACCGCCAGAAATCCAAGGTCCGGTCAGACCTACCAACGCCGGTTTAATCACATGATTATAGTATACAAAATCATAATCATTCGTCTTGTCATAGGCTCTCTGAATTCGTCCGCCGAGCTCCGGCAAAACCATCACTTTGATATAATCATTTTCCAAATAAACGGCTTCGTATTCTTTCTCTACTTTCTCATCACTAATTTTTTCAACGGTAGGATACGGATATACCTTACCACAGCTTCCCTGATACACACGCTTGTCTAAGAAAATCGGGTTTTTTTCTGCTTCACCGATTTCGTAAGTAGGAATCATCACTTTTTCTGCCCAGATTTTTGCTTCTCTTGCCATTTTTACCTCCTGAATATTATCAACCATTTTTTATAAATTGCTTTGTACTAAGATGTTTTCTCGTCAACTTTTATTCTCAGTATAGCATGTATTTTTCATGTCACAATTTTTAAACTTGCTAAATCATTTAGAAAAATTGCTCAAATACGTTGTGTCATTTTTTGTTCTGTGATAATATCAACAGAAATCATCTGTTAAAAGGAGAAGGCAAATGAAATCATGTGAAGAGTTCGTCGCTTCGACGTCTGATTATTATATTTATTCACCCAGTAAATTAGCACAGGAAATGTTTTTATATCCGCTTCAGTGCGGACTGTTTTCTTATTTGCCGGGATATGATTTGCAACGTGACTCATTCGACAGTTTTTTATTGATGTATATCCAAAAAGGAGAAATGGACTTAAACACAGACGGCCAGACCTACCATGTCACCGCCAATCATTTTGTGTTACTGGATTGTTATCGAAGCCACGCCTATTCTACGTCCGGTGGTTTTGAATGTATCTGGTGTCATTTCGACGGAATCACTGCGCGGGCTTATTACGAAAATATCGTCAGTCGTCTCAGCAATGTATTTTTCATGCCGGACCCTTATCCCGCCCTGTCAAAGCTGTCTTCTATTTTAAAAGTCTTCGATAGCGGAGCTGTCGTTCGAGAGCCCCTGCTCTCCAAATATTTAAATGATATTCTGACGGAGTTTATGCTGTATCTGCCGTCTCAGGTTAAGTCCTTGAACTATATCAGTATCGCTGAGGAAATCATCACCTACATCAACGAACACTTTGCCGATGACCTACGGATAGAAGAGCTTGCCGCAAAAGCCGGTCTGAGTCATTTTCATTTCATTCGTGTTTTCAAAAAAGAAACCGGTTTTACACCGCACGAATACATTCTGAATACGCGAATTGCGACTGCTCAATATCTGTTAAAAAACACCAAGCTTTCGATTAAAGACATCTGCTACAATACCGGTTTTTCCAGTGAAAGTGTATTTTGCTCTTCGTTCAAGCACCGTCAGGGTATGACTCCCTCGCAATACAGAAACGCAAATTAGGTATTTGCGAAGCTCCAATTTTCTTTATTGAGGAGTTTCGCGATTACCTGCAGGCTTGTGCAAAATCTCCTGAACAAAATCTATCGCATGTTTCAACAGCGTCCAGTCAATATTGGTTTTTCTTTTCAATGCCTCCGGTGCGAAATCTGCTTCACTTAATTGGTGATGCAGTTCCACATCATCGCGCATCTGAAAACTCATCAGCGTCGTCAGCGCATTGGTCAAATCAATCGTATACAAACGTTCTCCCGGATTTCCCGCCTGTAGAAATTCCTTGAAACGTTCCCGCTTGTCTGCATTCGCAAATTGCGCGGCCTCGTCTTTTTTGCGAAAACGTGTGGAAACATCCAGCATGGTACGGTCTTGAAGCACTTCAGCCAACAGCTGCAGCCCATAGGCATCCAGTTGTTCAAGCCGCTCTTTTTGCACCTGTGCTTCTTCGCTTTCCGTATCCTGCGCTTGGATTTGCGACTTGAGCAGATCCAGTGTGGACACCTCTTCCGGAAGCGATTTTCTTCGTTCCGGGTGACTGACTTCGAATATCCGATTCACAGACTCGATACTGTGTTCTCCGTCTGCCAACAGCGACCAGTCACGCGCTATCTTTTCCTGATGCTTTTGGATATAGCTTTCCGTCAGCTTCATCGCATTTTTAAACGCGATTTTATTCATCTGTCCATTTGCCTGACGTAAGATATCCATCACACGCTCATACGCAATCTGCGGTTGAAAATGCTCATGTGCTGCATACATTTCCAACTGCATTTCCGTGACTTGGCGGCGTCCTTCCATCAAATCCTTATCGCACACATAGTACGCACTCGGAAGTACATCCGACTGATCCCCCTGCAGCACTGCCAGCGCAAACACTTTTCGCTGCTCGACATCCAGACGCTGATATGCCTCGCGAAATTCCAAATTCTCCGGTTTCGCCAAAAAACGCTCCAGTGTTTTTCGATTTTCTGTCGTGTGCAAAGTTGTTTCCTGTTCACTCAAATCATCATAGGAGCTATGCTCCATCTCTCCGCCGGATAGCAAGGCTCTGCGGTAATTTTCATCTTTTAGGATTTCTTCTGCCTTTGTACGCAATGCTTCTGCATCCAGATATTCTCTGCCCTTTACGATATCCGCATGGAAATACTCATGCAGACCGATATATACTGCCTTTTTCTCCTCAGCCGACTCTGTATATGCGTCAATCACTTCAGCAAAAATCTTATCCACCTCTGCCGCTGTCTCAAAATATGTTTTCTTCTTTGACACGAGACTTGCAAACGCATCCTCTTTCATCGTATAGATGCCGACCGCCATTGCCTCCATCACTGCCCGATGCTCCGCCGCAAACAGTGAATTTTCTTTCAATACAAACGTCGAGGTATTCGACTGTAATTCCTGCACGCCCGGCAAAATATTCCACGATGTCGGACGATACTTCAATGCCAGCGACATATTTCTGTCCATCAATCCGTTCACCATCGCATGACGCTCGCCGAGCTTCAGATAGCCTTCCCACGCCAGATCGCTTGTGATTTCCTGCCCGCGATAATTGATAAATAAAAACATCAATAATTCTGCATTGATATGAGAGGTCTGTGTCAAGTCTTCCAGCTTGAATCGTTCGATATAGGAATTCGCATTCTGCAGCCACTGTACATCCGCATCCAGCACTTCTTTTTTTGCACCGGAAAGGATTCGTTCAAACAGACAATCTGCTACATTCTTTGGCAGCTTTCCGTATTCTTCCAACGTCTTTTTCGCGTTTTTAACCATACGCGCCGACGGTGCTTTCTTCACACCTAATGCTGCCAGTAACGGCGAACCTGCCGCCCGCATCTCTTCACGTATTTTCTCAAGCTTCAAGTTCTCTTCGCCGTCTTCTTCTATACCCGCATGTTTGTGTTCTGCCACATCGCGAAGCATTCTTTCCCGCTCACTCATGACCGCTACGCTCTGCTCTGTCTGCTGTAAGGTCTCCTGCTTAAGTTGCAGAAACTTCCGATACCGGTCATTTAAGCAATTCTGAAATTCTTCTTTTTCTGTGTACGGTATCTCTGCGCGCAGGTACATCTCAAATCCCACACGATCCCCTTCAGACAGCTCTGTTTTTCCTGCCAAAAATGTTCGAAGCAGCGCTTCGTTATTTTCGATATTCACAGCACAGTATTTTAATATTCCCTGCAACCGCTTTTCATCCAGCATCAGTTGAAGTCCTTCCCGATGTCCCAGCAAAATTTCCGTAAAATAAGACGCCTGTTTCGGATTCTCTTTTATCAGCTTCTCATGACGCTGTTTAATCGAAACACCCTTTATCTCATGTCTGCAGAAGCGGTCAAAATACTCATCAAACAATTGTACCCACTCGCTTCGGCTTCGCTCCTCGCCATATAAGATTTCCTTGCCCAATGCACTGACTAACTGCTTTTTAAATTCGGTTCCGTAAGAATATCGTTTTTGCAGTATCAGCAAGGGCAGTTCCAATTTCTCGTAAAGTGCATCTACACGTTTTGCAAAAGCGACCTGTTCATCTGCCACCAACGCTGTCCAAAATGCTTCATCTTTATATAGCAGCGGAAGAATCGGCTCCAATACATTCCCTTTATATGTATTCAGATTTTTTTGTCGGTCTGCGATAACTCTGATTGTCGCTTCTACAAAGAAATCCTCTTCTTCTGTCACCTGACTGTCATCCGTCAAATCAAGGAAATACTTCTCCAGTCCATCCAGCGCCTCTTCCCAATTTTTCACACCGAAATTTTTCTTATTTTCTTCGTAAATCTGTTCACTGTCTCCCATCTGCAAGCCTGCCAGCAACGGTCTCATCTTTGCACGGTAGCGAGCGATTGCGCGTGTGTTCAGCTTATATTTTTCCAGTAACTGTAACAACTGCTCTGTTCGCTTCATCACCCAGTTCCCCTGCTCAATCAGAACCGGATCATACTCTGTTCGCTCTGCAGAAGTCAATTTTCTGTAATCTTCCGGATGCGTTTCTTTTGCAAACAAAAACTCTTCCGTTCCGGCGATTCGAAACTCCTGAATATACTCCTTGTATCCTGTTTTATTCAATTCTTCATATAACTTATTCGCCTCGTCATCGTTCCGTTTTTTCAGCTCACCGAGAAGAAACTTATGCAATTTTTCAGCCCGGTCATTTTCTTTTTCGGTCTCATCCAGACGAACAGCTTCTGTCACAACACGCAGCGTCAATCCATGTGCTTCCAGCATTTTCCACGCTTTGCGTGCTGTATCAAATCGTTCGATACGTCTCTGTGTACGTGACAGCTTTGAAAACATCGCAGTCGAATTTGTATCATCCACATGCTGATACTGCACGTTTCCTTCTTTCGGAAGCTGCGGTGCTCCAATCTGATAATGGAAACGCATCTCCCTTGCCGTCTCCTGATTTATCAGTTCCATGCTGATTTCATGTGCGCGGTCATAAATATTCTCTGCATCTAATGTACCTGCCAGCATTTCGGGAAGCAGCTTTTCGCGCACGCGCTCTACATCTGCGCCCGACAGTCCGTGCCACTCCTGCACACATTTTCCGATATTTACGCGCAGTCGATTTACCAGCATCTGCAGCTCTTCATACGTCAGATTGTTCAAATCATCGTTATTTTTTACTTTTTTAAGAAACGCATGCTTCATGTTTCTTTTTTTCAGATTTATCTCAAGCGCTTGCATGATACAGTCTTCATATCCGTCCAACAGACCGCCAAAGCCTTCCCATTTGCACAGCAGCTCTCCTCGAATACTCTCTTTATAATCATGCGCTTTCTCCTGCTCAATGGGCTGTGTCTGTTTTTCATTTTCGAGATATCCGCGCAGCTCTATGTACATCAGATAACCCGGCTGTTCATTGATATAGGTGCGCGTCATTTTCTCCAACTCTGCATCCAGTTCTTCACAAAATTCTTTTATCTCCAGATGCATATGCTGCTTCTGCCACTCTAATAATTGCTTCCACGCCTCAAGCGGATATGCCCTTGTTCCCGACCGGAGATTCAGCGCATTTTCTTTCGTCTGTTCATCTACGCGCGCATTCCGCATCTTATATTTCATTTCGTCAAACGTATCCGTTGCCGACACGTTTCTGCAACAAATCTTCCGCCAGCTCGGACTCACTTTTGCCGCCTTTAATGCGTCTCTGACTTTTTTCTCATTTTCAACGATACCCGGCAATATCTGCTCTAAGATATCTTCCCGCAGATAATAACCGACCTTTGCCATGATTTCCTGTCGCGTGCCTTGTAAAAACGTAATTCCGCAGTTTTCGGGCTTCATCAGTTCACGAAAAACACGCTCAAAATTCACCGGTGTAATCCGCTCATTTAGAAGCAGCTCTGCCTGTCCGAGATTGTAATCCGCCCGCTCAGACAATTGTCTGACACGTTCTTTAAATTCATTCTCTGTCGCATCTGCCTCTAATAATTGTTTTACTTCTTCCATCTCCAAAAGATTTTGGAAACGACTCAAGCCTTTATCGGCAATCAGAAACTCTCTGCGCTTGCGATATTTCTCCAATTCATCCGCATGTGCGTTCATTGCCTTTTCCACAAGCGTTGCCAGAATACTGTCATCCATCGGTCGCAGTACATTTATGAGCTCACTTTTTACAATATAACGGAACAATTCATCCTTTTGTCTTTGTAGAATGATTTCCGGTCGATCGTTCAATGCACGTTTGAGATTCTCCTGATTCTGACGAAACCGTGTCTCTGTTTTCGCCTTTATCACATCATCCCAATCATAGGAAGATGTCGTCACCAACTGATCAATCACTCGGTCAATCATCGTCTCATCTTCCATCTGAATTCCCATCGCCGGCAGTGATGACAAGAGATACTCGCGTAAAAACACCGTCATTTCGTTCATCGCTCTTTTTCTCTGTGCTTTTTTTGCTTCTTCTTTTTCCACTTCCTGTTGGTGTAACCGTTTTTGCGCCTGATAATCATCACAAATCTTTAAGGCAGACGCTGTCGTACCGGAAGTCACAATCCATCCCTGCAGCTTTGCAAATACATCCACATTTACCTGATCCATCGGCACTTCATTTAATGATTTTGAAAGCATGGTCGCAAGATTGTGAAAAAGAAACACATAGCACGCAGAATAATTCGATGGATTCATACTCGCTTCACGCAGCAAGTCCGCATTTGCCGCATCTTCCTGCCCCAACGCTGCTTTCATGGAAAGATAGCGTTCCACCAGACCCACCATCGCTTCCTGCGTCAGATTATTTCCGGATTTTAACTGACATAACTCATCCAAAAGCGTACTCATATCCCGTATCGCCTGATTACTTCCACTGTAAATTCCGTTTAGCGACTCCGATGCTTCTTTCGTTGTCTCTTTCATCACATCCACATACGCTAAAACCGGAACGCTCGACTCCTTTTCCAGCTCACGGAGCGCATTTACACGTTTCGTAGCTTCCTTTGTAGCGCGCTCCGTCGGCTCAAAAAATTTTTCTCTCGCTTTCGAACCAGCCAAAAGCGTGGTCATCTGTGCTCTCCACGCCTTCTTTTTTGCTTTACTTGTAAATAACGGCAAACCTTTTTGCAATTCTGCCTCTATCATTTCGCTCTTGACCGGTGTCAAAACATGCTGATGGTACGTCATCACTCTACCGGTCTGAAGGTTCGGCATTTCGCGCATCAACGCTTCCTGTCGCTCCCTTTCATATTGAATGACACCTTTTTCCTGCACGTTTCTTTGCATTTCCAGATGCTCTTGCGAATTACACATAAGCCTTGCTCCTTTCCTGGTACAAATTTGTTTGAAGCATTCCATGACAATATTTCATCATCACCGGTTTCTGATTTCCCAGAAGTCGTTGGCAAAGTTTCTCCGCGACCTCTTCCGTACAAATAAATCGAAATTCTCTCAGTCCTGACGGATGTTTTAACGCCGCCACTGCGGTCTGCTGCATCAATGCAAGCACACTCCGCAAATCAGATTTTCTAAAATACAACAAATCCAAACTCAGTTGATCTTCTTCACCAAACACACTCATCAAAATAATCCCCTGAATGTATCCGTTTTGAATCAATGCCTTACTTCGCGTTTCATCTGCACGCTCGTATTCCGCATGACTGACATAATAGTTTTCCGATGCCTTGCATTCCGCGAGCAGTTCCTGCATCTGGCTGCGCGTCAGCTTCGATAACGACACGACATGCGCATCGCCAATCAAATCCACCTTCGTTAAAAACGGTGCATTCACCAGCGCTTCCCCTTGCAGCCAATACATCGGATAGGACTGTTCAGACACCTGAAATCCGCGCATCCATAGCATATATTCTATTACATCCGACCATACTTCATCTGCAGAATAGGTAAGCGTCACCTGTTGCTTTGACCATTTAATTGCAGCTTTACACGCCGTATCTAACAGTGCACCGCCGATTCCTTTTTTCCGATATCCCGGTGCCACCCACAACCATTCTATGCTGCAGCTATCATTTATGATATCTACTGCGACTGCACCAACCGCTGTGTCATCTACCACACATCCCCACAAACACGCCGGTCGTTTTTTCTTATATTTTGGCAAAATATTCTCAAACGCATGATAATTTGTTTCTAGGATTTCCGTGATTTCCATAAACACCCCACATCTCTTTTCTAACTCAGCTTCCAGTGTCAATTTCCCCATTATTTATAGGCAATTTATCAGTTAAATTATATCGAATCCCACATATCAGCGCAATGTTTTCTTTTGTACGCGTTCATATTCGAAATGTAAAAAAAGAACCTCATAAACGAGATTCTTTTTTATTTCTATTCGATTGCTATTTTTAATTCAAGTTTTTAATTCATAGCCTCTAACAATTTTTCTACGCTCACCAGTTTTACACAGAGCACAAACAAATCTGTCGCCTGTGCCATCTCTTCCGGTGTCGGGAAGGACGGTGCGATACGAATATTGCTGTCTTTCGGGTCTTTTCCATACGGGAATGTAGCTCCGGCACCGGTCAATACGACTCCTGCCTCTTTACACTTTGCTACAATCGCCTTTGCACAGCCTTCCATCGCATCAAAGGAAATGAAATATCCACCGTGCGGTCTCGTCCAAGTACCGATTTCCAAACCTTCTAATTCCTTGTCCAGTACCTCTAATACGGCTTCGAACTTGCCACGCATGATTTCTGCATGCTTTTTCATGTGCTCCTTCATGCCATTGATATCCTTAAAATAACGTGAATGGCGAAGCTGATTGATCTTGTCATGGCCGATCGTCTGCACGGTCATCTGACTCTCGATAAACTCAATGTTTTCCTGCGAAGAAGCAATCGCAGATACACCGGAACCGGGGAATGTAACCTTTGAAGTCGATGCAAAGATATATACCATGTTCGGATTACCGGCTTTTTCACACTCTGTCAAAATATCTAAAATCTCATCCTGCTGATCTTCGTATAAGTGATGCAGGCAATACGCATGATCCCAGTAAATACGGAAGTCTTCTGCTGCCGGACGCAGATTTGCAAATCTTCTGACCACCTCATCCGAATACGAAATACCGGTCGGATTTGCATACATCGGCACACACCAGATACCTTTTACTGCTGCGTCATTGTTTACATACTGCTCCACGAGGTCCATATCCGGGCCGTCATCCAAAAGCGGTATATTTATCATTTCTATGCCAAAGTATTCCGTGATTTTAAAATGTCTGTCATATCCCGGTACAGGGCACAAAAATTTCACCTTATCAAGCTGTGCCCAAGGTGTAGAACCGTTCACACCCTTTGTCATAGATCTTGAAACGGTATCATACATGATATTCAAGCTGGAATTTCCACACACGACCACATTGTCCTTCTTTACAGACATCATATCTGCCAGAAGTCTTCTACACTCACCGATACCATCCAAATCACCATAGTTACGTGTATCGTTTCCGAGAACCGTTCTCATATCTGAGGAACTGTTAATCACATCCAGCATCGGCAGCGACAGATCCAACTGTGAAAAGCCCGGCTTTCCTCTGGACATATCCAGCTTCAGTCCCTTTCCTTTCACATCCTCATAAGCTGCACTGAGCTGTTCTCTCAACGCCAGCAGTTCTTCTTTATTCATATTGCGATATGCTTTCATAAATGGCTCCTATCCGCGCGTTCCACGCCATAAATTTGTCTTTTTGGCGTAGCCTGATGCCGTTTGCCAAAAAATCTGTAGCATAATCATATCATGTTTTGTCTTATTTGCAATCACTATCTTT
>JAGAOE010000014.1 GCA_017623885.1 Eubacterium sp. | reverse complement strand
GTAAGGAGACCGGTCAGGAACAAAAGCGCATCTATGCTGAGGTCAAGAATTCGATTGTAGATTTCAGTTCCGATGCAACTACGCAGGAGCTGATTGATATTGTCAATGGGTATAAGAGCGGACTGATGGATAATTTCAAGGCTGACTATCCGAAGCTGTCAGCTTCACAATACCGGCTCGCCCTCTATCTTTTCTGCGGGTTCTCGCTGTCGTCAATCAGCATCTTCATCAATTCCGATTTGCGCAATATCTATGTTTATAAATCCCGCCTGAAATCCATAATCGCCAAAGGGGAATCGCCTCGGAAAGAAGAATACCTCCGATATTTTGCCTGAATCGTGGTCGTGTAAGGCAATGTAAGATTTTAATTTTCGTCACATCTGAATATCAACACCTTACATCTGCTGATGTAAGGTGTTGTAGTTTGCTGTCCGCCATATCTGACGTAATTTTGCATCGTAAATCAAAACAAAATCGTATGATGCAATCGCTCAAATATGGACTGTTAACGACTGTCGGATATATAATCATTCTGACAGTGCTGTTTGCCCTGACAGCATGGCTCGATGGAGTCGAGATAAGCTATTATTATGGGCTTATAACTCCGTTCTATATCGTGCTGATGGCAACAGGTGGCATTGTCGCGTTCCTTGCCGGATTCTGCTTCCCGCATATCTTTTTCCGGATGGTTGCGGAATACACATCAGAGTATCCCGATGTGCCGGAGAAATATGTCATCCAAATCTGCCGTGGGAAACTGCTTAAAAGGTATTCATATAACCTTGCCGTAGGATGCTTCCTTGCCGGACTTCTAATCTGTCTTGGCAAACAGCCTCCGATTATCGTATGGTATCTAATCTCAATAGGCGCATTTTTCGGAGTTGCATATCTCAGATACAAACAGAAATATCGCAATTTATAATCTCAAAACTCATTCAATTATGATTAGAATATTAATTATAATTTTCATGTGTCTTTCATCTATTATGGTGACAGCACATGATAGAGAGGCTTTAATCGAGCTTTTAGGCGAAATGCCGGAACGTCAACCTCTACGAATAGATACTCTTGAACAGGTACCATTGAAGAATGGCATACGTTACAAAATCCGCTACTTCATAGAAGCGGGAAACCCGATGATTCACACTCCGGATGATTGGGGTTCTGCATTCCTTTTCGTACCAAGTCTAAAAAATGGCAAAAAAGCACCCGCTATTGTGGCCATACATCAGGACGATGTTAATTTCCACATCGGAAAGGCAGAACCTGCGGGAATTATGGGCGACAGCACAATGTATTATGGAAAGGAACTTTTTGAACGTGGCTATGTCGTAATCTGTCCTGACAGGTATTATCATGCCGACCGCCGCAAGATATGTCAGGACTGGGGCGATTTTTCACAGCCGGATACAGAGCGCGATATGTATTCGTGGCTGAAACGTAACGGAGTTTTGCTCTCTGAAGGTCGTAACTGCTGGGGCAAAGAAGCCTACGATCTCTCAAGAGCTGTTGATGTGCTTGTTTCTTTGCCTGAAGTGGATGCTGATAATATCGGTGCTATCGGTCATTCGGCTGGGGCAAATGTTATGTCATATTTCGTGTTCTTTGATACGAGAGTGAAGGCTTCTGTTGCAAACTGCGGAACGATGGAAATGAACAGCTATTGGGATTATAATCGACCCGGAGGTGTTTTTGGTTCATTGGCAATGCCAAACAGTGTAAAGACCGGAATAGACACTCATGACTATATAGGAAAGATTGCGCCGCGTGCATTCTTTATTATTCAAGGGGCGCATCAATGGGGCGATGGACAACCGGATATCAATGATAAGGCAACTGAAAAAGAATTGGAAATTTTCAAAAATGCTTATCTCAATGAAGGCAAAGGCAGCAGTATAAATACACTTTTCTTCGAGGAAAATAAAGGTCGACATAGTTTCCCACCTGAAGTGAAAGAGCAAGCCTATCGATGGCTTGATGAACACTTGAAAAAGTAGTGTATATCTGCTAAGTATTACAATAATATGCTGTTAGAACGATAGCGTAAAAGATAATAATCAACATTATGGAATATAAATTTCTTTCTTTAATCATTATCCTATTTTCTGCCTGGATAAATATCTATGGACAAGATTTTGAACCTTCAGATTCTTTAATCCGGGAGCTGCAAGAGGTCGTGGTCAAAGCAAAACAACCGGCTACAAAACTTGTAGGAAGTTCGCTGGTTTCCACCATTTCGGGTTCAAGCCTGCAAAATGCCGGAAATGCCCTCGATGTCCTACAGCAGCTACCGATGCTTTCTGTCGAGGACAACGCTGTTTCCGTGACCGGGAAAGGCACACCCGTAATATATATTGACGGTAGGCCCATGCGTGATGGTTCGGAACTGCGTCAGTTGCAATCCTCAAATATCCGGAACGTGGAGCTTATATTAGCCCCCGGTGCCCAATATGCAAGCACTACCAATGCCGTTCTCAAAATCACGACACGCAGGAATTTTGTACAGGGGCTCAGCATAAGCAATGAGGTCGAGACCCGTATCCGGCGCAAATGGTCTGTGAACGACATGCTTGATTTCAGCTATCATTCCGGGAAATGGGAGCTGTTCGGCACAGGTTGCTATGACCATGACAACAGCCTTATTAAAGGCTCTACAACCAATAGGCTGACCTATGACGGGAAACCGACTGAAATCGGAACGACATTTAACAGCATTTTCCCGGAGAACAGCGCATTAGGCAAACTGGGCTTTAATTTCTCGGAGGGGAACCAGTCTTTCGGCGCATATTACCGCTTCATGTATTCACACACCGATCCGCTGAAT
>JAGAOE010000103.1 GCA_017623885.1 Eubacterium sp. | reverse complement strand
CTCATATAACACATGTTCTGCACCTGCATAGCGCTTCGAAAGTGTTTTAAAAAACGATTTCGCCTGCTTTTGATAAATCTTTGGATTATTGTCACTCAGAATATGCCAGTCGACAATCACGTACATTCCCAGCTCCCCTGCCGCATCAATCGCCTGATAAATCTGCTTGCGCAATTTTTTTTGATTTTCCTTGTCACCGGTGCAATAGCCGTTGTACTCTGCCGTATACATCGCCAAACGTACAACCTCTACGCCCCATTTGTCCCGCATTGTTTTGAATGCCTTTTTATTCATATACTGCGGATACCATGACATACCATGCGAGCTCACGCCTTTGAGCTGTACGACTTTTCCGTTTTCACCGACCAGCTTTCCCTTCTTTACAGACAGCCGTCCGTATTTTTCCACCGGTGTTTTCGTCTTCGCCGCACCGTACATCTGTGCCGAAGCAGTCACCGACTGCGTTTCTGCTGCCCATGCAACCATTCCTGTAGAATCTGCTTTTGCCCAACATGACGGTACATCTGTCACGCCAAGTATCACAATCAGGCAAAAACAAAGCAGCATACACAAACGGTTTCTGTGTGACACTCTCTTTGATTTCGTTTTCTTAAAACCATCCGTTTGCGTTCTCATACGTCTCTTGCCTCCTATCGAATCTGGCCGTTTCCACGTATCACATATTTATAACTGCACAATTCATCCAATCCCATCGGTCCTCTGGCATGTAGTTTCTGTGTCGAAATTCCCATTTCACAGCCCAAACCGAACTCACCACCATCTGTAAAGCGTGTCGAAGCATTCACATAGACAGCCGCAGAATCAACTGCTGACGTAAAGCGCGCTGCGCAGCTCTCATCCTGTGTGAGAATCGATTCACTATGACCGGTCGAATGCTCTGAAATATGCGCAATCGCCTCATCCACATCTTTCACTACCTTTACAGCCAGAATGTAATCTAAAAATTCCGTATCAAAATCCGCTTCTCCTGCTGCACTACCCTCGATGATCGCACCTGCACGCGCATCCAGACGAAGCTCTACCGGCACATTACCTGCGGCCTGACGTTCATCTACCAGACGCTGTTTTAGCATCGGTAAAAATTCGTCTGCCACACGTTCTGACACCAGACATACTTCCATTGAATTGCATACACTGGGGCGACTCGTCTTTGCATTTTCTACGATATCAACCGCCTGTTTCAAGTCTGCTGTCGCGTCTACATAAATATGGCAGATACCTGTTCCGGTCTGTATGCAAGGCACTTTCGCCTGCTCGACGCAGGCACGAATCAATCCTGCTCCACCGCGCGGAATCAGCATATCCACATAACCGACTGCCGTCATCAATGCATTCGCACTGTCATGTGTTGTGTCTTCAATCAGATTTACTGCCTCCATCGGTAATTTTTTCGCAGCTAATCCCTGTTTTAATGCGTGTACAATCGCTGCGCTGCTGCGCCAAGCTTCTTTTCCGCAACGAAGCACACAGGCGTTTCCGCTCTTAATCGCCAACGCCGCCGCATCACTTGTCACATTCGGCCGGCTCTCATAAATAATCGCCACTACACCGAGCGGACAGCCAACGCGGTCTATTTTCAATCCATTCGGTCTGCTGTGACTGTACCGAACTTTTCCGACCGGGTCCGGAAGCTGTGCCACCTGACGAATACCTTCTGCCATATCTGCAATTCGTTCTTTTGTCAGTCTTAAACGATCCAGCATCACCTCTGAAATCGTATCCTCCGCCGCTTTCATGTCTGCTTCATTTGCAATCAAAATCGCATTTGTCTCTGTCTCCAGCCAATCAGCCATCGCATATAATGCAGCATTTTTCTGCTGCTCATCAGCCATCGCCATCTGTGCTTTTGCACTGCGCGCTGCTTCTAATATTTCTTGTGTCGTCATCGGTTTCCCTCCCCTATGAATCTGGTGCCTACGCGTTTTCCATCTACGATATCATACAAAACAGCCGGTCTCGCACCATTTGCAATCACCATATCTACACCGGCCTCTGTCGCGATATGTGCTGCGTGCAACTTGGTCGCCATACCACCGGTGCCCAGTGAACTGCCGCTACCGCCTGCCAACGCTTCTATCTCTGTCGTAATCTCATCTACCTGCGATATAAATCTCGCATTCTTGTCTTTTCTCGGGTCTGCCGTGTACAGACCATCAATATCCGATAAAATAACCAAAAGATCGGAGCGCACACACTTTGCGACAATCGCCCCCAATGTGTCATTGTCACCAACTGAAATCTCTTCGGTCGCAATCGTATCATTTTCGTTTATAATCGGTATCGAGCCTAATTCCAACAGTCGGAATAACGTATTCTCCAAATTGATACGCCGCTGCTCATGTTCAAAGTCTGCACCGGTCAGCAAAATTTGCGCTACAACATGATTATAATCGGTAAACAGCTTG
>JAGAOE010000102.1 GCA_017623885.1 Eubacterium sp. | reverse complement strand
TTATTTAGTCGCAACACTTTTATTGGCATCTGCGTTATTCCAGAATCATCTGCTGAATACGATTTCGATGGCAAAGGATTTGGCGGTAGATGAACAGTCGGATGCATTGATTGTATTGGATAGTGAAAATTCTTTGATTTTCCATAACAAAAAGGCTTCAGATATGTTTGATTTTACAATCGCAGCAGACCATCTGAAGATATGGGAAAAACTGGACGAGTGTATTATTGACAATGTCAATTACGAGCAGGACCATCATGTGTATGAGGTAGTGAGTCGTCTGTTGACGGATCGCAATACATATTTTGGAAAGCTGTATGTGCTGAATGATATTACAGAGAGCTATTACTACATAAAGAGCGCAAAAGAGCAGGCTGAAATCATGCAGGCATTGAAGCAGCAGGCAGAGGAAGCCAATCAGGCAAAATCAATGTTTGTTTCTAATATGTCACATGAAATCCGTACACCGATGAATGCGATTGTTGGTATGACTGAAATTTTGCTTAGAGAAGATTTGCCGGCAAAGGATGTTGGTTATTTGAGAAATATTAAAAATTCCGGTAATGCGTTGCTTGGAATCATTAATGATATTTTGGACTTTTCAAAAATCGAGTCCGGAAAACTCGAATTGGTGGAAGCTCCTTATGAGCCGATGTCATTGCTGAGTGATTTGGGCATGATATTTTTGACACGTCTGGGCGAGAAGCGTGTAGAGTTGATTTTTGATATCGACAAACGTTTGCCGCATTCTTTGTATGGTGATGAACTTAGAATTCGTCAAATTATTATCAATTTGGTTAACAATGCGATTAAATTTACCGATGAAGGATATGTGAGATTAAAAATTGCGGTTGGCGAGGTGACAGAAAATGATGTGGAATTGCTCGTCTCCGTAAAAGATTCCGGTCAGGGAATCCGTGAGGAAGACCAGAACAAGCTGTTTTCGTCATTCTCACAGGTGGATAGCAAGAAAAACCACAACAAAGAGGGTACCGGTCTCGGACTGTCGATTTCGAAGCAAATGGTAGAGATGATGGGTGGAAGAATCGGTGTAATCAGTGCATATGGTGAAGGAAGTGAGTTCTACTTCAACATTCACCAAAAGCACGATAAAGATCAGCCGTCAGCTACCCTGAAGGAACAGGGAGAAAAGGAGATACGTGTCGGCGGATGGTCGAAATCATTGCCGTTCGTAAATCAGATTCGAAATCTCTGCAAACAGTTCGGTGTCAGATATGTGGAAAACACGAGAGACCGTCTCCCGGAAGAACCGGTAGATTTCTTCTTTACCGATGTGGACGGAGAGAAAAATCTGGTGGATATTTCGCCGGAGCGCAAACAGCAGCTCGGTGAGATTTGCATATTGCTCAATCCGCTGACAGATGAGAGCGCACTGACCGACGTAAGAAAAATCAACAAGCCATTGTATTCTTTGAACTTCTGTCAGGTCTTAAACCATGAAGAAGCATGCAATTGTGATTATCGCGAGGACTACATCAGCTTTGTTGCTCCGGAGGCCCGCATTCTGATTGTCGATGACAATGAGATGAACCTAAAGGTAGCGACCGGACTTTTAGAACCGTTGCAGATGACAATGGAGACAGCAGACAGCGGAAGACGGGCGATTGAAATGATTCAAGATCGACTCGAAAAAGGCCAGCCGTATCATATCATATTTATGGATCATATGATGCCGGTGATGGATGGTGTGGAAACGACAGAAGAAATTCGTGGCATGAAGGGCGAATATTATACGAACGTTCCGATTATTACACTCAGTGCACATGCATTGATGGACGCGCGTGTGAAGTTTAAAGAAGCCGGAATGGATGACTTCGTGGCAAAACCGATCGAGCTGGGCGAGATTTGTAAGGTGATTAAGCGCTGGCTGCCGCGTGACTTGGTAAAGAAAGTGGTAGAAGGAGCGAATGCGGCGAAGGCGGATGAACAGCCGGTATCAGAAGAACAGACACTTCCGGCGGAGAAAGCTTTGGGCAATATAGACAAAGCGGAAGGAATCCGTTGCTGCGGTACAGAAAAGCTGTGGCGTGAATTGCTCGGTGATTTCTACAAGCTCATCGACAGCAAATCGAAAAAGCTGGAGCAGTGTGTGGCAGACGGATTGATTCGCGATTACACGATAGAAGTACATGCGTTGAAAAACACATCACGTATGATTGGAGACTGTGCGTTGTCCGAGTGGTTCCATCGTATGGAGGATTGCGGAAATGCAGGTGATGTGGAGACGATTCAGGAGCAGACACCGGCATTACTGGAAGCATATCGCAGCTACAAGCCGATACTGGAGCCATTTGCGCGTGTGCAGAATGTGAATAAGGAAGAACGCACACCGGAGCAGTTGATTGAATTGTTGCAGAGTTTACACGATGCAGCAGACAGTTTTGATCTCGACACTGCAGATGCTGTGATGAAGGAGCTGGAAGGCTGCCGAATCGCAGAAACAGATGAAACACGAATGGATGAATTAAGAGCGTATTTGGCAGATGTCGCTCTGATGGAGATTATGGAGCTGACAGATGCATGGATGACTAGTTTGAAGGAGGGATAACATGCAGAAACGAATAGTGATTATCACGGAAACGCAGGGATATTTGATGCTCACCTTAAAGGAAAAATTTGAGGAGTCTGAGTATGAGGTAGAAACGATTCACGCGAATATAAATACCATTAGCAGAATCGATGAAAATATCAGTGCGATTCTGATTTATGGTGACGAAGTATTGGTGGAAAAAAAGCAGGCACTTGTATTCGTAAAAGACTGGGCAGCAGAACATGAAGTTCCGGTATTTATATCGGGCAGCCTGAGTGAACTGCAGGAAATCGAAAGTCTGGTCAGCGAGAGTGTGGTGCGTCAGAAATTTACCAGACCGTTGAACATCAATGATATGGTGGAATCGATTGACAATTTTGTTCAGAAGTTCAGTACACAGTCGAAAAAGAAAATTTTAGTTGTGGATGACTCCGGTGCGATGCTGCGAAATGTAAAAGCATGGCTGGAGGATCATTATCAGGTCGTGCTGGCGAATTCCGGTGCGATGGCGATTAAATATCTGGCTACGAATCGTCCGGATTTGGTACTGTTGGATTATGAAATGCCGATTATTAACGGAAAACAGGTGCTGGAAATGATTCGCGCGGAGCAGGAATTTGCGGATATGCCTGTAATTTTCCTTACGAGTAAGGATGATAAGGAGAGCGTGTTACAGGTAATGTCTTTAAAACCGGCAGGCTATTTATTAAAAACATTGGAGCCGGCAAAGATTATTCAGGCAATCGATGACTTTTTCGAAAAGCAAAAGGCATTGAAGCATGCAAATTAATAAGAATGCCGGAAGGCAAAAAAAGAAAGAAGTAATAAAAATGCAGGAAAATGAGAAGGAAATAGTAGAGGATGCTCTCGTATCTTCGAAAAAACAAAAAAAGAGCAAAAAAGGACTCCTTTATGCGGCAGGATTTGCCGTATCTGCGCTGTTGGTTGCAGGAGTGGCAACGTCAGTCGGTATGAATGTGATGCTGATGGATGTGTTATCTGCGCAAAGTGCGAAAGTGAATCAGTTTATTGATGATGAACGTGCGCGTCAGGCAAAGGAAGCAGAGAAAGAGAATGCATATCAGGAAGACGGATATGTGATTATGGAACAGTACGAGATTCGAAGCACACAGCATATATCGGACGCATACCTGAAAGGCGATGCGTCTGCGCTGGAGGGCGAAGACCTCGAAACATATGAGCTGGCAAAAGAAGTGCTCGCTGAGATTATAAAAGACGGCATGAGTGATTATGAAAAGGAACTTGCGATTTATGAATGGCTCGTAAGCAATGTGAATCAGGGCGGCGGTCATTTTATTTCGCGTCCGGGTACCGGCGGTCAGGCATTTACGCCACACGGCGTGTTAAAGAGTCAGCAGGCAGTCTGCGTGGGATATGCGACGACATTCCGACTGCTGGCAAACATGGTAGGCTTGGATGTACATATTGTACATAACGAGTATCACTCGTGGGATATGGTTAAGCTGGATGACGGTGAGTGGTATCACGTAGACGCATATTCCGATGCGACCGGTGCAAAATACCGTAATTTTAACATGACAGATGAAGTTGCACGAAATGGACATGAGTGGGATGACTCGGCGTTGCCGGAGGCGAAAGGAACAAAGTATTCCTATGCGGTTCAAAATGCGCAGCCTGTACAAAATTTGTTTGAATTGCCGGAGAAAATCAAGACGGCGATGGAGACAAAGCAGGAATATATGTATTTTAAATTCCCGCATGCGATAGACGAAAAGGAGATGGCACTGGCAGATCAGATGATGATGCTGATGCAGCAAGCGATGTATACCTTGCCGGAGGGCGGTAATATGGACTTGGGAGCAGCGTGGCTATCGGATGGTGCGGATGGCTATGTGTTAGCGATTTATCTGACTGACTATTCGCAGTCGCAGTCTACAATCGGTGATGCGGACCCTGCAAAGGTGTCTGAGATGACGAACAAAATCAATACACTGTTTGGAATTCAGCTCATGAATCCGGCAGATAGCGGTGTGATTACAGAGCCGGGCGGAATGGATTCTTCTATTTCAACGGAGGATGTGCCGGTGACAATGGAGGATGTACCCGTGACGATGGAGCCGATAAAAGATGAAGTCATAGACATTACCTTGCAGACGACTGAAAAATAGAATATCAGAAAGAGAGAAGCAGAAAGGCAACAAGAATGAAACAAATCAAAAGAAGTATTTGTGTGCTTTGCAGTATGTTCTGTTTGCTCTGTTGCGTGGCATGTGCGAAAGAGCAAACATCAGAGACGAACACGCAGACCGCGCAGGTGGATATGCAGGCGTTGCAGGATGTGATGCTTGCGGCAGACACTACTTTGCCGGAAATGAAAGTCGTGACGAGTGAAGATGAGCAGGCAGAATTGAATTTCAGCGCATGCAGCACGTTTTCTTATGACCGGGTGGCATCTTATTTCTATGCATACGCAGCAGATGGCGGTCCGCAGGAAATCATTGTGGTAGAGCTAAAGGACGGAACGGATGCAGCAGTACTCATGAATACGTTTCAGGAACATTTGAAAGAACGACAAGGCGTGCTCGAATCTTATGCGCCGGACCAGCTCGCATTTATTGAGCGCGCAGTGATTAAACAAAAGGGAAACTGCGTGACGATGATTATTTGTGAAAAGAGTGGTTTAGTACAAAAGGCATTTGAAGAGAGGTAATCACAATGGTATTTAGCAGTATCATGTTTTTATGTGTCTATTTGCCGCTTGTAATAATAATGTATATGGTATTGCCCAAACAGCTACGCAATTTGTGGCTGTTTGCGGCAAGTCTTTTTTTCTATGCATGGGGAGAACCGAAATATATTCTCATCATGCTTTTTTCGACTGTATTCGACTATTGCAATGGGTTGGCGATTGATGCATGTACGAAAAAAGGACGGCATGACACGTGGGGACGTGCCGTATTGGTATTGTCTGTTGTAGGGAATCTGGGTATTTTATGCTTTTTCAAATATACGGATTTTGTGCTGCAGACCATTCATCGTATGAGTGGTGCCACGATAGATTTGTTGGGACTGGCGCTTCCGATTGGTATTTCATTTTATACCTTTCAGACGATGTCCTATACGATAGATGTCTATCGTCAAAAAGTACCGGTACAGAAAAATATCATTTCATTTGGAATGTATGTGTGTATGTTTCCGCAGTTGATCGCCGGTCCGATTGTGCGTTATCAGGATGTGCAAAAGGAAATAGATGCGCGCAGCGTGTCTGCGGAGAATATGGCAAAGGGATTGCAGCGATTTGTAATCGGACTGGCAAAGAAGGTGTTGCTGGCGAATCAGATTGGATTGCTGTGGGAGCAGATACAGGGTTATCGCGGCGATGACATGAGTATGGCGATGGCGTGGCTGGGAGCGTTGGCGTTTACCTTCCAGATTTATTTTGATTTTTCCGGTTATTCCGATATGGCGATTGGTTTGGGTACGATATTCGGTTTTCATTTTCCGGAAAACTTTTCCCATCCCTATGAATCGAAAAGCATTACAGAATTTTGGCGCAGATGGCATATGACGCTTGGCACATGGTTTCGGGAATATCTGTATATACCGCTGGGCGGAAATCGAACAACTGTCGCGAGACATATTTGTAATTTGTTGGTTGTATGGTTTTTGACCGGTCTGTGGCATGGCGCAGGCTGGAATTTTATCTTGTGGGGCATCTATTATTTTGTGCTGCTCACAGGTGAAAAATATGTGTGGAAAAAGTGGCTGGAACGAATGCCGGCGGTGTTGTTACATGTGTACACATTGGTGCTGGTCATCGTTGGATGGGTTATTTTTGCATGCGACGATTTAAGCGTGTTAGGCACCTATTTAAAGGCAATGATCGGAATCGGTGTGAAGCCGGTGAATGCGCTTGTGTGGTATGAGTGGGATACCCATTTTGCGCTATTAGAGGTGCTTGTGTTGGCATCGACGACCATTCCGGTGCGCATTGTGGATAAATTGGCAGAGGGCAAAGCACGAGAAGTGCTTGGCATGATTTATACGGTTATATTGCTTCTGTTGTCGGTTGCATTTTTGGTAAACGGAAGCTACAATCCATTTTTGTATTTTCGATTTTAATAACAAAGAAAATATACAGATGTGACCGGGCAGAGCGTGAAATGGTGATGCCGGAAGTTTGAAACGTGATGAGGATATCGTATGAAAGAGAACAAAAAGAAAAAGAATGTAAATGGGTTGCATTACATATGGTATGTGTGCATCATTGTCGGAATATTGGTGATTTGCGGAGTGGCGATATTTGCGTTGCCAAAGCGCGCCTATTCGCCGACGGAGAATCGATATCTCACGACGGAAGTGCCGTTGTCTGTGCAAGAAATGCTATCCGGCGAGGTACAGCGCAATCTGACAGAACTGTCGGCAGATCAGTTTCCGTTGCGTGATAGCTGGGTAAAGCTGGCAACGATTGGTCAGTATTTGATGTATCATCGGGAAATCAATGGTGTGTATCTCGGAAAAGAGAATTATTTGTTTGAAAAAACAGTGGCGAGTGATTTGTCAATGGAAAACTACCGGACAAATATCGGATATGTGACGGCGATGGCAGCGCAGAGTCCGGCAGATATTTCTGTGATGCTGATACCGACACCGGCAACCATTTTACAGGAGTATTTGCCAAAACGAGCGGTCGTGTATGATCCGCTGCCCTATGAAGAGCAGGGAATGTTGCTTTGTGAAATGGATTCGGTGCGCTGGGTGCAGACGCGTGAAGCCTTGGAGCGTGCACATCGCGATTCGTTGGAACCGCTTTATTTTTGCACCGATCACCATTGGACGACAAACGGTGCGTACATCGGAGCGTCTGTTTATTTGGATACACAGCATAGAACGATAAAAGAAAAACAGGCGTATGAGATCGCCTGTGTGTCAGAAGATTTTTACGGAACGCTACATTCAAAGGTGGCGGGCTTGCCCGGTAAAAAGCCGGATACGTTGGAAGTGCCGATGGCGTTGCCGCAGGATTTGGTGATAGAGACAAACGGAGCACCGGCAGATGCGCTGGGTGCTAATGGCGAGAAACAAATGCCTGAGTTGGACGGAATCTATGATCGGAGTAAGCTGGACGGTAAAGATAAATATGCAGTATATTTTGGCGGAAACTACGGAATGCTTACCGTTCGAAATCCGCAGATGAAAGATGGCGGGAAATTGCTGCTTATCAAAGATTCCTACGCAAACAGCATGGTTCCGTATTTGTTGGAATCGTATGCACAGATTACGATGATTGATTTGCGCTACTATAATGAGTCGGTTCCGGAGCTTGCAACGCAGGACTGGGATGAGATTCTTGTGTGCTATGAAATGAGCAATTTTGTGAGAGACCGCAATTTATTTAAATGTATACGAAACTAAAAAACAGAGGGTGTGTCAGTAGACACGACCCTCTGTTTTTCTGTATGCGGTAGGTGTAATGTGGTGTAATTTTTTAAAGGTGCGGATAAAATGCTCAACATTTTCATAGCCGACCTGATAAGCGATATTGGCGATAGACATGTTTGTATCGAGCAAAAGAAATTCTGCGCGCTCGATGCGTATCTGCTGCAAAATCTGTTTGAAATTCATGCCGGTCGTTTCCTTGATGAGCTTGGAGGTGTATTCCGGCGTGTAATGAAAACGTTCTGCGATTTGATCTAAGGTGACATCTGTAAAATTATCCTGAATAAAGCGAATCAGACCAAAGCGTTGAGAGTCCTTCTTTTTTACAATCGAAGGGAGCTCGGCACTATTTTCATAATAGCGTAGCAGTAGCGTAAAAATATTCATCAATGTATTCGTCATGATAAGCTGCCAGTACGGTTCGCGGTTTAGATTTTCGCACACCATACGGAGTGCAGCGGTTCGGATATGAAAATCGTCGCCGGAATGAAAAATAATATAATCGTTTACATGCTTTGCATAGATACTGTTTACAAAAAACATAGACAGCAGATTGTC
>JAGAOE010000101.1 GCA_017623885.1 Eubacterium sp. | reverse complement strand
GCTTCCGCATAATCATCGCCGGAGTACAGTTGATCATACATCCGACAAAGATAGCTGAGCGAACGCTCTACCCAATTGCCTGTGTTGAGCAACTGCATTTCTAAGTTCAGCAACGTATCGTCGTTTAAGATGACATGAATGTCCATCACGAATGCTTTACTGTCGATTTGTTCCCCTAACTTAATTGGATTTGTAATTATAACATGGATTGTTTATATTCATATAGGTCGAAACACTTGCTGTTGAGACCGTAAGAACATGATTCAAAATGCAAAAATCCCATTGCGAAGCAATTTTAAATGGATTTTTGCATCGTAATTATGAAGGAACTGAATAATTACGATATTTTTGATATTTTGATGCTCCAAATGGAGCAAAGATGCTATCAGACCTTTTAGAACGAACTGGTTTTTCTGCAAAATGACGCGGAACATGTAGTCTATTTGGTAAAACGCTGATAGAAGCGTTTTACCATGCCGAATTTGCGTTGCGAAGCAACAGTTTCATTTGCAAATTCGTGCAATCCGCCGGAGGCACTTAATGAAATGCTGATTCATTCAGCATTTCATTCGTCATGTTGTAGGGAATTCGTCCTGTCGCAGTCTGAAGCTCTGATTGTAAAAATGTTTGATTTGAATAGTTCAGTTGAAATACCTCCCTTGTCGGTGGACAAGAGAATCTATATCGATGTAAATAAGTGATTTACAGTATATCATCCACGAAACCAAAAAGCTATTATGAAAAAAGACGAATAAAAATAAATGGATTTGGCAGAATGCACAACACTTCCCTTGCAAGACATTCTGCCTGTACCACAATATATGTCAAACTTATCCAACCTCTCACTGCGTCGATTCTTTCAGCACCACTTCATAAGGCAGCAAAGTCCGCTGTTCCACCGGAAC
The DNA here is from genome assembly GCA_017623885.1 of Eubacterium sp. GTDB lineage: Bacteria > Bacillota > Clostridia > Lachnospirales > Lachnospiraceae > W0P33-017. The sequence goes on along the minus strand of JAGAOE010000101.1, from coordinate 2,572 downwards.
CTCTTCGATAACATCTATCATCGTGCGGCATGCGACCATACCGATTTCTCTGGCATTAAAGGATAGTGCACTGATCGCAGGCACATGATTTTCCAGCAGCAGACCATTATAAAACGATGCGACTTTTACCTGCTGCGGCACTTCCACATGGGCCTCGCGAAGTGCTTTTAATACATGATTTGCGACCGCATCATCCATGCATAATATCGCTTCTACCGATTGCGCAATCAATTCACGCACGGTTTTATCAATGAGTACCGGATTATCCAAGCCCAGATAAACAAGCGATGGATCGATTTCCTTTCCGCACTGCTTATAAGCATCTGCAAAACCGCCATAACGCGACTTTGTAACTACATGTGTCTCATTCCCGCCAATCAGTGCAATGCGCTCCATTCCCTTCAACAACAGCACGCCGGTCAGCTCTTTACACGCATTTCGATGATCGTGGTCGATTTGTATCACATCCGGATAATCACTGCTTCCGATAATGACAAACGGCACTTGTTTTTCTTTCAAATACTCGATTTGTGCATCTTTGACAAATGAACACATCAATATTACACCGTCCACCTTTCGGTTACTGATAATGCGCTCCAACGAAAAAATATCCTGATTGTTACAAATACACAGTAAGACGTCATATCCTACCGTGCCACTGATTTTTTCGATTCCAAACAAGCAGTCCTGAAAAAAAGTCAAATCCGACATTCCGTAATGCTCCGGCATAACGACACACAGATTATAGGTTTTCGATTGCGCAAGTCCCTTTGCGATGACATTCGGCTGGTAGTCATGTTCTTGAATGTATTCCATCACGCGCATCCGCGTCTGCTCGCCGATGCGTCCTTTTCCCGAAATTGCGCGTGAAACCGTCGTTTTTGACACTCCCAGTGCATCCGCGACATCTGCGATTGTCAGATTCTTTTTTTCACTTTCTCCCATAAGTACCTCCCGACACATTTGCGCAACTGCGCAACTTTGTTGCATTTATCATGCCACGCATTTCAAAAAAAAGCAAGTGGTTTTTTAGAAATCTTTTATATTTACGACACATGTGGTTCACAATTCTATCATATAATGATATTGTTCAAACAAGGAGCCGTAAGTTTTACGGAACCCCGGTCGGCTCCGACAAAAAATAACAGGGCTTGTGCCACGCACAAAGCCCTTTTCTTTTTGCCCGAAAACAGCTATACTTAAAGCGAAATTTTAACTTACCATTTCAGCGTATGTTTTTGTATGAAACTATTTGGCGGATACGCCTCGCCGTGGAAATATCTAGTATTTTCGAGGTGGTTTCTGAACAGTTACGATATATTTGAATAGAAAAGGAATCTATATGAACAAACAGATAAACACAAATTTACAACTTCCGCCTGCATTTATAGAGCGAATGAGTGCCACACTCGGAGAAGAATCTGAAGCATTTTTTCACAGCTACGATTCCGAGCGCGCCTATGGCTTGCGGCGAAATCTATTGAAACTGAATCAAAGTGATTTTGAAACACTTCTTCCATTTTCTTTAGAGCGCGTCCGTTGGGCGCAGGAAGGATATTATTACCCTTCGACAGACCGCCCCGGCAAGCATGTATTTCACGAAATGGGGCTTTATTACATTCAGGAACCCAGTGCCATGTCTGTCGTGGAAATCGCAGACCCTCAGCCCGGAGAAGTCATTTTAGATCTGTGCGCCGCCCCCGGCGGTAAATCTACGCAGATTGCCGGACGTCTCGCCGGAAAAGGACTGCTTATCAGCAATGAAATCATTCCTAACCGCGCAAAAATATTATCACAGAATATTGAACGTCTGGGCATTTCCAACGCAGTCGTTCTAAATCATACACCCCAGGAATTAGAGCAGGCATTTCCATCCTTTTTCGACCGCATTATCGTAGATGCTCCCTGTTCCGGTGAAGGCATGTTTCACAAAGAAGATGCGGCTCTCACCGAATGGTCTCCGGAAAATGTTCTCATGTGTGCCGATCGCCAAAAAGAGATTCTTTCCTGCGCAATTCCCATGTTGCGTCCGGGCGGCTTGCTCGTCTATTCTACGTGTACATTCGCGCCCGCTGAAGACGAAGAGATTGTACAGTGGCTGCTCGATTCTTACCCGCAGCTTACACTCGAACCGATTGACACGGCTGCTCTGGGAATTTCAGAAGGCACATTTCCCGGCACCGGTCGCATTTACCCGCATCGTCAACGCGGCGAAGGCCACTTTATCGCCCGTTTTTGTGTAAAAGGCGAACGCATACCGCGCCCCGCCTATTTACCGACTCCGTTTGTTGCGATGCCGGATGATACCGATTCATCTGATTTTGCATCCATTTCCGACCGTGATACCACATCAAAAATTACAGATGCAAATGCGAAAAAGAACCAGAAAAAGATTGCGAAACAAAGCAAACATATGCAAAAAAAATCCGGCAAAAAAGGAGCGACCCCTACCGTTCAATCCGATATTTGGAAAGAATGCGAGCAGTTTGTCACAAATACGCTCACTTGCCCTTTATACGGAAAAAGACAATTGTTTGGCGATCAACTCTATCTTCTCCCGGATGCAATGACT
>JAGAOE010000100.1 GCA_017623885.1 Eubacterium sp. | reverse complement strand
CGTAGCAAATAAATCACTTACATGCTTCACACACGTTCTCCATAGTCGTACGCCAAAGTAATCTATCAGAAACTCCGGAAATGCACTCAATATAAATACGCATTGATTTTTCATTATCAACTCTTCCATTTTGTATATTTCAAGCGGATTTATTATCTCTAGATATTTTTCATATGTAATTGTTTTCGTGCTATTCATAATAATTGGTTCTCTGGCTTCCCCCTCGACTATGAATGCTTTATAGTCCCTATCTGCCATTAAATGCACCTGCCTTATACTTTTTCTGAAGATTATGCGCGAAACGTAATTCCTTCTCTGTAAGGTCTGCGATAGCTTTTATTTTGTTGTCTTTCAAAATGAAATAGCAATCCGGTCTCAATAAATCATTGCTCATAAGATCCGTATTGTGTGTTGTTGTAAATATCTGCACGCCTTTCAACTTTCTTAACCGTTTTTCTACATCTTCAGATAATTCAAAGTGATAAAATGCATCAAATTCATCAACGAACACAAACGATGCTTTCTGCATTCTAAGATACCAGTAATAGAAAAGTGCGAGAGAACGAGTTCCTGTAGACGCAATCTTAAAGAAATCCACATCTTGATTCTCAAATCGACAATAGATGGATTTTCTTCCGTCCACTTCACAAGGATATAAATTATAAATAATATCGTTTTCTTTCAAAAATTCTTCGAATGCTTCTACTTTTCCGCAGTTTACAATTCCTTCCGCAATACTCTCACTCCCGTTCATAAAGCCTTCATATCCTCTGTTATCCAAAGAATAAAAAAGTAACATACGCTCCACAAAATCCATGAATTTCTTAAATATCTGATTTTCGGTATGTTCCGATAAAATAGAATTACTATTTACATACTTCACTCGTGAGATCGGGCTATCATTCTTGATTGTAGCATTTAGTGTTTCTGTTCCTTCCAAACGTGTAAATCCTTCACCTTTTACAAAATCATAATAGATAACTTCCTTTTCATCAATCGTCAAGCTTTCTTCCTGCAACATATTTACATCAGTCTTCTTATACTTGTAAACGACTTCATGTCCATCAAATGTAAATATATATTCGAATTCAGCAAAAGACTTTCTTCCACTCATATTCAAATATAAGTCATAGCTATTTGCAAGCTTTTGCTTTTCTGTCAAATGAATAATAATATCAAAAATAGCCAATCCAAGATTAGATTTACCGCAACTATTGATTCCATAAACGATTCCCTTTGTTACACAACTGTTTTCGATAATCTCGGAATTAAAACTATAGTTGCTTGGAGACCCCATATCAAATGTAATCTTATCTCTAAATCCTTTAAAATTCTCTACACTAAATTTCTTTAACATAGCATCCCATCCTTTCTTTGATCCTATTATATTATCATCCGCAAATTTTCGCAAGTTTATCCGTATTTTTTCTACGGCATAGTCAAATATTTTTCGACAGATTAATAGAAAAATTCGGGCAACTCATGTTCCCATATTGGCAACTTACTTCAAGTGCTCTTGTAGTTCTCATCGTTCTCTCGTAATCTATGTCTCAAGGAGGCGAAAAACATGAATACAATTATCGAATTAAAAAACATTTACCACAATTATAATGAAAAGGAAGTTCTGAAAGGAATCTCTCTTTCCGTAAAAAAAGGAGAAATCATCGGATTACTCGGCCCGAGCGGTGCCGGTAAAACTACTTTAGTAAATATTCTCACCGGTCAGCTATCACAAACTTCCGGAATCGGACGTGTGTTAGGCGATGACACAAAACACATCACCAAGCAAACAAAGACGCAAATAGGTATCATGATGGACAGCTTTGTTTTGTATCAAAGACTCACCGTTTATTACAACATGCAGCTTTTTGCTGAAATCTATAAAGTAGACAAAAAGAAAATAAAAGAAACCTTAGAAAAAGTCGGACTCTATGAGGCAAGAAAAACTACGGTATCGAATCTTTCCAAAGGAATGCGGAATCGGTTGAATATGGCAAGAGCCATTTTGCAGGACTCCTCTCTTCTCTTCCTGGATGAACCAACTTCCGGACTTGACCCTGCAACTACAGATTTTATTCATGAACTGTTACTGGAAATGAAGCATAAGGGAATCACTATTTTCCTTACTACCCACAACATGTACGAAGCGTCTAAGCTGTGCGACAACATTGCGCTTTTAAATCAGGGCGAAATCATTGAATACGGAAATCCGGAAGAAATATGCAGAAAGTACAATCAACAGGCGCAATTTACGATTGTACTGCAGAACGATGAGACCCTCGTCCTTCCTAATGCACCTGAATCCGGAGAGAAAATCGGCCATCTGATAAAAAACCAAAATATAAAATCGATTCATTCCTCTGAGCCGACTTTGGAAGATGTCTTTTTAAAGCTGACCGGAAGAAAATTAGACAAATAAGGAGATTACAAGCATGCGAAATATTATAGCAATCATGAAAAAGCAATGGAAGGATACCCTAAAAAACAAGCCTGTTCTGATACAGTTTATCATCTTTCCCATTATGGCAGTTATCATGACAAAACTAGTAGAAATACCGGGTATGGCTCCTACTTATTTTATAAAAATCTTTGCAGGCATGTTCGTTGGCATGTCACCATTGGTTGCAACCAGCTCGATTCTGTCCGAAGAAAAAGATCAGGGAACGCTTCGCGTACTGTTTATGAGCAATGTAAAATCTATGGAATACCTTCTTGCGATCGGCAGTTATGTGTTTTTATTTAGTATGCTGGGCGCAGGTGTCATGTGTCTGGCAGGTGGATATGTCGGTTCTGATGCACTAAGATTCTTAATCATTTTGGCAGCAGGAATTCTCACCTCCATCCTGATAGGCTCTGCAATCGGTGTGTTCAGCAAAAATCAAATGGTAGCCACTTCCATCATGACACCGCTTATGATGATATTCGCGTTTGTTCCCATGATCGGTGGATTTAATGAACAAGTGCAAAAAGTAAGCCGTTTTCTGTATTCCGGTCAAATTGATTACCTGATTGACCATATCGGAAACAACGAAAGTATGATATCTTCTTTGTTAATTATTCTGATTAATGCTATAATAGCACTGGTGCTATTTGCGCTGTCATATAAAAATCTACGAAAGGTATCATGTCAATGAAAATCAACATCAATGTGGATGAGCAGTTCTCAGATATTGAAGTAAATATAAATTGCGGCGAATTAACCGACGATGTGGAGCAGATTATTGCAGCCATCCGAATGAGTTCCAAGCAGTTGGTAGTCAAAAACACCCAATTAGGCGAATCAGTTATCCTTGATATCAAGGATATCGAATATGTCGAAGCCATAGATCGAAAATGTTTTGTTTATACCGAAAATCACGTATTCGAAACATCCTACAAGCTATACGAACTGGAATCCATGCTCTCCGGCATGAAATTCTGCAAAGTAAGCAAATCCTGTCTGGTAAGTCTCAAATTCATTTCTTCGATTAAAACAGAAATGAATCACCGGCTCCGTTTGACGCTAAAAAACAAAGAAGCCATCATTGTTTCCAGACAGTACGCAGAAACGATTAAAGAACAGTTAGGGGTGAAAAAGAATGGAAAATAAAAGAACGATTTTGGATTTTATGAGCTTTGTAATGAGAACCTTCGGAATCTGTATTTGTTTTTTATTAGTACTCACGATCGTTGCAAATACGGAAATGATAGAGACCGGTAATATGTTTCTCTTCGGAAACGAAGCAATTTCTACTACCATTTTGTTGGAGTTTTTACTGCTCTCTTTCATTACTGCAATTTTTGTATTTTTATTTACATCCAATTATATGATGCAAATATTATCATTCACAGCCAGATTGATATTGATGCCTTTATTCATTATTCTATGTTCCGGTATTGCTATTTATTTCTTTGACTGGTTTCCTACCGGGACACCGCTTCCCTGGATTCTGTTCGTGATAAGCTTTTTGATATGCTTTGGCGTCAGCGTCGCTGTTACGCTTTACAAAAACAAAAACGCAGACGATGTTCTTAACAAAGCATTAGAAAAAATGAAATAAACTGCGCTGCATACAAGCATAAAGTTCGGGTGACAAACGCACCATTTTAAAAAAGTGTGTTTGTCACCCGAATTGTTTTACGAGATTCTTTTTTATTTCTATCTTGTCACTATTCGCTTAGCAGACGCTGTACCAGCTTGACACAGTTTGCCGCATCGGATGAATAACCGTCTGCAGAGATTTCCTGTGCAAAGCTCTCTGTAATACATGCACCACCGATAATAATTTTACTTGTGCATCCCTTTTCTTTTGCCAGCTCTACCACATCTTTCATACGCATCATCGTCGTTGTCATGAGTGCCGATAATCCGATAATCTGTGCACCTTCTGCCATTGCAGTGCTCACAATGGTCTCTGCCGCGACATCTTTTCCGAGGTCAATCACTCGGTAGCCATAGTTTTTCAGCATCAGTACAACCAAATTTTTTCCGATGTCATGAATGTCTCCTTCTACCGTTGCAATGACTATCGTTGCGGTCTCCGAAGTGCTGTCTCCTTTCACAAGCAGCGGCTCCAAATGCTCAATGGCTGTCTGCATGGCACTCGCTGCGGATATGAGCTGCGGTAAGAAGTAAATCTGTTTTTCAAATTTTTCTCCGACATCATTGATGGCGGGAATCAGTTTTCCACTGATAATCTCTCCCGGCTGTGCACCGGCTTCCAATGCCTGCTTCACATAGGTCACGATGTTCTTTTTATCACCTTTTAGTACGGCATTGAAAATAATGTCTTCTGATGCCGCAGTATCTGCCGAATGCACTGCTGCAGTTTTCTTTACCGGAGTCGCAGTCGCTTCTTTTTCCGCCAAATGTTTCTCATATACCTGCATTCTCTGAATATAGCGGATATCACTCTCCGGACGATGTAACAGCATGTCTGATGCAAAAGCGGCATTCATTAACAAATCCTGTGACGGATTTGCAATCGCCATCGTAAGTCCCTGCTGAATCGCCATCGTCAAAAATGCCGTATTGACAAAGGGACGATTCGGCAATCCGAAGGAGATATTTGAAAGACCGCATATCGTAGCCAGTCCCAGCTCATTTCTGCAATAATGAATCGTGTCAAAGCATTCCAGGGCGGCGTCGGGATTCGCTCCTACCGTCGCAGTCAGTCCGTCCACAACGATATCTTCTTTTGTCAGTCCCAATTCATATGCACGCGTCGCAATCGTGCGCACAATCTCTCGTTTCTCCTCTACCGTCTTCGGAATTCCTTCATCTGACAGCGGAAGTAAAATGAACATTGCTCCGTACTTTGCCACGATCGGCAATAAGCGGTTGATTTTTTCACTTTCTAAAGAAACAGAATTTATCAATGCACGTCCCGGATAAATGCGAAGCGCCGCTTCCAATACATCTACATTGCTGGAATCAAGACACAGCGGCAATGAAGTCGCCGTTGTCAGCTCTTCAATCGCTGCCAGCATCATTTCTTTTTCATCGATGCCGTTCATACCCATATTGACATCTAAAATCGCGGCTCCGTTTTCTTCCTGTTCTTCTGCCATACGACACACCAGCTCCAGATTTCCCTCCCGTAGCTGTGCCTGCAGTGCTTTTTTTCCGGTCGGATTGATTCGCTCGCCAACTACTAAAAATGAGCCGTCTAAATCAATCTCCAGCACCGAACGCTCTGTCGCCAGCAAACGCTTTTTCTGTACAGAAATCTTCGGGGCAGCCGCATGTCTCACGCGCGCAGCCAGTGCCTTGATATGCTCCGGCGTCGTTCCGCAGCAGCCGCCTACCAGCGAGGCTCCTGCCTGTACCATTTTTTCTCCGGCAGATGCAAACTCCTCCGGTGTCATACGAAATACTGTCTCTCCGTTCTCTAATTGCGGCAAGCCTGCATTGGGCTTTGCCAGAATCGGAACATTCGCCACTTCCCGCATCTGTTCAATCGCAGGCAGCATCTCAAGCGGCCCGGTCGAACAATTGACACCCACTACATCCGCACCGAGACTCTGCAATACGGTCATCGCTGTTTTTGCATCTGTACCATAGAGCGTTCGTCCATCTGACTCATACGTCAGACTCGCCATAATCGGTAAGTCACAAACCTCGCGAATCGCGATAACTGCCGCTCTGGTCTCCTGCAGACTCATCATCGTCTCCACGACAAACAAATCGACACCTGCATCCGCAAGCGCCTGTGCCTGTTCGCGGTATACGTCTACCAGCGTCTCAAACGGAAGGTCTCCGATGGGCGCGAGCTGTTTGCCTGTCATCGTCAAATCTCCCGCTACGAATGCGCCGCTCTCTGCTGCCGCCTGTTTTGACAATGCGACCAGTTCACGGTTCATCTCCACTAATTTATCTGACAGCCCGTATTCTTCGAGCTTGATTCTGCTCGCCGTAAAAGTCGGCGCATATAAAATATTTGTTCCTGCTGCAATATACGCACGCTGCAAATCCAACAAGGCTTGCGGATGCTCTAAAATCCATTGTTCCGGGCACACGCCTACCGGCATCCCTGCTTTTTGCAGATTCGAACCGGTAGCTCCGTCCAAAATCACGATCTGTTGCTCGATCCATTCTCGAAATGCTTTTCTTGTCATTCTGTTCTCCTTTTTACTGTCCTAATCTATCTGACTGTCCTTTTTCATCCCTGCAATGATTTCACAAATTAAATCTGCACGATTAAACGGTGTCATAAAATAATACCCATCCGCCACAGTCCGCAGCTTTTCAACTAATTCCAGTGAAATAGTTACAGCCACCGCTTGCGCTTCTTCACGTGTCATGTCAGGCGAATATTTTTCCAATATTTCCTGCGTAATATGTATACCCGCCATCTCGTGATGTATAAACATCGCATTTTTATAGCTCACGAGCGGCATGATTCCGCAGCAAATGTGTGCACGGTTTCCAATCGCCTGTTTGATATACGCAATGCGTGCCACATCTTCATCTGAATAAATCGGCTGCGTCAGGAAATACTCACAGCCTTTCTCAATTTTTTTCTCCATACGCCGGATAATCGCATCCGGATTCGCTCCGTGATAATTGAGTGCGCCTCCGTAATGCAGCGGATCATCTGCGTAAAGTTCTTCGTTCATGTGCTGTACATATTCCATAAAACGAATCGAATTCATATCAAACACGCCGGATATCGTTCCTCTCGCGTCCCGTGCGACCGGGTCACCGGTGACGATGAGCAGCTGTCGAATGTCATTCATGTGATCACCCATCAGCATTCCGCGCAGACCGATAATATTTCGGTCGCGACATGCCACATGCGGCATGACAGGCAATGGAATCTCACGCATCACTTTTGCAGCCAGTGCTCCGGCGTCCATACGCGCACGTGCCATCGGCGAATCTGATAAGGTCAACATATCGACACCTGCTTCTGACAGCAGCTTTGCACCTTCCAGCACTTTTGTAATATCACCGTGAAAAGGCGGGTCCATCTCCACAATGACCGGCTGTTTTCCATTTTTAAGCTTCTCTAAGAAGCCTTCTTTGCTCTGCGCTACCACTTCCCTTGCGCCATTTTGCGTATCTGTTTTCGCTGACTGCGGCAGCATTTGCGGCTCACGCCGCCGATACGGCACATCTGCCAATGCCTCACACAATCCCTTTACATATTCCGGCGTCGTTCCGCAGCAGCCGCCTATGATATCAATTCCTAACCGCGCGATATCTGTACTCTTTTCTACAAAGTACGGTTTGTTCTCCGTGTAAATCGTCTTCCCGCGCAAATGCAGGGGATAGCCGGCGTTTGGCAATGCGCTGACATATTTTTCACAATACACGGGATGCTCTATCATCAATTGATACAAATGTCCCGCTTCTACGCCGCAGTTGTATCCATATGCATCAATCGACGCTGCCGCAGGTGTCGCCATGCGCTCATTGATTCTTCTGACTGACAATCCGGCTCTCGTATAGCCGCTCTTGTCAAATGTAAACTGTACCAGTACAAATGCCTGCGGACATTTGAGTTTCACATAATCTGCCAGCTTTGTCACATATTTATCGTCACGCTGAGACTCAAACACAAAGATTTCTGCGCCCAGTTCCAAAAATACGTCACACATTGCCTCATAATCATGCATGACTTCCGAAGTCTCTTGTTCATCGATTTCACCGATTGGCCCAAAATCCGCTCCGATGTATATGTCATCTGTACATCCGCTCTTTTCACGGAATTCACGGACCGCAGATTCTGCAATTGCATAAGCGCTGCGCAGATTCTCGAAGCGTTCCTTCTCATTCGGAAAAAATAACGGATTGGTCGCAAATGTATTTGTTCGAAGCAATCGTGCTCCCGCAAACAAATACTCCTCATGTATCGTTCGAATCCGCTCCGGATGTATGAGATTTTCCTGTTCCGGAAACGGATTCTGATCCTGATATTTTTTCTCATAATATGTGCCCATCGCACCGTCCGTAACCAGTCGGTGCGCGCGCAGATATTCATGTATCTTCATCAATTGTCCTCCCACATTTTAACGCGTTCATAATCGCATTTTATTCTACCCTTTCTTTAACATTTTTACAAGATGTTTCAAGGTTCGCACGGTATATTGTAGCTGTGCAGCATTCGTATGACGTCCGAGCGTCATACGGATACACGCATACGCCTGTGCATCCGTCAGTCCGACCGCCTTCAATACATGCGAGGGCTTCGCATCCGCACTGCTGCATGCACTGCCTGCCGACACACATATTCCTGCCTCATCCAGCAAAAGAACCAGATTTGACGCTTCCACACCGGGAATACACAGATTGATATTTCCCGGCAATCGCTGTGTCATGCTTCCTACTACAAACGCGCCCGGAATTTCTTCACAGAGCTGTTTCATCATATGGTCACGCAGATATGTTTCCCGCTTGATCGTCTCTTCCATTGTTTCATAGCATAGCTGCGCCGCTCTCGCCATTCCGACGATACCCGGTACGTTTTCTGTTCCGGCTCGTTTTCCGCGTTCCTGTCCACCGCCGTGTATCAGACTGTCCGGCTGTGTTCCCTTTTTGATATACAAAAAACCACAGCCCTTCGGTCCATAAAATTTGTGGCTGCTCGCGCTGAGCATATGCACCTTCCACGCCTTTATATCAATCGGTATCTGCCCATATGCCTGCACCGCGTCGGTATGAAAGAGCACGCCGTGACGCGCCGCAACATTTCCCAATGCTTCCATATTTTGAAGTGTTCCGATTTCATTGTTGGCACACATCACAGAAATCAACACCGTATCTTTGCGAATCGCCCGCTCCAATTGTTCTGGCGAAATCTGTCCGTCACGATTCGTCGGAAGTATCGTCACCTCTATGCCTTTTTTCAGCAAATCATTGCACATATTTCCGATTGCATGATGCTCAATCGCAGTCGTTATCAAATGATTTCCTTTCCTGCGATATGCTTCCATCGTCGCTTTCAATGCCCAGTTATCACTCTCCGTTCCACCGGATGTAAAATAAATCTCTGACGGCTGTACTTGTAATGTATCTGCAATCGTCTGTCGCGCCCGCTCGATCGCCGCCCTGCTTTTCACTCCGATTTCATAAGGTGTCGAAGCATTTCCGAAATTTCCGCTGTAATAAGGTGCCATCGCATTGCACACCTGCGGTGCGACAGGTGTCGTAGCTGCATGATCTAAATATATCATATCCGATCCTTTCTGCGTCATATCACGCACGCTGAGGACTCTGACTGTTCTACTGCTCGGCTTTTTTACATATACTAAATGGAATATCTGTTTTGCAGGTGCACACAAATATGAAGTTCGCATGGCGTAAACACCCTCTCTTTACAGGAACCATCATCTTAACCGCTACCGGTCTGGCCAGCAGAGTCATCGGTTTTTTATATAAGATATTCCTCACTCACACAATCGGTGCAGTCGGTCTGGGAATCTATCAGCTTGTTTTTCCCATCTTTACCGTATGTCTCGCACTCTGCATCGGTGGGCTTCAGACTGCCATCTCAAAATATACGGTAGATTACGGTGACAGCAGACCCTTTATCAACGGATTATGCATTTGCATAATCGCATCCTTTCTTTGTACATTTTTCATTTATCAAAGTGCACCCTTTTTAGCTGTACATATCATCCGCGAAGCCGATTGCACGCCGCTGCTTCGCATCATCAGCTTCTCACTTCCTTTTGCCTGTGTTCATGCCTGTTTTAACGGCTATTATTACGGCAAAAAAAAGACTGCGATTCCCGCAGTCTCACAATTTTTGGAACAAATTGTTCGCGTATTATCTGTTTATCTGTTTTATCAGATTTGAATCGAACAGAAAACCGCGCTGACTCCCGCACTCGCCATGTGGGGAAATCTGTGCGGCGAAATCGCCGCCGTACTCTTTTGCATCTCTACATTTTCCTTTCAGAGGATGCAGATCTCTGCATCTGTCATGAAAAAGTTGCTGCGCTTCAGCAGCCCGCTGAGCGGAAGTCGTGTGATTTTACATCTGTTTTCCAGTGCAGAATCCATTCTGATTCCCGGTGCTTTGCTATCTTACGGACTCACGCATACCGATGCACTTTCGGTCTTCGGTACGCTAACCGGTATGGCGCTTCCGGTCATCTCGCTGCCTACCGTTTTGACCGGTTCGGTATCCGTGCTATTGCTTCCGGTTATTTCTGAAGCGGCTGTACACGGTGACATGCAGCGCATTCGTCACGCAATCTTTCTCACCGTCAAGTCCTGCACGTTTTTAGGCTTCGGATGCACACTGATTTATCTCTTGTTCGGCAGATTGTTTGGTCAGCTATTATTTCACAGCACGCTCGCCGGTGCCTTCATCGTCAGCCTCGGTTTTTTGTGTCCGTTTCTTTTTCTCACACATACACTCAGCAGCATTTTACACGGACTGAACCTGACGCGCTATACCTTCCTCCTCAACCTGCTTAGTTGCGGCTTGCGCTTATGCACCATCGTATTACTCGTTCCGCATTTCGGTCTGTATGTGTATCTGTGGAGTATGCTTTTCAGTCAGCTTTTGCAGACCGTTTCCTATCTGATTCTGCTCCTTCGAAAAGCAAAGTCAGCGGTCTGTCAGCATTAAAAATGCACCGAGATTGCCTCTTTTTCCTCCGGTAAAACGGTGCGAAAAAAGATTGTGCGGATTGCAGCAGGTACACAAATCTGTCGTCTGAATATGCTCCGCGCATACACCTGCCTCGCAGAACACACGCCGATTTGCCTCCCATAAATTTAACTGATATTTTCCGCCACCGGTCGAATAAATGAGCGATTCATCGACCGGTGCAAACTCCTGTGCAAATGCATCTGCCACATCCTCACTCACTTCATAGCAGGACTGGCAGATGCTCGGTCCGATTGCACACAACACATCTTTTTGGTCTGTCCCAAACGCTTCTGTCATCGCCTGCAACAATTTTTTGCCCATCCGTGATACCGTTCCCCGCCAACCCGAATGCGCCAATCCGATTGCATGATGTACCGGGTCTACGACATACAGCGGTACACAGTCTGCATAAAAAGTAGCCAGCAGGATTCCACGCTCATCCGTAATCAATCCGTCTACATCCGACCATGTCAAGGGGCGTGTCACACCGATTCCCGCATCCTTTCCGGATATTCTCTTTATATTCGTCGTATGTGTCTGCATCGAGCATACGATATGATCCGGTGTCGTATGAAATGCTTCCGCGACCCGTCTGAAATTTTCTTTTACCGCAGTATTGTCATCGCCTCTCGTAAAGCTGAGATTCAAACTGCTCCATTCACCTGTACTCACGCCACCCGCACGCGTTGTGAAACCATGCGCGACTCCCTCACACGCTGCTAGCAGCGGAAATTGCAGCAACGGAAGCTTCTCACCTGATTCCAACGGAATCTGCTGTTCCTGCAATATCTCTTTTTGTGTCGCACGCTTCCACGCATGTAATTCATATCGTTCTGTCATTTTTTGCTCCTTCTAAAACATCCTAATACCCACAAAATTCAAATGCATTTTTATATAACGTAATTTTCTCCGGTGCTTCTCCGAGTATCGTCACCACGTCAAAGCGTACCGGCGTCGTCTGCGGATATTGGAATCGCGTCATATAAAAAAGAGCTGCCCGGGAAATCGCACGTTGTTTGCGCACATCTACGGCTTCTTCCGGCATTCCCTGTGTCATACCACTGCGATATTTCACTTCCAAAAACACCAGATATTTTTCCTCACACGCAACAATGTCGATTTCACCTGCACGGCAGCAAAAATTTGTTTTCAAAATCCGGTAGCCATGCGCCACGAGCCACGCACACACCTGTTTTTCTTTTTCCGCACCTATCTGTCTCTTATTTCGCAAACAGCTCTTTTTTCCTTTCCGATATCTTTCCGTTTCATCCTGCTTTTAACGGCGCAGCTTTTCCCGTATTTTATCCATATCATTTACAAACACCAAAATCTCTGCCACGACCTCATACAGCTCCGGCGGAATCATATCACCGATTTCGAGACGCGATAACGTGTCTGCCAGTTTGTCATCTTTATAAGTCGGAACATTTGCATCCTCTGCCGCCTCTATAATGCGGTCAGCGAGCGCACCTTTTCCGGTCGCAAGAATTTTGGGTGCTGCCTCTCCCGGCATGTACGCCAGCGCGACAGCAGTTTTCGCTTTTTGTGTTTCCTGCTTTTTATTTACACGTTTCTCATCCATATCGCTTTCCCCATAAAAAATCTATGCCCTCACATCAAATGAGTATCTGTGTACACGGTCGGTACTGCCTCCCGGCAAATCCTTTTTCAAAAAATCTTCTACAAAATTCATCTTTTCTTCTGTCTGATTTACGGTAATCGTCACCTGATAACCGAGTGCTGCCAATTTTGCATCGAGAATCGGCAAATATTTTTGAACCAGTGCATAGCTCTCATCATCCGAAAAAGAAAAATCTGTCTGAACTGCTTTTCCCTTCATCTTCACATAGACATCCGTCGAGCCAAGATGCTCCATATCCAGATGCAAAAATGCACTCAGCTCGCCATTCTCTTCACGCAGCTTTCGTTTGTTGGTGTAAACATACAACTCACCGTTGGCACTTTGTCCGTTCATTTTCAGCGGAAGCTGCACATAGTTGTAAATCTGGTTCACTTCATTCATGAAATCCACGTTTCCGCGAATCTGCTCTGTCGCATGCGATAACGCAGACTGCTCATTTCCGGTAGATTTTAAAATCTGCTCCATCTGCTCCATCTGACGCTCCAGACGCTCGTAAAGTGCAGATATCTTCTCCGGCTCTTTTACCTGCTGTGGCTGCAACAGCCATTGTTCTTCACAGACATGCTTTAACAGCTCCTGATAGCCTTTGTTTGAAAAAATATCTTTGACATCATCTGCTTCCAACATCCCCATTTTTAGCTGGGTCTGCAATTCCCGATCGATAAATCCCAGCAATTGACGCGCTGTAAGATTTTTATTCAGACTTCCATTTTCATCAAAGACCGCTTCGTTTTCGATTAAATTCCCGATACTGCGCAACACATCGGATACATCTTCATGTGTTTGTGCCGAAAACAATCCGCCGATTTGATTCGGCTGATACAGATGTTTTTGTCCGTCCACTGCCTCGTCTGCCACTTCTGACAAAAACATTCCTTCCAACGTTTCCGGCGCATCCTGTGGCAACACAGTAGCCGCTTCCGACATCGGCATCGCTTGTGAGGGCATCTCTGCATTCAGGTTCTGCTCCTGTGGTAAAACCAGTGGCTCTTCTGCCAAGCCCTCTGTCAAAACCGCTAACATCTGCGTATTCATCTGTACCATCTGCGGTACATCCGCAGACTGTGTTTCCAGGAATACCGGCATCTGCTCGATAAAATCATTCATCTGTCCCAGCAATGCATGCGTATCGTTTCGGTAATTCTCAAACTGTACCGCAAGCTGCGGCGTAATCGGCATCTCCAGCTTCGTCATCTGTACCAATGTATTTACATGAATTCCTTCATGGCTCACAACACTCCGATACATATTCTGCAATGCCTCTGCATGAATCGGCATCTGCTCCTTCATCATCGCATTTACCATGTCCAGATTCTTCTCTGTCGTCGGAAGCCCTGCTGCCTGCAATGCACGAATTAACGTCGGATTTGCTTTTCCGTTTCCCATATACGGCCGAATGGCTACCACGCCGCCTTCATTTGATTTCACCTGAAAAAACATGGACTGTCCCTGCACGAGCTTTAACGCATGCTGATCGAGTCTGGCACGCACGTTCTGTCCGTTTTCCAGACTGAGAATCACATTCGAACCCTTGATATAGCTGATATTCCCCTCAAAAATACTGCCGGGCATAAGTTCTTTTAAGGCTGCGGTCAGACTGGATACCGTCGCCGCAGGCACGGGCGTACCCACCACCTGATTTGCATTTTTATTATATTGTCCTACATAGCTAATCTGCATACGCACACCTCACATTTCGCCCTTGCTGTCTTAACGCTGTATGTATTGTTCACACATCTGATTCCAGTGTATCATGCATTCCTTTTACAATTCCACAAAATTTTTAATAAATGTACGACGATGTATGGGTGTCGCCCCCAGTTCCTTTAACGCATTTGTATGCTCTGCGGAGCCGTAACCTTTATTCTTTGCAAAGCCATAGCCCGGATACTGCTCATCATATGCCACCATCATACGATCTCGTGTCACTTTTGCAATAATGCTCGCGGCTCCGATCGAGATGCTTTTTGCATCGCCTTTGATAATCGGGATTTGCTCTATCGCGACCTGCGGAATTGTCACTGCATCATTTAATAATATATCGGGCGTTACCTTCAAATTCCTAATAGCTTCGCGCATCGCCTCATAAGTCGCCTGCAAAATATTGATTTCGTCGATTCGTTCATGCGATGCCTGTCCGATTCCGACTGCCACCGCCTGCTCCATAATCACATCATAAAGTTCTTCGCGCTTTGCTTCTGTCAGCTTCTTCGAGTCATTGATATATAAAATTTCACAATCTTTCGGCAAGATTACTGCGGCTGCCACCACCGGTCCTGCCAGCGGTCCTCTGCCCACTTCATCTATTCCGCAAATCCAGCCGCGATCTGCATACATTCGCTCATATTCCTGCAATGCATATATCCGTTTCCGTTCTTCTTCCAGCTTTTGCATGCGTTTTTTTGCCTGCTCCACCAGTTTTTGTACGCCTGCACGTTCGTCTGATTCGTATGCTGTAATAAAAAAGGACAGAGAGGTATCCTCTGCTGTCCGCAATTCTTCCTTAATAATCCCTATTTTTTTCTCTGTCGCCATACTGCTTCCCATCCTTTGTTTTCCTTTTATTTCACAAACTCAATATTCGGATGTATGCGGAGCCATACTGTTCCTTTCAACTGGCTTTTCGACACCGCTCCGACATCCGGATCACGGCTGTCACTGCTGTTATTTCGATTGTCTCCCAGCACAAAGTACTCATCACTGCCCAGTTTGATTTCTTCTTCTGCGATTCCGGGATCTATCATCGTCTCCGCTCCGTAATTTTCTACCAGCAGTTGTCCATCTATATAGATGTTTCCGTCCCAGTCAATGCGCACCGATTCTCCCGGCAATCCGATGACACGCTTGACGTAATCGGTTGACGTATCATACGCATATTTAAACACAACCACATCATAGCGATCCAATTCGGAAACTCTGTAAGAGAATTTATTAATCAACACACGGTCCTGATCGTAAAGTGTCTCATTCATAGACGGCCCGTCTACAATCACCTGTCCGACAACAAAATGCCCTAATACATATGCCAGTCCAAAAATCAACACTACATAAAGAATCAGACCAATCAGGCTTTTTGCCATATTTTTCATGCGTCATACTCCTCCGGTTTTTCCAGTGTCATTCTGCCGATTGTCCCTGAGCGAAATTCATCCAGCAAAAGTGCTGCTGCTTTTGAATAGTCCAGTTCACCACCCTTTTTGATACAAGAGCGGTTCGTCGCTACCTGTTCCAATAGCTTCACCGGTTCTTCCTCCGGTGTCAGATCATAACGCGCTGCCATCGCTGTCATATAAGCTTCTTCCTGCTGTAACAGGCGAATCAGCTCCAGACTCATCTCGTCGATATTCAAAATTTCGTCCTTTATCGACCCTATGAGCGCAAGCTTGAGGCCCACCCGCTGATCCTCAAATTTCGGCCACAGAATACCCGGTGTATCTAACAATTCGACACTCTTATTCAGACGTATCCACTGCTTTCCTTTTGTAACACCCGGCTTATTTCCTGTTTTTGCACATGCTTTTCCTGCAAACGAATTGATAAACGTGGATTTTCCCACATTTGGAATACCTACGACCATCGCACGTACCGGACGGTTTTTGATTCCGCGACGTCTGTCTCGCTCGATTTTTTCTTTACACGCCTCTAAAATCACCTGATTTACCGGCTTGATCTGCGCTTTGCTGCGTGCATCCATCCGCACAACAAAATAGCCCTTTTCTTCAAAATAGGATGTCCATGCCTGATTTTGTTTCTCATCTGCCAGATCTGCTTTATTTAAAAGAATCAGACGCGCTTTGTTTTTTCCCAGCTCATCAATGTCCGGATTACGGCTGCTCATCGGAATCCGTGCATCCACCAGCTCTATCACGAGATCCACCAGCTTGATATCTTCCTGCATCTGTCTTTTTGCCTTGGTCATATGACCGGGGTACCATTGAAATTGCATGCTATTCTCCTGCCTCTGCTCACTACCTGTTTTGTTATGTATCTCTCGTATACTTTATTGTAACTATTCAATAAATCCTGCTTCGGACAGCGGGAAAATCTTAAACCACGCCTTTCCGATAATATGCTCTGTTTTTACATTTCCGATATTTGCAAATCGGCTGTCTTCACTGCCTGCCGGGTGATCTCCCAACACAAAGCATTCCCCTTGCTCGATTTTGATTTCTTCTGCCGCCACACCGGGGTCAGCAATCGTACCGGAGTGATACATCTTCGGCAACGGCTGCCCATTCACATAAATGACACCATCGGTAATCTGTACGGTATCGCCACCTGTCGCTATGACACGCTTTATATAATAATGTGACTTCTCATTACCATTCGGCAAGAACACAATCACATCTCCGGTCTTTGGCTTACTCACTTTATAGATAAAACGATTCACGAGCACCTGCTCGCCATCCTGCAACTGTTCGCCCATCGACTGACCGACGACAGTCGTTCGCACTCCCACAAAATAAACTAACACACCTGCAACTGCCACTGCAATCGCAATCTCTATCATCCAAATCATAATCTCTCGAAGCAACGGAATGTTAATCTGTCGCTTCTTTTTCCTAAAATTCAATCCATTTCTTCGACGTGACATACTGCCTCCCATCAAATCGGTATATATTGCGTAAAAGAACAAAAGTGCTGTTCTTTGATAGGAATTTCCTATCAAAGGATAAAAGGGACAAATACGCATCCGTACCTGTCCCTCCACATGTTACACAGCTATTATTTAACCAGCTCTTTTACCTTTGCTGACTTACCTACACGTCCGCGTAAGTAGTTCAGTTTCGCACGACGTACTTTACCGCGACGTACTACTTCGATTTTCTCTACGTTCGGAGAGTGTAACGGCCAAGTCTTTTCTACGCCTACACCGTTAGACAATTTTCTTACAGTAAATGTCTCACGGTTGCTGCTTCCCTGTCTCTTTAATACAGTACCCTCGAAAATCTGGATACGTTCACGATTTCCCTCGATGATCTTTCCGTATACTTTTACGGTATCACCTACGTGAAACTCGGGAGTCTGCTCTTTCATCTGAGCTGCTTCAATGTTTTTCATGATCTCTGTGTTATTCATTTTTGTGACCTCCTATTATTTTGACGTTCTTGAAATGCTCGCTGCATCTCAGAGGACCATCGCCTACTTTTTCACAACAAATCGATTTTAGCAGATATCTCTTATATTTGCAAGCATTTTTCTGGGGAATTTGCTGTTTTGCAACGCTATTTCAGCACCGGAAACGCGTTTTTCAATGTTTCCCCATAATTCTCCTGCAACGTTTTATGCCGGGTGTAGGATGCAATCTCTGCCAGAAGAAGTTTGCTTTCGAATCCCTCTCCCGGCAAAATCTGTTCCATCAATTCACGCTGCGCCTGATTCTTTGCAATCACATGAACGTCTGCATCTTTTCCGTATTTTTTCACAGCAGCCTGCAATGCGAAATAAAGAAGCTCTTTTGTGTCCTCTTCGGATTCTGCACACAGCAGAATCGGATAGAGCACATGACGTTTCCACTTTATCGTTTTTTTATCATGCACATCGCTCTCATCATTCTCGACACACTGTATCAGCAATCCACCGCAAATCTTTTTGTCCTTAATCTTCAATACGCTCAAGTCTTCGTCAAAAAACCTTCGCATTTCTTCCACCGGATACACGATCGCTGAACCTGCCATTTCTGCCAGCGCGAAAATCGATTTTAAAACAGATGAACGCGGTATTTTTTTCAGCGGAATGACCTGCTTTAGATTTTCCGACATCTGCGCGAAATAAGGCTGTGCCACTAACGTCCGCAAATCGGTCAGCCATTCTCCCGGTAACATCCGTTCGGTTTCAAACATGCGCTGTTTGAAATAAATTTCTTCCTGATGGCAGATGAAATCACGACCATATTGTCCGTCAAAACAGGCACATACAGCCTGAAGATTCGCTTTTTCTGCTATATCAAACGCATTCACCAGCAACGCTTCACCGATTCCCTGCATCCGAAACGCCGGGTCAACATAAAGCCATTCGATGAAAATTTCTTTTTCCTGCAGGGTACAAATCATCATCCCTGCAGGAATATCCGTTTTGGTTTTCTCATTTTCTACTGTCGCTGCGAATGCAAAGGCATTTGGAAAACTCAGCCGTTCCATTTTCATCAGAGGGTCCATCCCTAAGAAATATTCCTTATGCTCTTTTCTCAGTCTGGAAATCTTCATTTTTCTGTTTCATTCCTTTCTGTAACGATTCCGTTCTTTCTTCGTTGCGAATGCGAGCGTTTTTGCAGCATTGCGACTCTCCGATTTAATCCACATCATCGATGGTTATAACCGGCGAGCGGGACATGTTTCTCTGAATGAGCGCATCCTCTGTCTCCTCTGTATCTGCTTCAGCTTCCGTCACGGGTGTCTCTTTTATCTCTTCCGTCACCGGAGTATCTTTCACTTCTTCCACCACCGGAGCTTCTTGCGTTTCTTGCGTTACCGAAACCTCTTTTTCTTCTTCTGTCACCGGAGTCTCTTTTACTTCTTCTGTCACAGATACCTCTTGATTTTCAGTTATCTCGACCGACTCCGACTCCGCCGGCTTTTGCTCCGCTGTAGGTTCAGTCATTCCTGCCTTCGCTTGACGCTCTGCCACATAAGCAAGGTATTCTTCATTCATCTGGTCTTGTCGCGCTTGTTCCTGCCGCGCTTGTTCTTCACGTTCTGCTACCTTTGCCTGATACAAACGTTCCGCATCCTCTTGCATTTCTTTTTGCAGAGAAAAAGCACTCTTGCCCAAACGTGCTAACGAAGCTCTTACGTTTTCACTAATGACATTTCCCATAACATCAACAAAGTCCGCAGGCGAATTGTAATTCACTTCATGATACAGGGAATTACGATCTGCCGTCACCCGATTGTCAACAGCCTTACGATAAATGTTCATGAAAGCAGTGAATTTTACCATCGCATCCATACTGCCGTCTTTTTGCGCATTTCTGAAAGCAGTATAAGCTTCTCGCATCTGTTCTCCGTAGTTGTCAGTGTCCGCAAACCAATTTTCAAAAACCGGGTCAGCCTCTTCTCTATGCTTCAAAGCATACATTTTGCTGAACGCATTCTTGAATCCGGATGCTTTCTTCATCAACTGAATGATACTGCATTTTTCAAACTTCTCCATGAACGCAGCTTCCAATGCCTCCCTTTGGTCTTCTCCGGCTTCCTTCATTCTGTCTCCATCTGCAGATAAACGATCTACAAATGTATTGAACTTTTCAGCCAATCTGTTCAGATAATCCAGCATCCGATTTTTCGCTGCGCTTACCACAGGAGTTTTTTCATCCTTCGGCATCGATTTTCGCTGCTTGCATTCGTCCAGATAATCGTTGAATGCCTGCTGAAACTCCCGACAGAAGGTCTGGTATTCTGCTTCCGTCGTCTGATCACAAATACACGCGTACATGCCCAGCAACTCCTCGACATCCCCCGCCATGAATGGCGATGTGCTATCATGATCGACTTTCTGCCGTAAGGACTCCACGCTCTTATTCCCTTCATCCATATAAGGTTGCAAACGGTCCTTTATATCAGATGCAAAGACACCGGGCCTTTTTTGGTCTGCATTCAAAATCCCCCGCAACGCTTCCTTCGAGATATTTAGTCCACGATATGCCTTCAACTCTTCCGACAATACACTCTCTGATGCAGTCCCCATTCTGTCTCTGAACTTCAAATGCAGGTCTATCGTATGTTCGTAATCTTCTTTTACTCCATGTGCACGAACCGAAGCAAATTCCTTTAACTGTGCCTGTATGTCTGTGATCAATCGGTTCATTTCATCAATCGATGCCTGCAAACGAATCTGAGATTGCGAAAAATTGAAGATCGCGGGCGGCAGCTCCATTCCCATTTCCTGCGCACGCATCAATGTCGCAAAAATACGCTGCGCTGCATCTTCTGCGCTACCCAATGCAAAATACGCTTTATCTCATCTCCCAGAGCCTCTTTGTTTTGCTCATAGAAATTCTCATCCGTATTTTTCATAAGCGCATGAAAACCTTCACGGAAAAGCTCCATCTTTCCGGCAGATGCCGCTGCCATCATACGCATGATATGTGTCTGCTGATCTCTCGTCAGACTTGTCGCATTACCAAAGTCGATGACCGTCAGTTTCTCATCATTAATCATGATATTACCGGCATGCAAGTCACCATGATAAAATCCTGCACCGTATATACCTTCTGTGACCCATGCACGCGCCAAGTTAATCATATGCGCCTGACGCTTCTGCAAGGTTGCGAGCATTTGTGTCAACTGTTCACGTACTTCCGTAACCATTTTGACATTCTTTGAGTTGATATTTAGAGTGCTCGGATTCGTATTTACATCCGTGTCTGTCTCATTTTCCCGATACAGAGGTGTCACCAGTCTTGCATAATCGGAGCGTGTCCGCTCCATATAACGGTCTACCGTTTCGCCCTCTGCCAGTTCCAAAACAAGCGTATTCGTCGTAGGCTCCGCCATACTGTTTACTTTTACGGAGGTGACATCTGCAAAAGGAGCATCGTAAATGCCTCCTTTTTCCACGTTCTTTGCTTCTATGGTGAGATCCAGTTCTTCTTCGATACGCTCCAACTGTCCTTTGTAGGTCGCTTCCATACCATCGTCGGTCTGTCTTGCACATGCCAGCAAAATCGGCTTTTCACGCATCATTCGATTGCGCACATCCGGACGCAGCAGCTTTACTACCACCGTTTTTCCTTCCGCCGGAATCTGCGGACCGTACATTTTACAAAGAAACGCCTCGCCTACCGATGCCGCACCCAGGGAACGCTGCAATTCTATCTTGGTAATATTGCCTTTTGAACGCTCCACAATACCCCACAGCTCTGCTTTGACAATCGTGTCCGGAATGGGAGCCAGATTGGATTTCATATCCTTCAGTGCCGTTCTTAATTCCTCCGGCATACTGTCTAACGGCATACCCTGCAAAATCTTCTGCAGAAGAGGACCTGCACCTTTTAAGAGACCGCTGAGATAGGAACCCATCGCTTTTGTCTGCATGACTTTTTTCTGTTCTTCTGTCGCATCCGCCGGAACCGTAGACGGTCTGGAATTGCGGATTGCCGAAGCTAACATCGTACGCTTATCCAACATGGAAACACTGGTAAAATAGTTTTCCAGTATAATCTTCGTGAATTTTCCCTGACCACGCTGACCACTGACCGATTCACGAATAATCTGATCCAGCCTTGCCCGCTCGTCGCGATATTGCTGCATTGTCTTTCGTTCTGTCTGTTCCTGCTGGACCGGCTGGACAGCTTGTTCCTGTTGTACCGGCTGGCCATCTTGTTCTTGGAAAACTTTTCCAATCGCCGCCTTAACCATACGCTGTATTTCTGCTGTACTCGATTCCACCGTCTCACTGATTTGCGCATCCAGTTCAACCAACGGATTTAAAATTTCATCGCTTTGCAATGCGGTCGTAAGGGCAGCCGCAGCCATAAACGTTCCCATAACAGGCGTTGCAGCAACCGTCCGCAATTGTGCGAGCTGTTCATCCTGCAAAAATGACCGGAATCCCTGTTTAATGATGTCTTTCATGCCCTGCTGACCTTCTTCTGCATCCGGCAGCGGCATCTTATCTACGACATTATCAAACAATGCCGGATTCAGTATCATTGCCAAAAGCGCACCACTATGGGTCTTGAGCACCATACGCATCCGTTCAGCCGGATTTTGCAAAAGTTTCTCTGCTTTCCACGTTTCTTTTGAAAAAATCAAGTCTGAAACAAGATCCACAATCGGCTGTTCCTGTGCATTCCATTTTGCACCCTCTTCTAACGTTCTTCTTTCCTGTCGCTGCGCAGAAATCACGACCTTCTCTTCCAGTCCCTGATTCTTCTGTGCTTCCATCAGTTCGATGAGATTCAGCACCTCACTGCCATTCAGATGCTCCGCATTTTCAATCATATCAACCATGCGGAACAGTCCTTCGTTCGTCAGATAGCCCATCTGATGGTGTTTTGCGTAAGAAATAAGTTCCGTCGTGGGAACATTGGTAAGTTTTGACGCTACAATTCCCTTATTTCCAAAATATTCCAGACAAATCTGACGTCCTCTGCTGTATTCTCCGACCTGATCTTCCTGAAGTGTCAGACCGTCTAATATATTCTGAACCAGTTCCTTTCCATATATGGTTTCGTTTCTTACAATATCTACTTCCATATGATCTGCAAGCGTTACACTATGGCAAGGCAATGAAATCGTCAGATTATTAAATACGATGGAAAGACTGTTGTTTTCGTCTTTTACCAATCGCAATAGCGTATCGCCAATAGAAATGTCCTCCACCAATGCTTCTTCATTTCGAGGCATCTCCTTTAGCTTTCTGTATAACTGTGTAATGCCATTTAATAAACTCTGGTCATCACCAATACTGTGAGAGGCAGATTTTTTCGCCAGCAGAATTTCAGCGAGATTTCTTTCTTTCGCATTCAGCTTGCCCAGTGTTTTCGCCAGCTTTTCATCCTGCGTCGCTTCGTGATAATCATCGCGTACTTTTCGATAATTCTCACTCGGCTGCCTTTCGCCGTGATTACCATTGCAGGTCATCGCTGTAGCAACCTTCTGCGAAGCCTGTTCAAAATCAAATGCACGCTGCACGCGACCTTTGATTTCCTGCATACCGGTATAGAATCTCGTACCCTTCAGTTCAGTCGCTACAAACTCCATCTCTGCTAAGCCGGCTTCGTCTGCAAGCGCCTGCTGAATATTTCTGCCAAGCTCTTTGTATTGTTCCGCGTCCGCATCATACAAGCCTTCCCTGAACGCTTTTTCTCTCAGCTCAGAAAGTTCGTGAAGCTGATTGCACAAAACCTTTAATTTATTCAGTCCTGCATTCATTTTTGCCTGATCAGACTTCCATGCTTTGCATTCCGGCAGTCGCTTTTCTACTTCCTGTTCAAGACCGTCAGCACCGGCTGAAATAAATGCGCCTACCTGGAGCTGTTCGAACTCATTCGCTGTAAAAGGCATCGAGTCGCTCATACTCACCATAAAATAAAATTTGTAGGACATTTCTTTGATATATGTGTCCAATTGCTGCGCTGCCAATGCCCTTTCGTTCGCAGTCTGTGCCGCCATTTTTCGAATATTAAGTGCTGCAATGGTCTTAATGGTATGCCCGTGATTAATGGAATAAATCGGCGCATGACGCAGAGGGTTTCCGCCGTTCATATGCCCCATTCCCATACAAAGCTGCTGCAAACTTGAAAAAATATTGTCACGGAGTAACGAAATATTTCCTTTCGCGAGGTTATCCATCTGATGCTTTGTCAGCGGCGGAATTTTCACAGCCTGAAAATCTTCTGAGAAATCACTTGATGCCTCCTGAATAATCGCCGCAATTTGTGCTTTCAGAAGTGTTTCCTTTTCTACCGGAGTGGAAATACGATCTTCTGCATCGGTTTCATCCCCCAGTATTCGAGATACCGCAGATGCAAGAAATTCATCGCGCGTTAATGCATACTCTGCACTTGATAAATCTATATTTTCTGCATATTTTTTTGCAGATTCCTGATGTCTTGTGACCTCAGAAGTATTTTCATTAATCAGTGATACGATTTTTTTTATGGTTTGACGATCGAGCGGTTTGGCGGTCTGCTGATTTACATCCTCAAGTCCCAAATCCTTTGTCAACTGCGCCAGCGTCGCAAGGGTCGCCCGTGTGCCGAGTTTGATTCTGGCAACATCCAGAAAATGTCTGCGAATCTGCAGATTTTCAGCAGATTCCTCCCCTTTGCTTCTGGAGAACACGCCATTATTGATAATCTTCAGTCCTTGTTTCCCGAATTCCACCTGACCACGATTATGCGTGCCTATCATTTGTGTGAAATTCTCATACGTCAAATCACTGATTTCAAAGTTTTCTTTTTTTACTGTTTTTTCACTTTCAGGAATGGTATCCTGCATATCCCGTCCGAGCAGGAGCAGTTCCTTGCCGTTGGCAAATTCAACATCCAGTCCTTCTTCCTGCACCAGTTTCTTTACCGTTTCCAACTGAGCCGCTTCGTCCCGCAGATACTTCAACGTTGCCAACACGGCATTTTTTCGCTCGATACCGGTTGAAAATCTGGGGTTTTTATGATCGCAGTAGTACTGGCAATGAGAAATGGCTACTCTGTATGCAGTTTCCAGCTTCTCTATATACGCAAGTGACCCTGCATTTTCATCCTGAGAGCTCAGCAGGCGTTCCACTTCCTCTACACTCACTTTGACATTTTTCATCTGTTCGCTGTCGCCGCCAAATTTATTTTCATTCAGTAGAATATGCGAAAGATTTCTGTTCTGAATTGCCTGCAGGCGATGCACATAATCCTGCGAAAGATTCATTGTCTCAGATTGTGTAGCAACATCCATTTGATTCGTCTGAAGCAGCTCGTTGATTTCCGCAACATCCTGTTTTGTCTGATGGATGCTGTAAAACTCACGCTGCGCCTCATCGTTCATAGGTGTCGTCTGCATATTGACAGCCGTTCGCTGCTGCTTTGCAAAGATACTTTCCGCCTTTTGCTTCCATACTTCATCCATTTTACTACCCTCCTATCTCTCCGATTTTTCACCTCGAATGACGATTTGCTCACTTTTCTTCCGAAAGAGTTTTTCGGTGAAAGCTTTTATTTCCGGGTTACAACATTTTACAACAACCTGCGTATCTGCAGGGTATTTCTCTCGGGCTCGTTTCACGGCAAACTGAATCATGCGAAGTATATACACCTGTGAAAGATTCTGCTCTATATACATCAGTTGTACAGCCAGCCTGTCTGTTTCTGTTTTATGTATTAATAGAAGTCCGTTGACGATTCCTTCCTGCAAAACACAGCAGGAAATATCCGGTTCAAACCATGAGACCGGGAGTGCCGTCAAATCAGTCAACATCTTTCCTGTCTTATTTCCAAAGTGTGCTCTGATAAGTCCTTTTTGCATCTGTGGAAGTGTCAGACTTCCGATGCTTCGAATCTCCGATGTGACATTCTGTGTTTCCATCACAGGCAATTGGGAAAGCTCGTCAACAGAAAGACAGATTTCGTTACTTTCCCTTTCCTGCAAATGAAACCCCATCTCGCGGAGCAAAGAGCAGACCGCTTCACTGCCCTCCGCCGGAAGTTCAATCACAGTATCCGTCATATCTTCTGCAAAAATCGCTTCTTTATATGCCGCCAGAAGTGCTTTTCCTGCCTCATCATCTTTCATATAAAAAGCAGAAATTTCTGCCGTCTGCTGTTTTTTCTCCCAGAGTAAAACAGCCAGTAGCGACATATTCGACGCTTCGTGAAGCGCTATGCCCCGATAATATTTTCTAACGATATTCTCGGCGGCCTCTGCGCCCAAGACAGATTTGTATTCGGTTATATTCTCAGTTGTCAGCTCAACCAGCTTTGTTTTCGAATTTTTCATACTTCATTCTCATTTTCACTTTGCACACGTTTTACCAGTTCCTGCTCCTTTTGTGTCAAATCCGCCTTTTCTAATAAATCCGGTCTGCGCTGTGCGGTGCGAAGTACGGATTGCTCTCTCCGCCATGCATCGACCTTTGCGTGATCTCCGGACAATAAAATGGCAGGCACTTTCTTTCCGTTCCACGTTTCCGGTCTCGAATACTGCGGATATTCTAACAGATTTCCCTCCAGCGATTCGGTGCTGCCGGACTCATCATTTGTCAACACGCCCGGCACCATTCTGCTGATTGCATCGACCATAACCATCGCCGCCAGCTCTCCTCCGGTCAGGACATAATCACCAATCGACACATAATCGGTCACAATTTCTTCTAATACACGTTCATCAATCCCCTCATAATGTCCGCACAACAGTATTAAATCCTTTTCACAGGCAAACTGCTTTGCCTGCGTCTGATGAAAAACACCCCCCTGCGGTGTCAAATATATCGTGCGCGGCTGATAACCGATCTCCTCTACCACAGAGCGCCACGCATCATATACCGGCTGCGCCTGCATAACCATTCCGGCCCCACCGCCATACGGGTAATCATCCACTTTTTTATGTTTATCTAAAGTATAATCCCTGATATTGATACAACGAATAGACAGCAGTCCTTTTTGTGCCGCACGACCGATAATACTCGTGTGCAGCCCTTCTGCCACCATATCCGGAAACAATGTCAAAATATAAAAATTCATACGTTTAATCCTTTTTATTCACTTCTCGTAATCCGGGTAATAAATGCAGTGTCACATAACCTTCTTCGATATTTACTTCCTGCACACATTCGTGAATCGCCGGAACGAGCAGTTCTTCACCTGACTCAGATAAAATCACATACACATCATTTGCACCGGTCTGCAGTACTTCTTTTAATGTACCGAGATGTTCTCCCTCGTCACTGTTTGCCTGCAATCCGATCAAATCCGCAACAAAATACTCATTTTCCTCTAAGGGAACCGCATGTTCTCGTGTCACATACAAATTACATTTTTTATACTTTTCTACATCATTGATATGATTCAAATCTTTAAACTTTACAATTACAAGATTTTTAAAATATCTTACACCCGACACCTGTAAATGTCTATAGGTTCCTTCTTTCGTCAACAATTCGACTTCTTTTAAATCATCATAGCGCGACGGATCATCTGTCGTCGGAAACACCTTTACTTCTCCGCGCAGTCCGTGCGTATCCAATATTGCACCTACCTGTAATAAATTATCCATATATCATTTCCTCATTCTATTCAGTGCTTTATCCCTTTAGCAAGCAAAAGCTTATATAAAGGAATAAAGCATGCCGCTTGCGACATGCTCCCCTCATAATTATTGCATAATATCTACAATAACTTTCTTTTCACTTTTTGAGGCTGCTGCCTTCACTACAGAACGGATTGCTTTCGCAATACGCCCCTGCTTGCCAATCACCTTTCCCATGTCGGACTGTGCAACGCGAAGTTCCACAACGATAGACTTATCGGTTTCCGTCTCTGTAACTACGACTTGATCCGGGTAATCGACCAAGGCTTTTGCGATGACTTCCACTAATTCCTTCATTGGTCTACCTCACTTATTTCTCGATGCCAGCTAACTTGAAAATCTTTGCAACTGTCTCAGTAGGCTGAGCGCCGTTTGCTAACCACTTCTTAGCTGCCTCAGCGTCTACATGATACTCGCTGGGGTTCTTTGTAGGATCATAAGTTCCGATCTCATCGATGCTCTGTCCGTTACGTGCAGTTCTTGAATCTGCAACAACGATTCTATAGAAAGGAGCCTTCTTCTGTCCTAATCTCTTTAATCTGATCTTTACTGCCATTTTCGTTTCACCTCCTTGAAATTTGTCAGACTGTGTGACACAGTCTATTTTATCTATGGTTAAAATGGTAATTTAAATCTTCCCATTTTACCGCCTCTGCCCTTCATCATACCCGGCATTTGCTTCATCATCTTACGCGCCTGCTCAAACTGCTTTACCAAACGGTTGACTTCTGAAATATCTACGCCTGCACCATTTGCGATGCGACGCTTTCTGCTCGGATTTAATACATTCGGGTTTGCCCGCTCCTGCGGTGTCATGGAATAAATAATCGCCTCTATACGGGCCATCTTTTTTTCGTCTACCGCATTTTCAATCTCTGCGAGCTGTGAGCCGCCCATACCGGGCATCATGCTGAGAATGCTGCTGAGACCACCCATCTTTTTCATCTGATTCATGGACTCCAGATAATCATCGAATGAAAACTCTGCCTTTTTCAGACGTTGTTCCATCTCTTTTGCCTTGTCAGCATCCAGCTCTGCTTCCGCTTTTTCTATCAGCGTCAGCACATCTCCCATTCCTAAAATACGAGATGCCATACGATCGGGATAAAACTGCTCCAGGTCAGAAAGTTTTTCACCCATACCGACATAGAGAATCGGCTTCCCTGTCACGGCACGAATCGAAAGCGCCGCTCCGCCTCTGGTGTCACCATCCAGCTTTGTCAAAATAACACCATCGATACCAATCGTATCATCAAAGGTCTTTGCCACGTTTACGGCATCCTGACCTGTCATGGCATCTACGACTAAAATCGTCTGTGCCACATCTACCTGTTCCTTAATCGAAACAAGCTCTGCCATCATGTCCTCATCTACATGAAGACGTCCGGCTGTATCTAAGATGACCAGGTTGTGATCATTCTTATTCGCATGTGCAATCGCTGCTTTTGCAATATCTACCGGAGAATTCTTATCTCCCATCGCAAACACTTCAACGCCCTGTTTCTCACCGTTAATCTTTAACTGTTCAATCGCAGCCGGACGATACACATCACACGCCACGAGTAACGGTCGTTTTCCTTTTAGCTTGAATTTACCTGCCAGCTTTGCGGTCGTCGTCGTCTTTCCGGCACCCTGCAGACCAGCCATCATAATGACTGTCATCTCTTTGCCCGGACGGAATGCAATCTCTGTCGTCTCCGAGCCCATCAGTGCAGTCATCTCTTCATTTACGATTTTGATAACCATCTGTCCCGGATTCAAACCGTTCATTACATCGGAACCGATCGCGCGCTCCTGTACGGTCTTCGTAAACTGTTTTACTACTTTAAAGTTTACATCTGCCTCTAACAGCGCCATCTTTACTTCTTTTAACGCAGTCTTTACGTCCTCCTCTGTGAGGCGGCCTTTGCTTCGCAGATTTTTAAACACGTTTTGCAGTTTTTCTGATAAACCATCAAATGCCATATTATAATTCCTTTATTATTTCCTCAGAAATCTCCTGAATCTCCGCCAGTAACTGTGGCTCCTGACTTTGTTCATAGTCAGCAGCTCTTTGTTGAATACATACTGCTTTTTCCCGTAATCGTAAGAAACGTTCCAGGAGATGCAGCTTTTGCTCATATTCTTCCAGCTTCTTTGTGGCACGCCTCACCAGATCATGCACGGCCTGTCTGGATATCTCCTGCTCCTGCGCAATCTCTCCCAGTGAAAGATCATTAAATACAAAATCCTCAAATATCTTTCGCTGATGCGCGTTCAGTAGTTCCCCATAAAAGTCATAGAGATATGCCTGTTTTACCTTTGGTTCCATATTCGATATCATATTTTTCCCTCAAACCTTTGCTATCATACTACAACCGTGCATGGGTGTCAAGTATTTTTTCTTGACATTCTTTCATTTTATTTCTGTCTATTTTTGTTCTGTTCCGTAGACCTCTAACTGGGTCAACGCAGGAAACGGCGAAGGATCATCTGCTTTTTTCATATCATGCATCGTCAGACTCGTAATGCACTTCGGTTCAAACGTCAGCTCGTGCGGCAAGGTCTGCTTTTCCATTTCCCATTCAAGCTCGCTGCCATCAGAAAACGTAAAGCTGACCTTCGTCCACCAATTGTCATGCGGGAAATCTGCTCTCGTATACATCACAAGCCGGTCAACCAGCACTTCTCTTCCAAAATCAATGGTAATCATTGCATCGTCCTGACGGTTAATTCCCCACGATGCATACGGCCACTCTCCGTGTCCGGCATTTGCAGTAACGCCATCGATTGCGTTCTGTGCAGCAAATACAGCTTCGCCGCGCGTCTCGACATTTGCAACCGCATGCGGATAGCAGTTGGTCAGACCGTGCTGATCCCATACATTTTTTGCCAGATTCCGATATCCATTCTGTAAATAATCCGGATATTTTTTCAATGTAAGCAAATGCAGTTCTCCTGCAAACATACGCGGAGACAGATTTGTACGCTTCTCTCCAAACGGAAGCTCATAGGTGACATCTCCGGTCAGATAAACAATCGCTGTTCCGCCGACATCATCCAACTGCAGCAAGTAATTTCCCGGCACATCCTTCGGGTGAATACGAATGGTATCTCCCTGCTCATAGCAGCCTTCATACACCAGACAGACTTCCTCACCGCTTCCCGACGCTTTGATGTTGCCGTCTTTATCACATATTTGCAATTCGCTTTGCATTTCTTTTCCCTCTCTGTGTTCGTGATTTAATTCTTATTTTTTATAATCAAAATTCGGTATTTCTCCCCAACGCTGTCTAAAATAATGCGCTGCCATTTTCGGTCTGCGCTCGCGCGTAAACAGACCCTTTTTATTTCCGTCTACACGCATGACACCTTGTATCGTTCCGAAATCAGCAAAATTCCACACATGCTCTCCGATAAAGAAGGAACGTCGGTCAAATGCCGCATTCTGTCTTTTGTAAAACTCTACCTGATATTCTTCGGAAAACATCTCCGGCACACACTCATGAATACCGGCTACCGCATCCGCGCCATACTCGGTAATCATGACCGGTTTGTTTTGCTGCTCCCAGAAATCCAGCTCCATATTTAATGCATACTCTGCCGCATCCAGATCACCGGATAAATTGTACCATCCATAATAACGGTTAAAGCAAACCACATCCATCGTGCGCGTCGTTATATCTTTTTCATAATTGTTCTGACAGCATACCAGTGTGACCGGACGGTCTGCGGGGTCTAACTCATGTGTATACTCATAAAGCGCATGCCAATAGTCATATGCTTCCTGCGGAAAATGCTCCGTATCCGGTTCATTTCCCATCGACCACATCACGACGCTGGGATGGTTTTTATCTCTGTCTACCATATCTTTCAGCACCTGTCTGTGATGCTCCAGAATCGGATATTCATACGGATTTTTTGCGCCGCCTGCATTGATACCGACCGCCGGTGTCTCATCTATAATCACGATTCCTTCTCTATCACACAATTCATACATTTCTTCTGCATACGGATAATGACTCGTGCGGAAGGAATTCGCATGAAGCCAGTGAATCAGATTTACATCCTTGACATTCAGGCACTGATCCAATCCTCTTCCATGAAACGCACTGTCCTCGTGCTTGCCGAAGCCTTTAAAATAGAACGGCTTGCCGTTAATTAAAAACTGTGTACCACTCACTTTTACCGTTCGAATGCCAAATTTCTGCTCATATACATCTTCTCCGTATTGCAGACGCATCGTATACAAATACGGCTCTCCCGGATAGGGATTCCACAGTCTCGCATTCGGAACCTTTAATGTGTTTTTTGCGCCTGTTGCACGTGCTACACAATTTCCGTCTGCATCCAAAATCTCCATTTCAACCGCTGCGTCAGACGCTATACCTGCGGTAGTCACTTCGCAATGAACCATTCCCATCGCTTCTTCCACATCCGGTACAATGGTCACATCTTCGATATAAGACTTCGGTGTCGTATAAATTCGCACCGGACGATTCAGTCCTGCATAATTGAAAAAGTCAAAGCCCGGCAGATTTTGCTTTCTTCTCCACACCTTCGCAGCCTCCACACTCGGAACGCCCGGATTATCTGAGCCAAAAAATGCCAAATCTTCGTTTCCGATGGGCAATGTACTGTTATTTACACGATTATCTACTGCGATGATGAGCGTTGCTTCCGCTTTTGACGAAATCAAATCAGTCACCTCTACTTCAAACGGCAAAAATCCGCCCTTGTGCTCTGTGACCAGCTTTCCGTCGATATATACCTTTGCACGGTGTGTCACCGCGTCCATACGCAGCATCAAACGCTGTCCGTCCAGCATTCGCGGCAATCGAATCGTTCTCTCATAATATGCAAATCCATAATGGTTGCGATATTCCGGCACATCTTTTTGATCATTGTAGGATGCCGGTACTGCGATGGGCTCTGCCTGTCCGGGCATCTCGCAAAGCTCACCGGGTTCTGTATCATCACCTAATTTAAAATTCCAAATCCCCGCCAAATCTATGATTGCACGGGCATGATTTTCTCTCGGATATAACATTTTGGTTTCCTCCTAAAATATTATTTTTACCTAGGTATTTGCAAAACTCCACGTTTCTTTATCGAAGATGTGCAACATCACCAAACCACTGCAGATACGCTTGCGCTACCCTCGTCACGTAATGGTACATAAGGTGCTAAAATACAGCACCTAAGTACCAACGGACTCAGAGTATCTGCTTGTGGTCGTTGGTAATGTTGCACTACATGCTAAGGTCAATGAGGAGTTTCGCAATTGCCTATATTCATTTTACCTATATGTTCCAGCAGCTACACAGGATTCCTTTTATTTAATACGGAATCACATAGTCACCGTCCTCTGTATCCGGTAATTCCAAATGGTACAAAGCGAAAATATGTTTCCAAATCAGCGACTGCAAATATGCGGTCAGTCCTACGGACAGAAATAAAAACAGCCACTGCACAAAGATACCGATTGCAAAGATTGTCCCTGCAATCACCAGCATGAGAATCGTCCAGCCAAACTGTTTGACTCCCATCATAAAGGAAAGATAAAACACCTTCTGTGTCGATGCCTCGCATCGCGCAAGAATGGGAAACAGACCATTCAATATCAGTGCATACACGACTGCCAGCACAACAAACACTACCATGAGTATTTTTGCAGCAGACACCTCGCGCAGCATCCAGCAAATGACAAAGTCACCGGCAAGTACACCGCCGAATACCAGCATAATCAGCCAGCAGACCGTTGCCTGTTTGAAATTCTCGCGAAATGCACGAAAGAACGACTGAAAAATACTTCCTTCTTTATCCTCTGCCAGCTTTAGCATCACATAATATAAAGCTGTCGTACTCGCTCCTATCGTGACAATCGGAAGGCTGCACACTGCCCACACAATTGTGAGCAGCATCATATCTGCGAGCTTTCCTATAAAATTCCACACCGGATTGTCTATGCCAAATATTGAATTCATCTCTGTTCCCCCTCTTTTCAGGTTACACGTCTAATACCGTTCCGACTAATGTCTCTTTTCCCTTTTCAAAAACAATGACATTTCCGTAACCCAGACAGCCATCCGCTTCGATTAAGTCAGTCGGAGAATTTACTTCTTCATGGCAGACAGTGATAATATATTCCGTACCGGACGCGCCAAGTTTTACGCGAACCGCTTCCGCCTGTCTGTCTGCATATGTAATCCGCTTCAGTGCAGATATCACAGGTATTTTTTCTGCCTGTACATCCAGTCTGTCTTTGCTGATTACCGTAATGAGTGAAGTAAATCCATCACCTTTTTTGCATACCTTTATCATATCATTTTCTTCTGCAAAATTGTAGTATCTTGCCAGTCTGGATTTGCCCTGCTCTACCTGAATTTCATCACTCAGGAAATCAAAACGTACCTTTGTTTTTTCGCCCTCATATACATAGTGGCCTTTTTCATTTTTTTGCACAGCTCCCTGCGGATTAAAATGAAAATATTGTTCATAGCTGTGTCCGTCTCCGGTATACATTTCATCTACGATAATGGAAATCTCCTGCATGAGTGAAATTATTTTCCGACGAATCAGCACAGCCCCCGGCTGGTCCATATAACCGAGATTTCCTGCCTCTATATACTCAAAATTTCCTGCCTTTTTGTAGTGCGGCTTAATCGCAGCCGCCAGCTTTGAGCACTCCCATGAATCCTTGTATTCATAAAATGGTCTGCCATCTACCGTAATCGTATTGTGGTAGGAAGGGTCTTTAAACTGTTTGCGATCCGCTCCGTTTACATAAGTGTAACGACCGGCATCCATCAGGACATCCTCACCATCCACTGCCAAATCTATATGCAGCTTATCTCCGTGACTGTGTCCGGCTCCCAGTGTTCCGCACATGAGGTGCAGCATATCTGCCTGCTCGCTCCAGTCTGTGCGCAATACGACATGTCCGCTATCTTTCATATGCACCGATGTCTGCTCCGGCACGATTGCCTGTAAGGTCTGATACTGCTCGTTTGCAGCCATTCCCAAATCCCAGATACTGCTATAGTCCAATTCCTTCACATGTGCAGGCTTCAGACTTCCATCCATAAACAGGTATGCCGCCTCACTCAGTCGGTCAGACACATCCACATCATCACTGTCACCCATCATCAGCTCATGTCCATTGGGTCGTATCAGCATGCGATTTGCCTGTGCCATACGTCGTAAGCGCAGCAACAAATCCTGCGGTACTTCCATCCCGTTTCTTCTGCACAATACAACAACATCCTGAAAACAGTGAAATACCTCATTGTGATAAAGCGGTGACTGCTCCCAGTGCATACCGTCTTCCATAACCTGCATACGCGCTTGTGCCGTCAGATGTTCCAGTGCAATCCTTGCATATTTTTGGATCTGTTCACTCTGCGGCAGCATGAGTGCTATGTCAAACAATCCATGATTCTCAATCACACCCCAGTTTGACATATAGCGATACGGTGAATCACAAGAAATAATGTATTCCGCATGTGTAATCATCGTCTCATAGAATAAATCCAGAAAATCTTCTGTGACCGCCGGACTATCCTTAAAATATTGTAATGCCTTATTCCAGTATTCTCCTCGAAATCCGGCTTCCAGCGAACGCCAAGGACCCATCTTATCCTCTTCACACAGCGGCACACGCACCATCCAGTCACGCGCCAGCTCCACAAAGCACTCTGCATATTTCTCATCACCGGTAAACTGATAGGCCTGACCTAATGTGATGAAAAAACGATGTCGGTTAAACGCCCACACAAATTCCTGATCTCCCGCCGGATTGATATGCCAGTCTACCAGTCCGTCAAAATGAATCGGAACAAAGGTCCGCTCCAAATCCCATTTCAGATTAAACAAAAATGTTTTCTGACAAATATTATCTGCACTCTGTATCAGATCGTTCACATCCTGCGGCCAACGCTCTTTGCAGTACGCTGCGATGGCTTTCGCATCATCCATAAAATAACAACCTGCGGGTCTGTCAAAAAATAACTCTTTTTTCATATGCCTGCCTCTCTACTCTTCTTTTTACCAATATTCATTCCAGTCGGTATACAAACGCATCAGTGCTTCCATATAGAAATAATCTCCCCATGAATTACACTCGTCCACACCGTAGTGATTGCATGTATTATAAGGAGAATGGTTCGAATAGGTACTGTGAAGCACCAGACCATTCGAGCTGTCCATATCCTTCACTGCATAATTATCATAAACGGATTTTAACAGTCTTTTTGCCAGTGCCGTATAATACGCTGCATCCTCTGCATTCAGGTATTTACTCATCTCCAGCATTCCGCATGCAGCAATGGAAGCCGAAGAAGAATCTCTCGGCTGGTCATCTCCGTCTGTGAATTCCAAATCCCAGAAAGGCACCAAATCTTTCGGCAAATGATTTAAAAAGTAATCTGTGACTTTTTTAAATATTTCTATATATTCCTCTCTTCCGGTATAGCGGTAAGCAAGCGCCATTCCGTAAATACCCCACGCCTGTCCTCGTGCCCACGCAGAACCATCGCGATACCCCTGACAGGTCGCACCGTGATGCGGTGCTCCGGTATCCGGATCAAAGAAAAAGGTATGCCAGGTCGAATAATCCTCTCGTATCACATTTGCGACCGCTGTATGAATATGCTTTTCTGCAATCGTGCGGTACTTTTCATCACCGGTTTCTTCACTCGCCCAATATAAAAGCGGTAAATTAAGCAAGCAATCGATAATCAGTCGATAATTGTCCGCTCCGTCCATCGGCCCCCATGCCTGCAAAAATTCACCCACCGGATGATATCTGGTCAATAACTGATCTGCTGCCAGAATCGCAGCTTCTCTTGCCTTGGCATCACCGGTCAGCTTGTAGGCTGCCACACAGGACGGTGAATACAAAAATCCCATGTCGTGATGATCCACTTCTATTTTCTTTTGAATTCTGTCATAAAATGAATCCACATGCACCATACCGGTATGCTTTATCTTTTCTGCGTCTTCCGTTATTTTTTTTGCAAGTGCATATTCATATGCCAGCCATACTTCACCGGTCCAAAATCCGGTCGTCCAATAATTGTTTTCAATCGGCTCATAATAACCATTTTCGCTGTATGCCTTTTGAAATTTATCTGTAAATTGTTCCAGATTTCTGCAAATCTGTTTTTCGCAAAATTCAAGTGCACATTCAATCTCAGCCGCATCAATCTGCGGATATGTCTCATACATCAGCAGATACCTCCTTTTCATTTTCAAATATTTTAGATAATTGCCAAACTCCAATTTGCTTTATTGAAGCTGTGCAACATCACCAACACGATAAAGACAACGAGGAGTTTCGCAATTACCTATACATATATTTTCTTTTGACAACATACAGGTGCTAAAGTATATACTGCCTGTACTTCGGCAGATATTCTCCAGCACCTGTATCCTCAAAAGATTCTTTCAAACTTTTTTCTATGTGGATTAGGG
Source organism: Eubacterium sp. (assembly GCA_017623885.1). Lineage (GTDB taxonomy): Bacteria > Bacillota > Clostridia > Lachnospirales > Lachnospiraceae > W0P33-017. Next base: position 177 of record JAGAOE010000100.1, on the reverse strand, counting down.
TGTCAAAAGCCCTTTTCTAAACTCGGTACTGGCAAGTGCACAAAGCGTGTTTCTTTGCAGCGTCTTTGCACGATGGAAATGAGACTTCAAATCGTGGAAGCCTTTGCTGAACACGATTTTGCTTTGGGAAGGCTCATTGGAATGGTTCGTGCAACCTAGCGAAAAGAAATATGTTTG
>JAGAOE010000099.1 GCA_017623885.1 Eubacterium sp. | reverse complement strand
TTCCAACTTTCTTCCTCCCAACTATTTTTTTTGTGTTGGCGTAATTTCGGATGAACCGTTTCACCCTTTGCGTAACTTTATTATCTACCCTAACGCTCCAATTGTCAATTTTTATACATGCGACGTTTTGGAAAAAACATGGTAGAATAGTCACTTCGCACACCCTCTTTGCTGTCAATTTTCCTGTAACGGTTTGACAGAATTTCCGTCTCGCAACGCGGTTCCCATACTCAGCTCAATCGGCGGCCGTTCTTCTTTTGTGTGAATTTGCGTCAATACCAGCTCCACTGCTTTTTCACACAATTCCTTCATCGGCTGTATTACCATGCACAATTTCGGTTTTACTACGTGAGACATGATCAAATCGTCAAATCCCATCATGGAAATATCATCCGGACAATCATACTCTGATTCGTTCAATGCCATCACTGCTCCCAGCGATGTTTCATAATTCGTCATCAGAACTGCTGTCGGACGATGTTTCATGGCTAATAATTGACGCATGCTTTCATGTCCGAATTCTATCGTATGTGTCCCCAACATACAATATTCCTTTTTCACCGTCAAACCTGCCTGATCCATCGCTTCGCAAAAGCCTTTGTAGCGTTCCCTTCCCGTGTAATCCACACGTGACGCTATAATCGCGATTTTTTTGTGTCTGCGTTCGATCAGGTAATTTGTCGCACGGTAAGCTGCGGTACGATTATCAATCTTTACACAATCAAAATCAGATACCGCAAACGACCGATCCAGCAAAACAACCGGAACCTTTTTTGCACGTGCCTGCAGGAGAAAATCCTCTTTTCCGGACACCGGAATCACGATGATTCCATCTACTTTTTTGTTTAAAAGAAACCGGACATTGTCATTCTCCACCTGCTCATTATTGCAAGAATCGCAGACAAGCAATGCATACCCTGCTTTTCGCAGGCAATCTCCGATGTGACGAATGATCACTCCGGAGAACATACTCTCGATATCATAAACAATCATTCCGATCGTGTTTGTCTTGTTGGTCACAAGACCCCGCGCAATCTCATTCACTTCATAATGAAGTTCACGTATTGCTGCCTCGATTTTTTCTCTGTTCTCCGGTAGCACATTCCCGCCGTTCAAGTACTTTGAAATGGTCGCCAGAGACAATCCTGTTTTCTGTTTGATATCGCGTATAGTAGCTGCCATATACTGCCCCTCTCTGCCTCGTGCATCGAACAACATAGCGAAACGTTACGCCTTTGTTCGTTTTTTATTATAACATTGGAAAACCGTTTGAAAAGTGATATAATAGTAAAAAAGATTGTAAAATATTCACCTAAATGATAAAAATTCACAAGGAGCTCTTATGAAATACATTGAATATAAAGAACAGCGCAAACACGGTACGTTTAACTTTCCGATTGCCTTTTACCACGAAAAACCGCGTAGTCCGCGCTATCACATGACCTATCACTGGCACACCGAATATGAAATCATTCGCATCATTTCCGGCAGTTTCCATCTGACGATTAACAATGAAACGAAGGTCTATCACGCCGGTGATATTATTTTTGTCACAGACGGTGTATTGCACGGCGGTACGCCTGTTGATTGTGTCTATGATTGTATCGTTTTTGATCTGCAGGTGCTCATGAAGGATAACCATGCCTGTGCAAAAATTATTCAGGATATCACAGATCATAAAATCCTCATTCACACACTGTTATCCGAGCATGACGAAGACATTCCTTCTATTGTATGCGATTTGTGCCATGCACTGTCCTCCCGCGCGACCGGTTATGAGTTTAAGGTACAGGGATATCTTTATC
>JAGAOE010000098.1 GCA_017623885.1 Eubacterium sp. | reverse complement strand
GTAACGTCATGCTTGCATGAACGGAACCGTTTGATTGTTTATGAGATGAGCGCCCGATTATGAGCAAAATTAGTTGCGTAGCAACGGAGAGCCTTGCAAAGGCGCTTTTGCGAATGGCGCGCCTGAACTGTTACCGTAACAGTAGCCCTAAACAATTATACTTTTTTTAGTTTTGCAAAACTTGCAAACATTTTCTTTGTTCCAAATCGATCAAAATCGACCGTCACCTCATAATCTCTGCCGCCTGCCAGTATCTGCTTTACCACACCTTCACCAAATTTCATGTGATGCACGCGGTCTCCTTCTTGGTAGGCAAGTGACATCTGCTCTGTCGCATTTGTCGTAAATGCCTTCACCGGAACCTTCACGATCGGCTTTTCGCGCAAAATCTGCTTTGCTGAATTAGCAAACGGTGAAACTGCCTGTTCTTTCTCTTCACGCGGAATACTCTTTCCGGTCGCTACCGTTCCGCTCAGCAAATCAAGCGGGATTTCTGATACAAAACGCGATACTTTCGAAAATCTCGTCTCTCCGCGTACCATGCGCATTTTAGCACTTGTTATCGTCAGACGCTTCATCGCACGCGTGATTCCGACATAACACAAACGACGTTCTTCTTCCATCTCTTCATCTGCATTGTCGCTGGCGATTGTCATATAACTCGGAAACAGACCGTCTTCCAAGCCTGCCAGGTACACATTCGGAAATTCCAATCCCTTTGCGGAATGCAAGGTCATCAGCACCACGTACTCACTACCCTCAACGACATCGTCGATATCCGCCACCAATGCCACTTCTTCCAGAAAACCGGACAACGTAGGATTTTCTGCACTTTCTTCATAAATCGTCGCTTTTGATATAAATTCATCGATATTTTCGATTCGTGCATCTGCCTCCGGGGTATCCTCCGCTTCCAATTCCTTCACATATCCGGTGTCTTCCAAAATGTTTTTCACCAGCTCTGACACACTCAAAAAATTAGCCTTGCTTCGCATCGTCTGTATAAAATTCACAAACGGTGTCAGCTTTGCTCCGGCACGCCCCAACGTCGGTATTTCCTCTGCAATCTTTGCCGCATCATAAAAGCTCATTTCCTGCTCATCTGCAAATGCCTGTACTTTATTGATGGTCGCAGCTCCGATTCCACGCTTGGGAATATTGATAATTCGTTTTACCGCCAGATCATCCTGCGCATTATCAATCGTCTTTAAATATGCCAACAGGTCTTTGATTTCTTTTCGGGCATAGAAGTTTACGCCTCCGACCAGCTTGTATGGAATATTTTCTGCTATGAAACGTTCTTCAAACATACGCGACTGCGCATTTGTGCGGTACAAAACCGCATACTCGCTATAGCTGCCGCCCTCTCGTACATGTTTATCGATATCGCGCGCCACATAATCCGCTTCCTCATAACCGGAATCGAACTGTTTAAAATGAATCTTTTCCCCTGCACCCTGATCTGTCCACAATGCTTTCTGTTTTCGACCGATATTATTCGCAATCACACTGTTTGCAGCATCCAAAATATTTTTTGTACTGCGGTAGTTTTGCTCTAGTTTAATGACCGTTGCATGCGGAAAATAACTTTCAAAGTTCAATATATTTTTGATATTGGCACCGCGAAATTTATAAATCGACTGATCATCGTCACCTACGACACAAAGATTTCCGTATTTCGATGCCAGTAAACGAATCAACTCAAACTGTGCGGTATTCGTATCCTGATACTCATCAACCATGATGTACTTGAACCGCTCCTGGTAATAATCAAGCACCTCCAGATCTGCTTTGAACAGCTCCACTGTCTTCATAATCAGGTCATCAAAATCCATTGCATTATTCTTTTTCAAAACAGCCTGATATTCCCGATATACCTGCGCCTGACGCTGTTTTGCAAAATCACCACTGGCGCTCAGCGCAAACTCCGTAGGATCTGTCAACGTATCCTTTGCCGATGAAATCACATTCAAAAACATTTTTTCTTTATATATTTTTGTATCTATCTGCAGACGTTTACAAATCTCTTTCATAATCTGTTTTTGGTCGTCAGCATCATAAATCGAAAAATTGGTATCATATCCGATACGGTCTGCAAAGCGTCGCAATATCCGCACACAAGTCGAGTGAAATGTCGTCACCCATATGCTTTCTGCGCCAAATCCAACCATATCATCGATACGCTCTCTCATCTCTGCTGCTGCTTTATTCGTAAACGTTATCGCCATAATATTGTAGGGATTTACTCCTCGCTCCTCTATCAAATAAGCGGTTCGGTGTGTCAGCACACGCGTTTTTCCACTTCCGGCTCCCGCAATGATTAGCAATGCACCTTCTGTCGTCGTCACTGCCTCATATTGTCTGTCATTCAGCGTATCATATGTAGCCATGTTCATTCTCCTGTCTATTTCTTTCCTATCACAAAGTGAACCTATGTTCCCATTCTACATGATTCCATAGTCAAATGGCAAGCTAAATATCGCAAATATCATAAAGCAAAAGAAAAATGTTGTCATATGGTTTTCAACACTATATAATAGAATTGTTCCGTGTTTTAAACTGCACAAATTAATTTCTCATATCGCATGCAGCCGTTTATAAAACACATATACAAAAAGATAAGGAGTTTTGTTCATGACAATTGATGATAAAGACCTGCTAAACAGCATTATTGCAAGCTTATACCGTGTCAATCATATCAAACCGGAAAGTATTCCTGATATTGATTTGTACATGGATCAGGTTACTACATTTATGGAAAACAATCTCGCTCCCTCAAAGCGATATCCCGAAGACAAGGTACTGACCAAAACAATGATTAACAATTATACAAAAGATGGTCTGTTACCTCCGCCGAATAAAAAGAAATATTCCAAGGAGCACATGCTCCTGCTCATTTTTATTTATTATTTTAAAAATCTACTGTGCATCAACGATCTGCACCACATATTAGATCCATTAGCAAAAAAATATTTTTCAAATGAGGATGATCTCAATCTGACTGATATCTATAATGAAGTATTCAGTCTGGAAAAAGACGAAGTACAGTATCTGGCAAAAGATATCACCAAAAAATTCAATCGCAGCAAAGAGACGTTTCTGGACGCACCGGAAGAAGACCGTGAAGGACTCCAGACATTCTCTTTAATCTGCATGCTCAGCTTCGATACTTATTTGAAAAAAATGCTGATTGAAAAACTGATTGACCTCGAACGTGCGAAGCATACAGACAGCGATCAGTCATAAGCTTCCAACGCAGCATACAGTTTTTCATACATCCCATCTGCAACGTCTTCATTATGCCTGCCGCGCCTTTCATAGACAGATATCAATTCTGCCAATTCCCGGTGCGACAGGCTTTTGTTTTCATTCTCATAAATAGACAGCAATCGCTCTAATATATGCATATGCATAATTCCATACACCAGCTTTCGCACAAAACTGTAATCTTCATACACTTCCAAAAATACCATTTGTAAATAATATACCAGATATCCGCGCAACACGCGATCCAGTTCTTTCTGTCGTGTATGCATCTGCGTGCACAGCATCTCCCACTTTTCATTCGCCTGATACGCAGATAAATGATCAAACGCTTTAAAGTACCGCTTGCACAACTGATACAACTGTGGTGACACGGTTCGCAGTCGTCTGTGGTAAAATCCACTTGTTAACATATGATCTGTCACCTGTGCATCAATATGCAACACCTCAGAATTTTTATGCCTTTGCATAATTTTAGTAATATCTATTTGCCGTTCCCCGTGAATCACACGTTCCTGTATTTCCCGCATCACACGTAGCAATTGCCCTACAATCTGTGCCCGGCTTCTGCTCGAATCCCATAATTCATGAATCATGGCTTCCCGCAGCTCGCACAGCCAATACAGGTATGCTTCATCATCATTTGTTCCCCATCGCTCATATTCGACGGTGCGGGTTGACACCTGATATTCCAGACAATCCAGATTCTCTAAAAACAAATATGCTGCCTGCGGACAGGACAGCAACAGAGATTCTTCTGCAAACACGCCATAATGTTGCCAAAATCTCGGATATCGTCTGCAAATGAGGGGCATATATTCTTCTCCCATGACACGCTGAAGCTGACAAGTCCCCTGTTTTTCATGAAAAATGCACGATTTTAAGGAGGCCTTAAAATAGACCTCCTCATCGACTTTTTTTATGGAGTTGCGCAGACGCCACCCGTTTTTTCCTTTTTCTCTGAGATAACGCCTATACGTCTCTTCATCAAACACGATTCGCCAACCCTTGCAGCACGTATTCGGACAAGCTCCCATCGCACAGGCAAACTATTTAAAAAAACTTATTTCTTTTAGAATCATTTTCTCAAAATTATTTTTCTTCTGATGTATCGTTATTCATTCTTGAAAACACAAGATCGTATCCATCGTTTCCATAGTTTAATGAACGATTGACGCGACTAATCGTAGCTGTAGAAGCGCCTGTCTTTTCCGCGATATCCAAATAAGTTTTCTGCTCACGAAGCATATGTGCGACTTCGAAACGCTGTGATAACGCCAGAAGTTCATTAATCGTGCAAATATCCTCGAAAAATGTATAACATTCCTCTCTGTTTTGCAAACATAAAACCGCATCAAATAAATGGTTTACCGCTTCTGTATGAATATCCTTGCTCATGGCTTCACACTCCTTTTCTGTGACTGCAAAAACGACTCAGCCACGATTCTTCTTCCATGCAGATATATTCTGCACACTTTTTTATTTTACCACATGAAAGTGTGAAAGTAAACTGTTTCTTAGCGCCGATAGTAATTCAAATACGGCTTCACTTTTTCGACATCCGTATTTATAATCAGATGCTCCGGAAATTGTGCTTTCGTCAAAATATCTGTCACATAACAATCGTTTCCGACATCAATATCCACATGCGCATCGCTTCCCATAATAATCGGCTGCTCATATTGTTTACATAATTCTAAGAACTGCATATAACCTTCAAAGGTTGCTTTGCGAAAACTTGTCGGTGCCAGCGAAGAATTGTTCATCTCCAACAACACATGATTTTCTTTTGCTGCTTCTACGACTGCCTTCAAATCAATCGGATAACGCGGGTCATCCGGATGTCCGATGATGTTTACATGCGGATTTTTCATCGTATTGATATATGCACGCGTGTTTTCCTCCAGACTACGAGGCGGAAAGCACGGAATATGAAGGCTCGCCACACAGACATCCATCTCCGGCAACAACTCATCCGGCAAATCTACACGACCATCTGTATCCATAATGTTCAATTCTGCACCAAACAATGTCGTCACGCCATATCGCTCACGCGGAATCACTTTTACATTTTGAAAATAAATCGTCTGGCAACTGCCTTTCATCGCAGGACCATGCTCTGTGATACCGAGCAATTGAAGTCCTTTGTCACTGGCAGCCTGTGCCATCTCCAAAATTGTACTATATGCATGTCCACTCGCAATCGAATGTGTGTGCAAATCCATGACATTCTTTATCATTTCAGCTCCCTCTGCATGCAGCATCAACCTGCTGCCGCTTTCCTTTTGTTTTCTTCTTATCTCTTTATCGCTTATTGTATCATAGTTTCCCACGAACGACAACGAATATTCCTTTTGAAATTGCGAAGCAAATTACAGCCAAAATTACCCCAAAAAATTGCACGACAAACCCATCATACTTTTGTATCCATGCAGGATTGGCTGGCATTATTTCGAAAACTCTTGTATTTCTTTCTAGTTTTCCATCTATTGTCCAAAAATTGTTTTATCGCCTGACAGAAAAAACGCATTTTCCTATGAAACAAAAAACGTCCGCTTGCACCATACAATGATTGCACAAGCGGACCTGCTATCCTTCGTGTGACGCTCTGACAGATACGCCACACCGAAAACATAGATTACATTTTCAATGTTCGCTTCGGATAACTCCCTCTATTTTACATATTCAGTCGTTACAAGCTTCTCATAAGCCGGACGTTCACTCAATTGTCCTGCCTCTTCCAATATATCGAGCAGCAAATCATAGGCACTTTCTTCGAATACGAGATCTGTTTTCCATGTATCCTGATCTGCGTAACGCTTAATAATCGTTGCCAATGTTTCTGCATCGGTATCCGGAAACTGTGGTGCAAGAACTGCTGCGATTTCCTCCGGTGTATGTGATGTTACATATTCCATACCCTGCTTCATCGCTGCCACAAAGCCTTTTATCACATCCGGATTCTCTTTCATATAACTATCCTTTGCAGAAAATGCAGTATAAGGCACATAGCCACTGTCTACACCGAGTGAAGCCACCACATATCCGGCACCTTCCTTTTCAAGCGCCGTCGCTCCGGGTTCGAATTCTACACTATAATCTCCCTGACCACCTGAAAAAGCGGCTGCTGTAGAGCCAAAATCGATGCTTTTATCGATTTTCAAGTCAGCTTCCGGGTCTATGCCATTCTTTTTCAAAATATACTCGAATACCATTTCCGGCATGCCACCATCTCTACCGCCCAGCACTTCTGTTCCCTTCAGCTTCTCCCAGCTAAAATCGGTGTCCGGTTCGCGCGCCACAAGAAAATTGCCTGCACGCTGCGTCAACTGCGCAAAATTCACGACGATATCCGTTGCACCTTCATTGCTCGTATATACAGTGGTCTCCGGTCCCATAAATCCGATGTCTGCCTCTCCGGACAACACTGCTGTCATCGTCTTATCTGCACCAAATCCGGTCACCAGCTCCAAATCAATTCCATGTTCCTTGAAATAATCATTTTCAATAGCAACATACATCGGTGCATAAAAAATCGAATGCGCGACTTCGTTTAAAACTACTTTCTTTGTCTCGGCAGATGATACATCTGATTTACCGTCCGATGTGAGCGTACTTCCACACCCTGTTCCCAGCACAAGCAACAGAGCCGCCAGCACACAGGATAACCCTTTCTTTTTCATAAACAAAAACCTCTTTGCACTTTTTTGTTATCATATGCAAAGAGGTCTGTGACGTTCCAATATTCTACGAATTAAGCATAAACCTATTCATTTTCCAACAGCAGGCGAACATTTTTCCGCAGCGTCGGCTCATTTATCATCCCAATCACATAGGTCATGATATTTCCGTTGGCATCAATGAAATATGTTGTCGGAAAAGAATGGACAGCATATGCTCTTGTTGCATCTAATTCACTGTCAAAACATACCGGAAACGTATACTTTTCATTTTGCAAATATGCCATTGCCTGCTCCTTTGTCTCCTGCATACCGTCTGTCACATTGACCATGAGAAACTGCACTTCTTCTCCCCGTTCTGTATACAGTTTTTCAAAATGCGGCATTTCATTTTTGCATGGACCGCACCAGCTCGCCCAGAAATTCAACACGACAGGCTTTCCGCTAAAATCAGACAAGCGAACTTCCTTTCCATTCTCATCATATACAGTAACGTCCGGTGCGACTATTTTGTTCTCTGCTGTTCCGCCTTCGGATTTTTCATCCGCGATTTTTTGATTTTTCGCATCCGCCACATATTGTTCTGCAATTGCAGAAGGACGCAAATACTCATATAACGTATATGCTGTACCTATCAATAAGATCATCGCAAGTAATACGGCTATAAATCTCTTTTTCATATATTCTCCTAACTAAGCAGTCCCAGCAAATAGCCTAATGTTCCGGTCGCCATCATCACACCTACCAGAATCAGAAACCATCCGCTTATCATATTAATAATTCGATAATGCTTCTTTACCCAGTCAAACGCAGAACGCAGATATTCAATCAGCACTGCGCTCAACACAAACGGAATACCCAGCCCCAGCGAATAGCATAAAAGCATTAACATCCCTTCCACCGCATATCCCTGTTGCGAAGCCAGCATTAATGCGGAACCCAAAAACGTACCGACACACGGTGTCCAGCCGATTGAAAAAATGATTCCGAATGTAATCGCAGAAAAGAAATCTAATCGCTCAGTCTGTACGCTTTTTACACCGCCTCTAAAAATATTCAGCCCGAAAACTCCCAAAAAATTCAGCCCGAAAATAATAACAATCAAGCCTGATATCAAATTCACTGCCGTTTGATATTTTCGCAAAAAACCTCCGAATGTACCTGCCAGAGCACCCAGCATGATAAAGACACAGGTGAAACCGAGCACAAAACCCATTGCGTTTAAAATAGTTTTTCGTTTTTGATTTTCTGCCCTGCCTGCAAAATACGAAATATAAATAGGCAACATCGGTAATAGGCACGGCGAAATAAATGTGATGATACCCTCTAAAAAGGCAATCAAATACTGCATGTCATTCCTCCTACGATAACGATGTGTGTTCTGCACCTACTCGTATGCATTCATAACTTTTTCAAAGCGATATTGCTGTTTTACATCCGGATATTTTTCCCTGTCTACTTCGCTCATGAACATCGCCATCGGTCTCGCACATACTTTAAAAGGCGCATACAATGCCTGATAAATCACGAGACGTTCTCCATTCTCTGTATGCTGTGCAAACGCAAGAATTTTATACAAATATTCCGTAGTTTCCTGCGATACCCATTCTCTTTTAAAATGCTGAACGATGTCCCCTTCGCGTATATCACGCGGCAAAATGTCTTCCTCTGGTGCTTCCGGTTCCACGCTGACTTCCACATATTCCTCCTTGTCAAGCGATACCGGCACGCCCGTTTTTCCGGTAACATGAACACCACCATACCATGTACCCGCGATTTCAAACACATCTCCGACCTGATATTCCTCGCTAAACTCATCATGTTTCTTAATAATTCGAATTTGTTTCTTGTTTTGTTCGCTCATACGATTCTCTCCTTCTTGTTTATCTATAATTCGCGCACCCTATAGGCAATTGCGAAACTCCTCATTGTCTTTACCATGTTGTGCAACATTAACAACGACCACAAGCAAATACTCTGAGTCCGTTGGTACTTAGGCGCTGTGTTTTATGCAAGTGCAAAAATCACAATGCGCTCCCGCTCATCCTTTTCCTTATACAAATCTCCGCAATCAATCTCATCCAAAAAAGACAACTCCGGCACCGTCATCAAATACGCCATATATTCATCGGACGGATAATAAAAAAATAACAGGATTTCCCTCGGCACTTCGTAATACGATAACAGAATCTGCCCCATTACTTTTTGCAGAATCTCTACCGAAAACGGATGAAATAAATAGATACGGTCTACTTCCGTCGGGACCTCATAGCAGGTCGCATCCTCCAGCTCAAACATCACACGGCTACCGGAAACTGCGCATTCCTTGTTTTCTACTGCCCGTTGGTAAATCCGCTCATCGTATTCCACGCCGATTGCATGACATCTGGTCTGATAGGACATAAAAAACTCAACACGTCCCTTTCCGCACCCATAATCCAACAGCGTATTTGTTTTTCGGATATAATCTGCATTGGCGAGATATTCAAGCACCGCATAAGGTGTCGGTTCATACGGATAGCGATATTGATCTGCCCGCGAATCATCACGTCCGGTCGTTCGAATCTGCAGTAGCTTATCCCATTTATTTTCATATTTACAATCGCTCGCTTCCGTTTTCATCCCATCTCCTTTATTATCCTATACAATAAAAATCCTCTCTGACCTTCATCCCAAACTCAGAGAGGATTTGTTCTTCTTATTACTTTACTGCACCAATTAATTCATTGATATCCGCCACACCTTGTGTCGCCATGTATTGTCTGATTCCATCTATGATTTCTTCCGTCACACACGGATTTGCAAAGTTTGCGGTTCCTACTGACACAGCAGTCGCTCC
>JAGAOE010000097.1 GCA_017623885.1 Eubacterium sp. | reverse complement strand
TAAATGCGGTTCAGGAAATGTTATTGTATGTCTCAGAAGATTTAATCTAATTTTTGCCGGCGTTGCCGGAGAGATTAGAAAAAGGAGAGGTACGCTCTTGGCGGTATGTGAATGGGTATGTAGATTTTTCATGGAACAAAAAACAGGGAGAACTACAGATTGCGTTATATGCAATTCGAAAGCATGTAATGTATATGCAATTACCTGATTTTATCAAAGATTGTTCTTTCACTTGTAAAAACTGTAGCGTAGAAAAAATCGGTGATTTATATAAGATTTCTATGGAACCGGATGCATCCCTGCTAATAAATGAGAATGAGAAAACAAAAGCGGTTTCTCAAAATCCATAGTCTACATCAGTAGTTGAATAATAAATGTCAGATATGTTAAAATATCCTCGGTATGGAATGAATACCGGGGATATTTTTGTGTAATAGAACCAGTCGATAAAAGATGCTGTTTCCTATTACAAAATAAAGATAACACAGAGGTAGCTATGAATAAAAATACACACAAAATTGCTTCGATTGCACCGGGAAGCATTGCAGAGGAACTGGAACTGGAACCGGGAGATGTGATCTTGCAGATTAATGATCAGGAGATTGAAGATATTTTTGATTATCATTATCTGGTGGAAGACGAATATCTTCTGATGCTGGTTGAGAAAACGAACGGAGAGCAGTGGGAGCTGGAAATTGAAAAAGAATATGAGGAGGATTTGGGAATCACGTTTGAGAATGGACTGATGGACGAATACAAATCCTGTTCGAATAAATGCATCTTTTGTTTTATCGATCAGATGCCGCCGGGAATGCGTAAGACGCTTTATTTTAAAGACGACGATTCCAGATTATCCTTTTTACAGGGTAATTATGTGACATTGACCAACATGAAGCAAAAGGACATCGACCGTATTATCCGTTATCGACTGGACCCGATTAATATTTCCGTGCAGACGACCAACCCCTCACTTCGCTGTAAAATGTTAAATAACCGATTTGCAGGAGACGCATTGAAAAAAATCGATATGCTCTATGATGCCGGAATACGGATGAATGGTCAGATTGTATTGTGCAAAGGAGTAAATGACGGAGCAGAGCTGGAGCGCAGTATACGTGATTTGATGAAGTATCAGCCGTATATGGAGAGTGTGTCTGTCGTACCGGTCGGTCTTTCAAAATACAGAGAAGGCTTGTATCCCTTGGAGCCATTTGACAAAAAGGATGCCTGTGAAGTGCTGGATTTGATACACCACTGGCAGGAAATCAGTATGGAGCAGTATCAGACACATTTTATACATGCGAGCGATGAATGGTATTTACTGGCAGAGCGTGAACTGCCGCAGGAAGAATCCTATGACGGATATTTGCAGTTGGAAAATGGTGTCGGAATGATGCGTCTGTTGCGTGAAGAATTTTGCGAAGCACTTGCGCAGGCAGAAGGTGATGCAACGCTTACCAAAACGGTGTCGCTTGCGACAGGACGTCTGGCAGCACCGCTTTTGACTGAGCTGATGCAGAAATTGAAAAAGAAATATCCGCAGGTACAGGTGCATATATATCCGATTCGAAATGACTTTTTCGGCGAGATGATTACGGTGTCAGGTCTGTTGACCGGACAGGATTTAAAGAAACAGTTAGCAGATGTAGAACTGGGTGAAATGCTGTTATTGCCGTGCAATGTGGTGCGAAGCGCAGAACAGGACTTTCTGGATGATGTGACGGTGGAAGAACTTGAAAAAACTTTACAAGTTCCCATAGATATTGTAAAATCAAGCGGAATGGACTTGTTTCATGCGATAGTAGATAAGCAATAGGAGATAGATTATGAGTAAACCGATCGTGGCGATCGTAGGTCGTCCCAATGTAGGAAAATCCACACTGTTCAATGCGCTGGCAGGAGCGCGTATCTCCATCGTACAGGATACGCCGGGTGTGACCAGAGACCGTATATATGCAGATGTGAGTTGGCTGAATTATAACTTTACAATGATTGATACCGGTGGTATAGAGCCGGACAGCGGAGATATTATTCTCTCACAGATGCGTGAGCAGGCACAGATTGCGATAGATACAGCAGATGTGATTATTTTTATCGTAGATGTGCGTCAGGGAATGCAGGATGCGGATTCAAAAGTGGCAGATATGCTGCGCCGCTCACACAAGCCGGTGATTCTTGCGGTAAATAAAGTAGATAATTTCGAAAAAATGATGATGGATGTTTACGAGTTTTACAATCTCGGAATGGGCGAACCGGTGCCGGTATCGGCAGCATCTATGCTGGGTACCGGTGATTTGCTGGATGAGGTCGTGAAGCATTTTCCGGACCGTGTGAATATGGACGAAGAGGATGACCGACCGAAGATTGCAGTAGTCGGCAAGCCGAACGTCGGTAAATCGTCACTTGTAAACCGATTGACCGGAGATAATCGTGTGATTGTATCGGACATTGCAGGTACAACGCGCGATGCGATTGACACGCCGGTAAAATATCACGGCAAGGAATATGTATTCATCGATACAGCAGGACTTCGCCGGAAAAACAAAATAAAAGAAGAGATTGAGCGCTACAGTATCATTCGTGCTGTGACTGCAGTAGAGCGTGCGGATGTGGTGTTGCTTGTGATTGATGCGACAGAGGGCGTGACAGAGCAGGATGCAAAAATCGCAGGTATTGCACATGAGCGTGGAAAAGGTATTATCATTGTCGTAAATAAATGGGATGCAATCGAAAAAGATGACAAAACCATTTATCGTCAGACAGAGAAGATTCGTCAGATTTTAAGCTTTTTATCTTATGCAGAGATTATGTTCATTTCTGCAAAGACCGGTCAGCGTGTGCAGAATGTCTATGAGATGATTGATATGGTCATTGAGAACAATGCGATGCGTATTGCGACGGGTGTGTTAAATGAGATTGTAGCGGAAGCAGTAGCGATGCAGCAGCCGCCGACAGATAAAGGAAAACGTCTGCGTATCTATTATGTGACGCAGGTATCTGTCAAACCGCCGACATTTGTAATTTTTGTGAATGACAAAGAATTGGCACATTTTTCTTATATCCGGTATTTAGAAAACCGGATTCGGGAGGCATTTGGATTTAGAGGAACATCCTTAAAATTTATTGTCCGTGAACGGAAGGAGGAATAGTTGGCGATGTTAGCGCGATTGATTTCAATTATTATAGGGTATATTTGTGGTCACTTTTTGACAGGATTCTTTTATGGAAAGACGAAAAATGTTGATTTACGAAAGGTCGGAAGCGGAAATGTAGGAACGACAAACACTTACCGCAATCTGGGGCCGAAGGCAGGTATTTTGACATTTCTGGGAGACGTTTTTAAGGTGGTGCTGGCAGTTCTCATTACCTGGCTGGTGTATCGAAACCAGACAGATGTAAATGTCAGTGTACTGATGTATTATGCGGCTGTGGGAACTGTATTAGGACATAATTTCCCGATTTTCATGAAGTTTCACGGCGGAAAGGGAATCGCATGTACCGGTGGACTGATGCTGGCTGTATGCCCGCTTTGCGTGCCGCTTTGTCTGACTTTGTTTATTGTGACGGTAGCGATTACAAAATATGTATCACTCGGCTCGATTCTCGTATGCCTGAGTTTCTTTATCCAGACGCTTATCTTTGGCCAGATGGGATTGATTCGGGCAACAGGTGCAGACTTGATAGAAATTTATGCGCTTTCCGCATTTGTCATGATACTTGGTATCGTCAGACATCATGCAAATATCGGTCGTCTGATGAAAGGAACCGAGAGCAAGTTTGAATTAAAGCCGAAGACTACGATCGGAAAATAAATGTTACGGAAATCATGAAAAGAGACATGGGGGAATGACATGAATCGTGATTTAAAAAGAGAAACCATTAAGATTGTATACCATACAGATCAAATCGAAAAACTGACTTATATCGACGGAAAGTCAGACTGGATTGATTTGCGCGCGGCACAGGATGTGGAGTTTAAAGCAGGTGAATTTAAGCTTGTAAACTTAGGCGTGTCTATGCAGTTGCCGAAAGGCTATGAGGCACATGTAGTGCCGCGTAGCTCGACCTTTAAAAATTACGGACTGATACAGACAAATTCATGTGGTGTGATTGATCAGACCTATTGTGGTCAGGATGATGTCTGGCATTGGCCGGCATATGCGACCCGCGATGTGGTTGTGCATGCGAATGACAGAATCTGTCAGTTCCGTATCGTGGAGAATCAGCCGCAAATTACGTTTGAGGAAGTAGAAGAATTGTCGAATGAAAATCGCGGCGGATTTGGTTCGACAGGAAAAAATTAAAAAGATTGGTTTGAGGGAAATGATATGTTGATTGTGTATCCGGATTATTATAAGGAATTTTCCTGTGTTGCCGGTGCGTGCGAAGATACCTGCTGTGCAGGTTGGGAAATCGTCATAGATGCGCAGTCTTTGAAAAAGTATCATGAGTCGAAAACATTTCGAAAACGTCTCCTGCGCGACATTAAGTGGCGAAAGGGGACGTTTCGTCAGTGTAAAGACGGAAGATGTGCTTTTTTACGTGAAGATGGATTGTGCGAGATGTATCGGCAGATGGGAGCAGACAGCTTGTGTAAAACATGTCGGACATATCCGAGACATATAGAAGAATTTGAAAATGTGCGGGAATACACACTGTCGGTGTCATGCCCGTATGTGGCGCGTCTGTTGTTAAATCGACAGACGCCGGTGACATTTTTGGAAGAAGAACGCGAGATGACAAAGAGTGAGTGTTATGAATCATTCGACTATTTCCTCTATGGAAGTCTGTTGGATGCACGCACAGAGATGATTCGGATTTTGCAGAATCGTGAACTGCGAATCGAAGAGCGTCTGCTGTTGGTGCTCGGAATTGCACACGACATAGAGCGTCGATACCGTCAAAACAGATTGGGCGAGACGACGGAAGTATTAGAGCGAGCCAAAAAGGAATCGTCATTGTATACCGTTCGCAAATGTCTGGAACAGTGGTCAGGAGCTTCGAGACGACGTTATGCAATTGCAAAAAAGCATTTTGAGCGACTCTGTGAGCTGGAGCGGCTTCGCGAGGACTGGGATCAGGTGTTGATCGATACACAGATGCTGTTATATGTACAGGGCGCAAATGCTTATCGGTCGCTGCAGCAGGAATTTCGGGAGTGGACGAAAGCGCAGGCGCCTTGGCTGGATATTCAGATCGAACAGTTGGCGGTTTATTTTATCAGTACTTATTTTGCAGGGGCGGTATATGACGGCAGAATCTATGGGAAAGTGGATACAATGGTCGCATATCTTGCGCTGATATATGAGATTTGTGTGGCTCGTTGGCTGAAAAACGAAAAGATGCTGGAACAGGAAGATGTGATAGAAGTCGTGTATCGTTTTTCGCGAGAAATCGAGCATTCGGATGAGAATCTGGAACAGATGGAGTGTGCGCTCTGGTGGAGATTGTCAGAACTCACGGAGTGAGAAAAAAATAAATGCAATGAAGAAGGAGAGAAGGACATGCAGATTCGACGGGCAAAGGAATGTGATATGGAAGGGATCAATCGCCTGTTGGAACAGGTACTTATGGTACATCATAAAGGAAGACCGGATTTGTTTCAGGGAAGCGGAAAAAAATATGATGATGCGCAGCTTTTGGAAATCATAACAGATGACAAGCGACCGATTTTTGTAGGTGTAGACGAAAATGAACAGGTGCTGGGATATGCCTTTTGTATGCTGACGCAGCAGAAAAATGATGCGGTGCTGACCGATGTGAAAGCATTGTACATCGATGATTTGTGTGTGGATGAGAGCATACGGGGACAACACATCGGTCGTACACTGTATGAGTATGTACTGGCGTATGCAAAAGAACAGGGGTGCTATCATGTGACCTTGAATGTGTGGGAGTGCAATCCCTCGGCACGTAAGTTTTATGACAAAATGGGATTGGTGCCGTACAAGACGTGTATGGAGAAAATATTGTAATAGAATCAAATGAGACATTAGATATTTGCGAAACTGTTCATTAACCTTACCGTGTTGCACGGTTTCGGAAAAGTAAACGAGGAGTTTCGCAATCGCTTATCAAATGAGACATAGAGAGGATGTACATAATGCAGGAAAAAAATATTTACAATAAGACAATTGTCGCGTGCTTTGTAGGTTATATTGTACAGGCGATTGTGAATAATTTTGTACCACTACTTTTTTTGACATTTCAGCGTACCTATGGGATTCCGCTGGAGCAGATTACGTTATTAGTGACATTTAATTTCGGAATCCAGCTATTGGTGGATTTGATTGCTGTGAAAGTGGTGGATCGCATCGGTTATCGTGTTTGTATGGTGACTGCACATATTTGTTCGGCAGCAGGTCTGGCGTTGCTTGCGATTTTACCGGAGCTTTTGCCGATACCGTTTTTGGGAATTTTGCTGGCGGTGATGCTCTATGCGATTGGTGGCGGATTGCTGGAAGTATTGGTGAGTCCGGTCGTAGAAGCGTGCCCGTCAGATAATAAAGAACAGGCGATGAGTATGCTGCATTCGTTCTATTGCTGGGGACATGTAGGTGTCGTTATGCTATCGACGTTGTTTTTTTCCGTATGCGGTATACAAAACTGGAAAATATTGGCACTTGTCTGGGCGCTTATCCCCCTTGCAAATGCAGTTGTTTTCACCAAAGTTCCGATTGCGACATTGCTGGAAGAGGGCGAGCAGAGTATGAATTTGCGTGAGCTGTTTTGCTCCAAGCTGTTCTGGTTGTTGTTAGTCATGATGATTTGTGCCGGTGCGAGTGAACAGGCGGTCAGCCAGTGGGCATCGACATTTGTGGAACAGGCACTTGGTATATCGAAGACGCTGGGCGATTTGGCAGGTCCGATGACATTTGCGATTTGCATGGGATTGTCACGTGTGTTTTATGGAAAATATGGAGATAAAATATGTTTGAACCGTTTTATGAGCGGTAGCTGTATCTTGTGTATTTGTGCATATTTGGGAATTGCATTATTGCCGATTCCGATGCTGGGACTCGTAGCCTGTGCGCTTTGCGGTCTGTCAGTCGGAATCATGTGGCCCGGAACCTTTAGCAAGGCAGCAGCAGCGCTTCCGAAAGGCGGCACGGCGATGTTTGCATTATTGGCGCTGGGCGGCGATCTGGGCTGCTCCGGAGGACCGACACTGGTAGGTATGGTATCTTTTTTGATGGGAGATAATTTAAAGAGTGGTATACTGGCAGGAATCATATTCCCGGTGCTGTTATTGCTCGGCGTACTATATCTTCAAAGAGGAGCAAAACGATGATAGAATGGATACAACAGGCAGATGCATCCGTATTATTTTTTATTCAGGAGCAACTGCGTGTCTCTTGGATGAACCGCTTTTGGGAGTGTATATCACGACTCGGTGACTACGGTTTGTTTTGGATTATACTGGCAATCATATTGCTGGTTTTTAAAAAGACGCGTAAGGTAGGCGTGACGGTTGCATGCGCACTGGTGCTTGCTACGCTGATTAATAACGGAATCCTAAAAACATTGATCGGCCGGGCGCGTCCCTATGAGGTGTATGAGGCATTGATTCCGCTCGGAACGATTCCGATCGATTCTTCCTTTCCGTCCGGTCACACCTGTGCCTCATTCGCCTGTGCATTGATTTATGTGCGGATGCTTCCGAAAAAATATGGGATTCCATTGCTCGTACTGGCGATACTCATCGCATGGTCACGTCTGTACTTGTGCGTACATTTCCCCAGTGATGTGTTGGGCGGATTTTTGGTGGCGTTATTCTCAAGTACAGTCGTCTATGTATGCGCTCTGCGCATGGAAAAAGAGAAAAAATAGAACAATCGTATCTGAAAATCGTACAATATTCACCATCTTCGTTTTTTGCAAAAAAAGCTTTGACAATCAAAGGGAAGTATTGTACGATTATTTCAACAGCAAAACCGAAACGTTTCGGTTTTGAAAAAACAAAAACAAGAACGATGAGGAGGAAAAAGAGATGGCTTTCGTTACTTCAAAACAAATGTTGGCAGATGCTCAAAAAGGCGGATATGCGATAGGCGCATTTAACGCAGAAAATATGGAGATGGTAAAGGCGATTATAAAGGCGGCAGAAGAATTAAAGGCACCGGTTATGATTCAGACGACACCCTCTACTGTAAAGTATGCGAGCCTGGAAATGTTTGTAGCTATGGTGGCAGCAGAGGCAAAGAATGCGACCGTTCCGGTATGTTTACATCTGGATCACGGAAGCAGCTTTGAACTGGCAGTACGTGCGATAAAAGAAGGATATACCTCAGTGATGATTGACGGATCAAAATTACCGTTTGACGGAAATGTAGATGTGAGTGCAAGAGTGGTAGCAGTCGCTCATCCGAATGGAATTCCGGTAGAGGCAGAGCTTGGTAAAGTCGGTGGAAAAGAAGACGAGTTAGAAGCAGAAGCAGATACAAATACCGACCCGATGGAAGCAAAAGAATTTGTGGAAAAAACAGGTGTGGATTCACTGGCGATTGCAATCGGAACCGCACACGGTTTTTATGTAGGAACTCCGGTTCTGGACAAAGAACGTTTGTCAGAGATTCGCGCAGTCGTAGATGTTCCGCTCGTATTACATGGAGCATCCGGTCTTACCGACGAAGATGTAAAGGACTGTGTAAAGAGAGGTATTTGCAAAGTGAACTTTGCGACAGAGCTTCGCGTGGCATATACCGATGCAGGAAAAGCATTATTAAAAGAACAGCCGGATGTATTCGATCCCAAGAAGCTGGGTGAAGTCGGAATGGCTGCGGTGACAGAGCTTGTGAAAAATCGTATGAAAGTATGCGGATGTGACGGTAAGGCGATGTAATGGCGGCGACGATTAAAGATATTGCCAATCGAACCGGACTTGGGCTGGCGACAATATCTTCTTATCTGAATGGCGGAAATGTCCGTGAAAAAAACCGTGAAAAAATAGAGGCAGCCATCAAGGAGCTGAACTTTGAGGTCAATGAAGTGGCGCGCGGTTTAAAGACAAACCGCACGTATACCATCGGAGTGGTGATACCGGAGTTAAACAATATTTTCTGTACCGAGATTATTACAGCGATGGAAGATATTCTGCGAAAAAAAGGATATGCGACGATTGTATGTGACTGCAGAACAGATAAGCAGTTGGAGCGTGAGGCGGTAGAGTTTCTGTACCGAAAACGGGTAGACGGAATTATCAATATGCCGGTTGATTCGTCAGGTGCGCATTTAAAGCAGTTTGCAGATGCGAAAAAACCGATGATTATTATCGACCGGAAATTGCCGGAGCTTTCCTGCGACAGTATTCTGGTAGACAATCAGGATGCAGCCAAAAAAGCAGTAGATATATTGCTGGAAAACGGTCATGAGAAAATCGCAATGGTGACAGGACCAAAAGAAATATATACTGCGCATGAGCGTTATAAGGGCTATGAGGCAGCTTTGAATCAGGCAGGTATCAAGGTGGATTCGAAGCTGGTGGTACACAGTGATTATACGATTCGGGGAGCTGTGGCAGGAGTTACCGAACTCTTGGAGCATCATCCGGAAGTGACGGCAGTGTTTGCGGCGAACTACGAAATGACGATGGGCACGATGATTGCTTTGAACGAAAAGGGGATTCGTATCCCGAAGGATTTGTCCGTGATCGGGTTTGATAATCGTGAGTTTGCACGTGCCCTGCATCCGACATTGACGATTATCACACAGCCGACAGAAGCGATTGCAAGACATGCGGCAGAGCTGATGTTAAAAAAGCTGGAATCTGATGAAACGACGACTCCGACAGAGATTTATTTGGAGACAGAGGTGATGCATGGAAAATCCGTGCAGAATATGGGCGTATCACGAGCATAAGGTATGAAAAACAAGGGAACATAGATGGTGGCAGAAGGTAGTCTGCCGTGAAAGGAGAGACAGCGTGGGGGTATATTTATTAGGAATAGATATCGGAACAAGCGCCTGTAAGGTAGCGATATTTGAGCCGTCCGGAAAGGTCGTGGCACAGGCGAACAAAGGCTATCAGTTATATTATCCGAATCCCGGATGGGTAGAACAGGATGCGGATGAATGGTGGAATGCCATCTGCGCAGGTATTCGCGAGGTATTGGAGCAGAGTGGGATTTCGTCATCTGATATAGCAGGTATCGGTATCGATGGACAGAGCTGGTCGGCGATTCCGGTGGACAAAGACGGAAACGCGCTGGCGCGTACACCGATTTGGATGGACACACGTGCAAGGGATATTTGTGCGCAAGTGCGGGAAGAGCTGGGATTTGAACGTATTTTCTCAGTGGCAGGAAATGATTTTCTTCCCAGCTATACGACACCGAAAATGCTCTGGTTTAAAAAGTATGCACCGGATATTTATAAGAAAACCGATAAATTTATGCAGAGTAACAGCTACATTGCATACAGACTGACCGGTGAAATGAGTATGGATTATTCGCAGGGGTACGGTATTCATTTCTTCAAGATGGATGATTGTACGGTGGATGAGACACTGGCAAAAGATATGGGCTTATCTGCAGATCAGATTCCGCCGCTGTATGAGTGTCATACCGTGATTGGAAAAGTGACCGCGCAGGCAGCAGGCCAGACCGGATT
This sequence comes from Eubacterium sp., assembly GCA_017623885.1. Taxonomy (GTDB): domain Bacteria; phylum Bacillota; class Clostridia; order Lachnospirales; family Lachnospiraceae; genus W0P33-017. The sequence goes on along the minus strand of JAGAOE010000097.1, from coordinate 23,927 downwards.
GGTCGAAGGAATACCTATGGTGGCAGGCGGACTGGATGCCGCATGCGGTACGCTAGGTGCAGGTGTCTATTTACCGGGTCAGACGCAGGAGCAGGGCGGTCAGGCAGGCGGTATGAGTATTTGTGTCAATCATGCACTGGCGCATCCAAAGCTGATACTTAGTCCGCATGTTGTGCCGGGCATGTGGCTCTTACAGGGTGGAACAGTCGGCGGCGGCGGAACGCTGCGCTGGTTCAAACAAGAGTTTGGAGAAGACTTGTCATTCGATGAGTTGACTGCGTTGGCAGAACCGATCGCGGCGGGCAGTGACGGTGTGATTTTCTTGCCCTATATGGCAGGAGAGCGTTCGCCGATTTGGAATCCGGATGCGAAAGGTGTATATTACGGTCTCGGATTTGATAAGACAAAGGGACATATGGTACGTGCGACGCTGGAAGGTGTGGCATATTCATTGGAACACAATCTGCGCGTGGCATCGGAGGTCGGTGCGCAGGTGGATGAGCTGATTGCGATGGGTGGTGCGAGCAACAGCCTGTTGTGGACGCAGATCAAGGCAGATGTGACCGGAAAGACGATAAAGGTGCCTACTTCAGATACGGCGACGACACTTGGTGCAGCGATACTGGCGGGCGTTGGCGTCGGCGTGTATGAGGATTTTGAACAGGCGATTACACAGACGATTGTGATTACACGTGAGCAGAAGCCGAATATGGAAGCACATGAACTGTATCAGAAATATATGCAGACGTATTTAAAACTGGCAGATGCACTGACACCGATATTTCAGATGTAATGAAAATTTGATTTGGAAAAAAGATACATAAATTATGAGTTGAGAAAGAGGGAGAAAAAATGACTATGAAAGCAGGCGTCGTACATGGCGTAAAAGACATTCGATATGAGGATATCGAAAAACCGGTTCCCAAAGCAGGGCAGGTATTGATTAAAGTAAAGTACACAGGTATTTGCGGTTCGGATTTGCCTCGTGTGAATGAGGGAACGACACATTATACGCCGATTGTATTAGGACATGAGTTTTCCGGTACGGTAGAGGCAGTAGGAGAAGGTGTGACCAGTGTAAAGGCAGGAGACCGTGTCGCAGGTATTCCGCTTGTTCCGTGTATGAAGTGTGCGGATTGTCAAAAAGGAAACTATTCATTGTGCAAACATTATGATTTTATCGGTTCACATTCGTTCGGAAGCTATGCTGAGTATGTGTGTGTCCCCGAAGCAAATGCAGTGAAATTTGATGATACCGTCAGCTTTGAAAAAGGCGCATTCTTCGAGCCTGCCACAGTTGCACTTCACGGATTGGAGCGCACCGATTACAAGGGTGGAAAGACTGTTGCGATTCTCGGTGGCGGAACCATCGGAATGATGACGATGCAGTGGGCAAAGATTTTCGGAGCAAAGAAAGTCGTTGTGTTCGATATCGTTGATGAGCGTCTGGAGCTTGGTATGCGCTTAGGTGCGACCGCCGGTATCAATTCTTCCAAGGAAGGCTTTATGGAAGAAGCACTGGCGCTGACAGACGGAAAAGGTTTTGATTATGTTTTCGAGACCGCAGGTAATGTAATTACCATGAAAATGGCATTCAAGCTGGCTGCAAATAAGGCAGAGGTTTGCTTTATCGGAACACCGACCAAAGAGCTTTCATTTACCGTTGATGAATGGGAACAGATGAATCGAAAAGAATTCAAGCTGACCGGCTCGTGGATGAGCTATTCCGCACCGTTCCCCGGACATGAGTGGGAACTGGTGGCACACTATTTCGGAACCGGAGAATTAAAGTTTGATGATTCCTTTATCTTTGAAAAAATCGGCTTGAGTCAGATCGATACAGCATTTGCAAAATTCTTAGTTCCGGGAGCAGTGAAGGGTAAAATATTGATTGACAGTGAAGCGTAGGAAAAGAGGCAAAGCATGATACTGACAGTGACATTAAATGCTGCGATAGATAAGCGGTATGTAGTAGAAAATTATCAGGTTGGCGAAGTGAATCGCGTCAAGGAATGTGCCTATGTAGCAGGCGGAAAAGGTCTGAATGTATCAAAAACAGCGACGATTGCAGGGGCAAAGGTGCTTGCGACAGGCTTCGTGGGCGGCCATGCCGGAGCCTATATTATCGAAGCGGTAGAGGCACAGGGCGTAGAGACAGATTTCATTCAGGTAAAAGGTGAAAGTCGTTCCTGCATCAATATCTTTGATCCGATTCACAAAACACAGACAGAGTTTCTGGAGCCGGGTGTAGTCGTGAGCGAGGAAGAGCAGCGGGCGTTTTATTTAAAATACGATGAGCTTCTAAAGAAATGTGAGGTAATTGCTGTATCGGGCAGTGTACCAAAGGGAGTTGGCAGTGATATGTACCCGCGCCTAGTAGAGATGGCAAAGGCAGCAGGAAAGAAGATTATCGTAGACACGAGCGGTGCGCTTTTGGAAGAGGTCGTAAAAGCAAAGCCGCATATGATAAAGCCGAACATCGATGAGATTCGCATGCTTACCGGAAAAGCGATTTTAAATCGTGAAGAGCTCGTTGAGGCAGGTATCGAGCTGCAAAAAAGCGGAATCGAACGAGTTGTGATTTCGCTGGGAGCAGAGGGTTCGCTGATGTTTGTCGAAGAAGGTGTTTATCAGGCGCGTGTTCCGAAAATTGATGCAGTGAATACCGTAGGCTGCGGAGATTGTATGACGGCAGGATTTGCCATTAGCTTTGAGCAGCATATGGAACCGGAGGAAGCATTGAGATTTGCATCTGCGACATCATCTGCGAGTGCAATGCGAGAGGAAACCGGTTATTTTGTAAAAGAAGATATGGAAGCACTTTACCATCAGATACAGATTGAAAAAATAAAATAACATGAGAATCTAATAATCAAACTTATATGAAAAAGGAGGATATTTATTATGACAGCAGTAAACCCGGCAAACGTGCCGAAAATCAAACTTAGCAACGGAAAAGAAGTACCTTGCATGGGAATGGGAACATTCGGTTCTGACCGTTTTACACCCGACCAGGTAAGTAATGCGGTATATGGTGCGATCAAGTCCGGATATCGGATGTTTGACTGTGCAGCTTGCTACGGAAATGAAGATCAGATCGGAGAAGTGTTCCAGAAAGCATTTGCAGACGGTCTGTGCAAAAGAGAAGACCTCTATATTATGACAAAAGTATGGAATGACATGCATGGCAAGGGAGATGTATTGGTTGCATTGGCAAAGAGCTTGAGAGATCTTCAGTTAGACTATGTAGACATGTACTTTGTTCACTGGCCGTTCCCGAACTATCATGCACCCGGATGTGATGTGGATTCCAGAAACCCGGATTCAAAGCCGTTTTCGGTAGAGCGTTTTATGACCACATGGCGTCAGATGGAGCGTTTGGTAGACATGGGACTCGTAAAAGAGATTGGTATGTCAAACATGACCATTCCGAAATTAGAAGCAGTGCTTCCGCTGTGCCGCATCAAGCCGGCAATGTGTGAGATGGAAATCCATCCTTGCTTCCAGCAGCAGGAGCTGTTTGATTATTTAGTAGCACACGGCATTCAGCCGGTAGGATTTATGCCGCTTGGTTCTCCGCAGAGACCGGAGCGTGATATGATGCCGGAAGATATCGCAGATATGCAGACACCTGAGATGCAGGAAATTGCAAAAGCACACAACTGTCATCCCGCTGTCATTTCACTTAAATGGGCAGTACAGCGTGGACAGATTCCGATTCCGTTCTCTGTACATGAAATGGAATATGAGAGCAACATCAACAGCACTTGTGACGGAGATCCTTTGACAGACGAGGAAATGGCAAAGATTGCTACCTTAGAAAAGAATAATCGTCTGGTAAAAGGTCAGGTGTTCTTGTGGGAAGGTGCAAAAGACTGGCATGATTTGTGGGACGAAGAAGGAGTTATCGTAGATTGCCCGGATGCAAAATAGTTCCTGTTATGTGATCGGTTATAAAAGGAAATCGCCTGGACGAAAAGTTCGGGCGATTTTTTGTATTGAAAAATATTCAGCAATTTTGCATAAAAATATTTTTTTCATTTCGCGTTTGTGGTAATATTAGTTTGGATATATGTATTATGATTTGTGAGATAAGTCTTACCTTACTACAGAGTAAGCTTAGAATGCTCTGAATGAGCACAAAGGGGAGATGAAAATGGGAAGTTTACATTATATGCAGATATTTCAGATGGCAATGATTTTGCTGTGTGCGATATTTTTAGCGATTATAGGAACGCGCCGTGAGTCTGCGATTACAAAAAATCTGATTTTTGCAGGTATTCTGGTCATGCTGCAAAATGTCGGATACTATATGATATTGTCTGCACAGAATCTGAATGAAGCGAAGAATGCCGTTCGTATTGAATATATGGGTACGTCATACATTGTGACATTTATGATGACATTTGTATTGCAGTTTTGTAAGCGGGAATTAAAAAATAATGTTTTACTGGCATTGATTATATATGACACGGTTGTGCTATTGTGTGTGCAAGGATGCAGATATGTGAAGCTCTATTATTCGTCGATGGACTTCTCGACAGAGCCGCTGAACCATTTGATTTTAGGGCACGGACCACTCTATATGATAAATATGGCAGTGATCGTTTTACAAATGATATATGCGATATACAGAGCATTTCAGACATGGAGACATGCAAAAACCGGCAGATATAAGAAAAGCTGTATTGCAGTTGCGCTCACGATGTCATTGCCGTTGTTGGCTTATGTTGCATCGATGACAGGTATCTTTTTTGAGGGCACCTATGATCCGGTGCCTGCGACAGCAGCGATTACGGTATTTTTGCTTGGAATGATTATTCTCATTGCCAGACTGTTTGACGGACAGACGATCGCATACGCAAATATTATCCGCAAATTAAAAGAGCCTGTGATTTTGGTAGACAAGGAGTATCGTTTTGTAGAGGCGAACGACCGGGCAGCAGAAGTATTCCCTTCTCTAGAAACGTTAAAGCCGGGAGATGCGGTGACAGATCCGATGTTGCTCTTTACACTGCAAAATGAGCGGTGCAGTGATATTATCAGTGATGATTTTATCATGCGTCCGGATGTTCAGAAAATCATCGAAAAGGGTGAGATGCGCGGCTATGCCGTATTGCTTGCGGATTTGACAGAGGAGCGTCGTCAGTTGGAGGAATCTCAGCAGCTCAAGCTGGAGGCGGAGATTGCAAACAAAGCAAAATCAGATTTCCTTGCACAGATGTCGCATGAGATTCGAACACCGATCAATGCGGTGCTCGGTATGAATGAGATGATTTTGCGTGAGTGTGAATCAGATAATATCAAGCGCTATGCGATGGATATCAAAAATTCGGCGCATTCATTGCTTAGTATCATAAATGAGATTTTGGACTTGGCAAAGATAGAGTCCGGACGTATGGAACTGATACCGGCAAATTATGCATTGTCATCCGTTTTGAATGACCTGTATAATATGATGATTATACGGGCAAAAGAAAAAAATTTAGAGCTGAATTTCGATGTGCAAAAGGATATTCCCTGTGAGTATTTCGGTGATGATATCCGATTGAGACAGATCGTAAATAATTTGCTGACAAATGCGATAAAATATACGGATGCCGGCTCCGTGACATTTTCTATCCGGGGCGGTGCAAAGGGAAATACCGCATATTTGCGTTTTTCTGTGACAGATACCGGCGTGGGTATCCGAAAAGAAGATATCGACAAGCTGTTTGAAAAGTACAGTCGTATCGACGAATCACAGCATCGTCAGGTCGAAGGAACCGGTCTGGGAATGAGCATTACGATACGTCTGCTGCATTTGATGGGCAGTACGTTAAAGGTCTCCAGTACATATGGAAAAGGAAGCTGCTTCTATTTCGATTTGCACCAGCGCATTACCAATACAGAGCCGATTGGCGACTTTAGCGAGCGCGTGAATCAGCAGAAGCAGGATTACCAATGGAGTGTTGGCTATCAGGCACCGGATGCGAGTGTATTGATTGTAGATGATAACAGTGTAAATCGAAAAGTATTTATCAACCTGCTGAAGCAGACAAACATGAAAATCGAAGAGGCTTCCGGCGGAAGAGAAGCGATTGATATGATTTGTAAAAAGCATTATGATTTGATTTTCCTGGATCATATGATGCCGGAAATGGATGGAATCGAGACTTTGCATGCGTTGGAAGAGGTAGATTTATCAGCAGCAGATAATGCACAGACACCGATTATTATGCTGACAGCAAATGCAGTAGTCGGAGCCGAAGAAAAATATATGCAGGAAGGATTTTCGGGATTTTTGACCAAACCGATTATCCCGGAAAAACTCGATGCTGCGATTTGTCATTTCCTTCCGGAGCAGTTGCTGGTTCGAGTGGAAAACTTGGAGCGTGTACCACAAGCACAGACAAAAGAGAAGAACATCGACCTGCAGCCGCTGGATGAGTTCGAGTGGGAAGCAGCGATGAACATCCTGCAGGATGAAGCGATGCTGGTAGAGACGCTGCGTGACTTTATGGAATCGCTACCGAATACACGTGACGAGCTGAGCTTGTATATGGATTCGATAGAGAATCATGATGTACAAGACAGCTACCGAATCTGCGTACACGGTCTCAAAAGCAGTGCAGCGACGGTTGGTGCGATTTTGTTATCAAAACTGGCACGTTTGTTAGAGGAAGCGAGTGCAGACCGAAATCTGGAACGCATATATGCCTTGCACCCGATTCTGATGGAAGAGATTCAGCGTCACTACGAGCGATTGTTTACGCTGTTTCCGGAAGATAACAGCAGCGTCATTAGCAACGATGCGGAAATGTGGGCATATTTGGCGATGCTGCGCGGTAATCTGGATCAGAATGATTTGACTGCGAGCGATATGATTATGCGTGAGTTGATGAAGTATTCCAGAGAAACAAAGTGGAAAGATCATGTGCTGGCATTAAAAAAGAAAGTAGATGACTTGGAATTTGAGTCAGCAGCGAAGGCAACGGCTCATCTTATGGTGCAGGTAAAAGGAGGAACAGAATGAAGCAGATTCTAATTATCGGAAAATTTAATTCTGTTTTTGAAGATATCGCAGCGACTTTGAAATTAGAATATCACGTACAGATGTGTGTAGATAACGTGGATATGGTAAAAGGTCTGCTGAGACTGAATCAATTGGATGCGATTGTATTCAGCCTGATGGGACTGGATACAGACGGTCGCAAGATTATGACAGAATTACAGTATAATTATTCACAGCTTCCGGTTCTTTGTGTCGGTTCACAGATTGACAAGAGCATTTATGGTGAATTTTTCCAATTACCGCAGTTTTGTTGGATTAACCGTGATACATTTAATCAGGAATTGCTGTCGATTGTGGCAGAGCGCATGCGTGTTGCGGAGAAAATGAAACCGCGAGAAGCCACAGGTGAACGAAAGGTAGTAATGGTGATTGATGACAATCCGATTTTACTGCGTTCGATGAACGGTATTTTGTCTACACACTATGATGTGATGCTGGCAAATTCCGGAATGAAAGCGATGACCATGATTGGTCAGAAAGTGCCGGATGTCGTATTTTTGGATTGTGAGATGCCGATTTGTGACGGAAAAATGACTTACAAAATGTTAAAGGACTTAGATGAGATGAAAGAAGTTCCGATTATTTTCCTGACCGGAATTAATGACGCAAATTACATTCAGGATGCGCTCCGTCTGCAGCCTGCCGGATATTTGTTAAAGCCGGCAAGCAAGGATCGCATCTATGATACGCTCCGTCAGGTATTGCAAAAAAAATAGCGGATAAAAATAGCTGATAAAAACGAATTGTTGAGAAATAAATAAAAGACGATTCACATGAATGAAGGATACAGTCGTTGGCTGTATCCTTCATCTGTGCATGGAAGGAGATAAAACTGAAAAACATTACAGGCAGAAAATTAATAGCAGTCATTGTCGGAAATCTGATTCTGGGATTAGGAATCGCGATCCTTCGTTTGTCACAGATGGGAAATGATCCGTTTTGTGCATCGACGATGGCGATTAGTGAAGGTCTGGGCATGGGACTGGGAACCTACCAGCTTTTGTTTAATGTGATATTATTTGTATTTCAGATTCTGTGGGGGCGCTCGTATATCGGACTCGGAACGATTATCAATCTGTTTTTGCTGGGTTATATCGTACAGTTTTGTACGTGGGTGTTTGACGGAATGTTTGGAGACGCTGCGGCATGGCCGTTTGCACTGCAGCTTTTTGTGATGGCAATCGCGCTCGTTGTACTGACATTCGGATTGGCGATGTATCAGGTAGCAGAGCTTGGCGTGGCGCCGTATGATTATCTGGCATTGGGATTGGCAGAAAAATTGCCGCTGCCTTATGCCGTGATTCGTGTGGGAACGGATGCGGTCTGTGTAGGAGTGATTTTGGTGGCATTAGCAATCGGATTTATCGATTGGTCGCAGGCGCATTTGGGGATCGGAACAGTGATTACCGCATTTTTCCTGGGACCTTTGGTGGCAGGATTCTCGAAGCTGCACCGAAAATGGGTCGATGTAAAAAAGTGAATATCGTCATATTTTTTTTCATTATTCCACAAGTAATACGCATCTAAAACCGCTACAATTAACTTATCGGTAGCGCGAAACGGTTCGCGCATTTAGAAGTAAAATTTAAGGAGGATGAAAAAAATGGCAAAGAACAGATACATTGGAGACTACCCTGTAATCGGAATCAGACCTTGTATTGATGGTAGAAGAGGACCTTTGAAAGTACGCGAGTCATTAGAAGATCAGACAATGGGTATGGCAAAGGCTGTTAAGAAATTATATGAGGAGAATTTACGTTACTCAAACGGTGAGCCCGTAAAGGTAATCATCGCTGATACAACGATCGGTCGTGTTGCTGAAGCAGCAGCATGCGAAGCAAAGTTCCGCAAGGAAGGCGTAGCAATCACTTTATCTGTTACCCCCTGCTGGTGCTACGGTGCTGAGACGATGGATATGAACCCCCTTACGATTAAAGGTGTGTGGGGATTGAATGCGACAGAGAGACCCGGAGCTGTATATCTGGCATCTGTATTGGCTACCTATACACAGAAGGGACTTCCTGCATTTGGTATTTACGGCAAGGACGTTCAGGATGCAGACGATACGACCATTCCGGATGATGTTGTAGAGAAGCTGCTCAGATTTGGACGCGCTTCTGTAGCAGCAGCTACGATGAGAGACAAATCATACTTACAGATTGGTTCTCAGTGTATGGGTATCGGCGGCTCTATCATGAACCACGATTTCTTTGAAGAATATTTAGGAATGCGTGTAGAGTCAGTTGATGAGGTAGAGATTCTTCGTCGTATCGAGGAGCATATTTATAACGAAGATGAATATCAGAAAGCACTTGCATGGATTAAGAAATATGCAAAGCAGGGCTTTGATAAGAACCCTGATTTCGTAAAGAAGTCTGATGAGCAGAAAGAAAAAGATTGGGAATTCACTGCAAAGATGGCAGTTATTATCGAAGATTTGTACCAGGGCAATCCGAACCTTCCGGAAGGATGCGAGGAAGAAGCTGTTGGACACAATGCAATCTGTGGTGGTTTCCAGGGTCAGAGACAGTGGACCGATCATTGGCCGAACTGTGACTTCCCTGAAGCTATTTTGAGTTCTTCATTTGACTGGAACGGAGCGAGAGAGCCGTTCACACTGGCTACAGAGAATGATACCTTAAACGGTGCAGGCATGATGTTCATGAATCTGTTGACGAATCGTGCACAGATGTTTGCAGATGTTCGTACCTATTGGTCAGGAGATGCTGTGAAGCGCGTGACCGGATATGATATCGTTGGAAAAGCAAAAGAAGCAGATGGTTTCATCCATTTGATCAACTCAGGTTCATGCTGTCTGGATGCATCCGGTGTATGTACCGATGAGAATGGCGCACCGACCATGAAGAAATGGTATGATGTGACAGAGGCAGATATCGAGAAGATGATGGGTGCATGTGACTGGTGCCCGGCTGATAACGGATACTTCAGAGGTGCAGGATATTCAGCACGCTTCGAGACCAAGGCAGAAATGCCTGCTACGATGATTCGTTTGAATCTTGTAAAGAATCTCGGACCGGTACTTCAGATTGTAGAAGGATGGACGGTAGCACTTCCGGATGAAGTTTCAGACGCATTGTGGAAGAGAACAGACTATACATGGCCTTGTACATGGTTTGCACCTCGTACAGACGGCGTAGACGGATCTCCGTTCAAGACCGCGTATGATGTGATGAATAACTGGGGAGCAAATCACGGTGCAATCAGCTACGGACATATTGGAGCAGACCTGATTACGATGGCATCTATGCTTCGTATCCCGGTATGTATGCACAATGTTCCGGATGCAGATGTATATCGTCCGACCGCATGGAATGCATTTGGCGCTGACAAGGAAGGCCAGGACTTCCGCGCATGTGCTGCATACGGACCTTTATATAAGACCATTCGTTAATAGGAGGGAAAGAGCATGTTAAAAGGAATTCCTTCGATTTTATCTCCGGATTTATTAAAGGCATTGGCAGAGATGGGTCATACCGATGAATTGACCATCGGTGACGGAAATTTCCCCGGACATTCTTTTGATACACCGGTCATCCGTATGGATGGTCATGGCGTACCGGAGATTCTGGATGCGATTTTGCAGGTATTTCCGCTGGATACCTATCCGGATGCAAACGGAGTGATGGTTCCGCCGTGTACACTGATGGCTGTAGAGCCGGGTGATGACGCAAAGACTCCCATCTGGGATACTTATAAAGAAATCGTTGCAAAGCATGATGAGCGTGGCGCAGAGTGCTTTGAAGAAATCAATAAGTGGGATTTCTACGATAAGACCAGAGCAAAGTCAAAATTTGTCATTATGACAAGTGAGACAGCTATTTATGCAAATATCATTTTGCGTAAAGGTGTTGTAATCAATAAATAAAAAGCTACATTTTTCTTCTTCAAACCGCTTGTATCTTCGGATACAGGCGGTTTTTGCGCTTATACAAATGCGAAATGGTTGCGTACACCTATGTTTTATGATACACTGAAATTTACGAAAATAAGGACGTTTTACGTCAGATATACAACGGCGAGGAGGCGGATAATAACATTGAAACAGGTATCTGAAAATATTTTGGAATTCAAGCATTTATCACGTACATTTGAGGATGGGTTTGTCGCGGTAGATGATTTTAATTTGACGATAAAAAGAGGAGAATTTGTGACTTTTTTAGGTCCTTCCGGCTGTGGCAAGACGACGACGCTGCGAATGCTGGCAGGATTTGATGCGCCGACCGGAGGAGAAATTTTGTTGAACGGAGCGGATATTACCCGGCTTCCGGCAAATGAGAGACCGATTAATACGGTGTTCCAACGGTATGCGCTGTTTCCTCATTTGAATATATTTGACAATATCGCATTTGGTTTGAAATTAAAAAAACTTCCGAAAGCGGAGATTGTAAAGAAAGTAAAACGAGCGTTGGAGATGGTAGACCTCGAAGGCTTTGAGACAAGAACCGTTCAGACCTTGTCCGGCGGACAGCAGCAGCGTATTGCGATTGCCAGAGCGATTGTGAACGAGCCGCAGATCCTGCTTCTGGATGAACCACTCGGTGCGCTGGATTTGAAAATGCGCAAAGAGATGCAGCTAGAGCTAAAGGACATGCATGAAAAGCTGGGTATTACGTTCATTTATGTGACACACGATCAGGAAGAAGCTTTGACGATGTCAGACAAAATCGTAGTTATGTCAGAAGGAAAAATTCAGCATGTGGGTACACCGGAAGATATTTATAATGAGCCGAACAATGCATTTGTTGCAGACTTTATCGGCGAGAGCAATATCTTTAACGGAATCATGACGGATCCGTTAAAGGTGCGCTTTTGTGGTGCAGAATTTGTCTGTGTAGACGACATGCCGCATGGAACGATGGTGGATGTCGTAGTGCGGCCGGAGGATATATTGATTACAAATCCGGAGAATGGAATGGTGTGCGGTGAGGTCATCAGTGTCATTTTCAAAGGCGTACATTATGAAATCACAGTGCTGTGCGGAAAAAATGAAGTGGTGATTCATACGACGAAAAAAGCTTCTGTCGGTGCACGTGTCGGTCTGTGTGTGGACCCGGAGGGCATTCATCTGATGCAGGCAGAGCATTCGCTAAACAAACTGGAATCCGGTGTGGACGAAAACTATCAGCTTACGATTTTGGACGGTGCGCTCAAATGCGATGTAAAATCTCTGATTCGCGGAGCGAAGGAAGTCGGGGGCATCCTTTGCGATGCGCATGGCAATGAGATTGACCATAAGAAATTAAAGGTCGTAGCGACCATCAAACCGCGTGACATTCAGATGAGCGATGATGAACATGCGGGCATCGTATGCGGACATATTATCAATCTGATTTATATCGGAGATCATTACCGCTATGTCGTGCGAACCGAGGAAGAGATAGATTTCATTGTCAGCGACGAGGATTTGTGGAATATGGGTGACTATGTCAGCCTTACGATTCCGGAAGATAAACTGACATTTACACTGAAAAAATAGCAGGAGAACTACAAATGAGAGGATTACATTTTACCAGAAAACAACTGGCGATCCCCTATGGTCTGTTTCTGACCTGCTTTGTGGCATTGCCATTGCTTGTAATTATCTATTATGCGTTTACGAATGGAGAAGGACAGTTCACGATGGGCAACCTGATTGGATTTTTTACGAGTCCAAACACGATTGGAACGCTTTGCTACAGCTTTGCAATCGCAATCGTGACGACCTGTGTCTGTCTGTTGCTCGCTTATCCGTTGGCGTTTATACTGGCACGCAGTGAATGGAAGCAAAAAAATGTGATCGTGGTGATGTTTGTGCTGCCGATGTGGATAAACTTTACACTGCGTATCACAGCGCTCAAGGAACTGCTGACGCTGCTGGAGGGGAATCTGGCGTACTATCCGTTCCTAAATTCGGTGATAGGTATGACCTATGATTTTTTACCATTTATGATATTACCGATGTATACGACGCTGTGCAAGCTGGACCAGAGTCTGCTGGAAGCGGCTGCAGATTTGGGAGCCGGTCCGATACAGGTGTTTTTGAAGGTGACGCTTCCGCTTTCTGTACCGGGGATTATCAGCGGTGTCGTTATGGTATTTTTGCCGTCTATGACAAACTATGTAGTGCTTGATATGCTCTATAACAGCACTTACATCATGGGCAGTCTCATCGGCAGCTATTTCAGTGCGTATGACTGGCATAACGGTTCCATGATTGCGCTGGTATTATTATTGATTATTTTGATTTTCACATTGATCACGGATCGTTATAGTGAAGACGGGGCCGGCAGAGGAGGTGCACTCTTATGAAAAAGAAGAAAACATGGTGTGCATGTCTTTATGTGGCATTGTTGCTCTTAGTGATTTATTTACCGATATTGATCTTGATGGTGTACAGCTTTACGACATCGACGACGATCGGTGCGATTCGCGGATTTTCCATGCAAAATTATGTGACGCTGTTTTCGAATGATGAGCTGCGGGGGATGATATTCGGTACGATTACACTGGGCGTTGGTTCTGCGTTGCTTGCGACGGTACTTGGCACACTCGGTGCGATTGGAGGCTTTTATTCCAAGACGTTACCGAGCCGCTATATCGGTGCATTGAATGAAGTACCGGTAGTTAATGCAGATGTTGTGACCGGTTTTTCGATTTGTATTGCGATGGTAGTCGTATGTGGTGTAGATAAGAGCACATTTATACCGTTGGTAGTAGGGCATGTCGTATTGTCTGCGCCCTTTGTTTATCTGGCAGTGATGCCAAAATTAAAGCAAATGGATGCGAGCTTGTATGAGGCGGCGATGGATTTAGGTGCGACGCCCGCGCAGGCGTTGACAAAGGTCGTGCTTCCGCAGATTGCACCGGGGATTTTATCGGGCTTTGCATTGGCGCTGACCTTGTCATTGGATGATTATTTTATTGCGACCTATACAAAACCTGCGACATTCGATACGATTAGCACGTATGTAGTAAATGCGACCAAGGGTTCGCAGACAGAGATTAAGACAGCACTGTGGGCGTTGTCTACCGTGATTTTTGTAGTCGTGTTGCTCGTAGTGTTCGGTATGAATCTTGTGAATCGAAGAAATGCGAAAAAAGCATTGCTTGCGTTAGCGACCGTGTGCGGTATAGGTGCAGCATGTGCGCAGACGACTCCTGTACAGGCGGCAGAAAATGAAATCGTATTGCGCGTATGCAATTGGGAGGAATATATCGATTTAGGCGAATGGGAGGAAGGCGAGCGTATTGAGCTTGACAACGGAGCAGAAATTCTGGGCGTAAATCCGATGTATGAGGATTTTGAGGAATGGTATTATGAGACGACCGGAAAAAGAGTACGCGTCGAGTATTCCTGCTTTGGAACAAACGAAGAGCTGTACAATCAGTTGACGCTGGGTGATACCTATGATTTGGTCTGTCCTTCTGATTATATGTTGATGAAGCTTATGGCAGAAGATATGGCAGAGCCGTTTTCGGAGCAATTTTTTGATACGACAATCGAGCACAATTATTATGTGCGTGGTGTCTCTCCGTATATCAAACAGGTATTTGAAGAAAATGAGATTGACGGAAAGCCTTGGAGTCAATATGCAGCAGGGTATATGTGGGGGACGACAGGTGTCCTGTATAATCCTGAGCTGATGAGCGAAGAAGAGGCTGCGACATGGGCAGTCTTTGACAACCCGAAGTTTTATCGCCAATTGACGTTGAAAGATAATGTGCGTGACACTTATTTTGCTGCACTCGGCTATCTGTTGGCAGAGCAGTTGACTGCAGAAGAATTTTTGGCGAATCCGGATTATCAGAAGGAACTGACACGGATGATGAATGATGTTTCACCGGAGACACTGGCGAAAGTAGAGCGGCTCTTGCAGCATATTATGGGAAATGTATATGCACTGGAGACTGACAGCGGAAAAGCCGATATGGTGACAGGAAAAATTATCGCGAATTATCAGTGGTCAGGAGACGCGGTATATGCGATGGATCAGGCAGAAGAGGATGAAGTATATCTGGCTTATGCGGTTCCGAAGGAGTGTTCCAACCTGTGGTTTGACGGATGGCTGATGTTAAAGAAAGGGATTTCGCAAGACCCGGAAAAGAAAGCAGCAGCAGAGGCATTTGTCAATTATCTGTCAAGACCGGATAATGTAGTTCGGAATATGTATTATATCGGCTACACCTCGACGATTAGCGGCGGTGAGGATGATACTGTATTTTCGTATATCGACTGGTGCTATGGTGAAGAGGAGGAAGAAGGGCTGATTGCCTACAATCTGGATTATTTTTTTGGCGGAGCAGAGGACTATACCGTGTACACCTCGCCGGAAGATATCGGCAGGCAGCTCTATGCGCAGTATCCGTCAGAAGATATCATCAGACGAACTGCGATTATGGGATACTTTGACGAGACCGAAACCAAAAATATTAATCAGATGTGGATTAATATCCGCTGCTTTCATGTGGCAGATGTGCCGATAGGCGTATGGATTTTTGTAGCATTCGTCGTACTTGGTCTGGTTGCGTTGCTGATTTATCGAAGAAAAAACTGTATGTGGAAATGAGTATAGATTGATTTGACGAATAGCAGCGAATCATTTATAATGAAATGGATGTGTTTGCAAAAGAGAGATAGCAAACATATCCATTTTTTCATATAGGAGGATTTAGGTTATGGCAGAAAAGAAAAAAGGAGGCGGAGCCCTTCTTGGAGCAGCATTTTTGATGGCAACGTCCGCGATCGGACCGGGATTTTTGACGCAGACAGCGACTTTTACAGGTCAGTTACAGTCTAGCTTCGGATTCGTTATTTTAGTATCCATTATCCTTTCCGCAATCGCACAGTTAAATATCTGGCGTGTGCTTTGTACATCAGGTCTTCGTGGACAGGATGTGGCAAACAAGTTGCTTCCCGGATTAGGTTATTTTGTTTCCTTTATGATTGTACTGGGTGGTCTGGTATTCAACATTGGTAACGTAGGTGGCGGAGCACTTGGTTTCAATACATTGCTCGGCATTCCGACAGAGATCGGTTATGTCTTGGCTGGAGTTTTGGCGATTGTAGTATTCTTGCTGAAAAATGCAAAGGCAGCGATGGACACATTGACAAAGGTACTCGGTGCGGTAATGATCGTCGTGATTCTGGTCGTGATTTTTGTAGTACAGCCGCCGGTAGGTGATGCATTAAAGCATACATTTGTACCGAATGCAGCGATGGGAGATTTAGGAAATGCGATTCTGACATTGATGGGTGGAACCGTTGGCGGTTATATCACATTTGCAGGTGCACATCGTCTGATTGATGCAGGTATTATCGGAAAAGAGAATCACAAGGAGATTACAAAGAGCTCCGTAATGGGTATCACGATTGCGACACTTGTTCGTATCTTCCTGTTTTTAGCAGTGCTTGGTGTAGTGGTCAAGGGTGTGACATTAGATAGTGCGAATCCGGCAGCAGATGCGTTCCGTCAGGGTGCAGGTGAAATCGGATATCGTTTTGCAGGTTTGGTATTACTGTGTGCAGCGATTACTTCTATCATCGGTGCAGCATATACCTCTGTATCATTCTTAAAGACATTTAATAAGAAAATCGAAGAAAAAGAAAACGCAGTGATTATTATATTTATCGCTGTGTCTACATTGATTATGCTTTTGCTCGGAAATCCGGCAGTATTACTCGTACTCGCAGGTGCGTTCAACGGACTTATTTTACCGATTACACTTGGTATCTGTCTGATCGCAGCGTATAAAAAATCCATTATGGGCGAAGGCTACAAGCACCCGATCGTACTTACGATTCTCGGAGTGATCGTAGTCGTATTGTCTGCTTATATGGGTGTAACGACATTTGTTTCGAAATTAGCAGGATTATTCTAGGAATAAAAGAACACTATTTTGCACTGCTACAGTGCGGCTGAAAAGGTGCATGCCAAGGGGCAGATTGCACCTTTTCTTCTTAATATGCTAGGATATGACAGAAAAGGGGGAAGTTTTTATGCAGAATGTTAAAATTCTGACTGCAGGTGACAGCTCGTTATTGATACAGTTCGGAAATGCGATTGACCCGGCGATCAATGCGAAAATAGCAGCGACGGTTCAACTTATCAAAGAACAGCAGATAGAAGGCGTCGTAGATTTGATTCCTGCATTTTGTTCGTTGCTGATCAACTATGATCCGCGCGTGATTTCATATGATGACATGAAGCTTCGCATGGAAAAGATTCTTTCGATAGAGATTGCGACCGGTTCCAGAAAAAAGAAAATTTATGAGATTCCGGTGTGCTATGGCGGAGCGTATGGACCGGATTTGCCGACGATTGCAGAACATGCAGGATTGAGTGAGCAGGAAGTCATTGAGATACACAGCTCGACCGATTATTTGATTTATATGCTCGGATTTTTACCCGGTTTCACCTATCTGGGCGGTCTGGACGAGCGAATTCATACACCGCGACTGGCAAATCCCAGAATCCGCATTCAGGCGGGCAGTGTGGGAATCGGCGGCTCACAGACCGGTATATACCCGATGGATTCACCCGGAGGCTGGCAGTTGATGGGATTGACTCCGGTCAAGAACTATGATCCGGAGCGGGAAATACCGATTCTTGTAGAGGCAGGAGATTACATTCGATTTGTGCCGATTGATGAAGCGGCATTCGAACGTATCAAAAAAGAAGTGGAAGATGGAACGTATGAGGTTCGCATCATAGAAGAGGAGGTGTAGACTCGTGGGTATTCGAGTATTGAAGGCAGGTATGCTGACGACCGTACAGGATTTGGGGCGCAATGGATACCAAAGTCAGGGATTTTCAGTTGCCGGTGTCATGGATGTACGCTCGTTTAAAATCGCAAATCTGCTTTTGGATAATCCGGAAAATGAAGCAGTTTTAGAGTTTACATTGATCGGACCGACCTTGCAGTTTACTTCAGCGACGATTATCGCGATTACAGGCGGAGACTTTACGCCGACACTAAATGGGGAACCGGTTCCGATGTATGAAGCGATCTATGTAAATCGCGGTGATATTTTAAAATTCGGCAGTGCGCGAACCGGCAGCAGAGGATATATCGCGTTTTCCAGCTATTTAGACATTCCGGTCGTAATGGGAAGTCGTTGTACCAATCTAAAGAGTCAGATCGGCGGATTTAAAGGGCGCAAGCTGCGCGATGAGGATTATATCGGATTCCGGATGAAGCGCCGGTATTTGCCGTATTTCTTGTCCAGAAAGCTAAAGCCGGACGATTTTTCAAAGGAACAGGAAACACTTCGGGTCGTGTTAGGACCACAGGATGAATTGTTCAGCAAACAGGGAATCGATACGTTTTTATCAGAAGAGTACACGGTTACGAGCGATTTTGACCGTATGGGCTGCCGTTTAGAGGGCGCATTTATTGCCCGAAAGGATGAAAAAGATATGATATCGGACGGAATTGCATACGGCTCCGTACAGGTGCCGAGTCATGGTAAGCCGATCATACTTTTGTCAGACAGACAGACGACAGGTGGATATCCGAAAATTGCGACAGTGGCATCCGTTGATATTCCGAAGCTCGTACAGAGAAAAACAGACCACAAAATAAAATTTGAGGCAATCAGTGTGCAGGAAGCACAAAAGCTGTATCGTGAAGAAGAAAAAGCATACGAAAAAATGAGAAACAGTATCCATGTGCCGTGCAAAGAGGTACTGGATTGCCGTCTGGTAGCAAAGCGTGTGAGCAAGTTGTTTATCGAATCATAATTGCACAGATACAAATATGAAAGCAGGAGGGAAAAACGATGAATATAGAACAGATTGAAAAATTGGTACAGGTGATTGAACAATCATCATTGACAGAGTTTTCATACAAAGACGGAGATGTGAAAATTGTGATGAGCAAGCTGGACAATCCGCCGATTGTGGCAGGTGGTATGCCGATGGCAGCTCCGATGATGCCGAATGCAGCAGCACCGCTTCCGATGGCAGAAGCAGAAACCGCAGAAGATGAGGCATTGTTTATCACATCACCGATAGTCGGAACATTTTATGCGGCACCGTCACCGGATGCAGCCGCATTTGTAAAAGTCGGAGACCATGTGAAAAACGGACAGACGGTATGTATCCTGGAAGCAATGAAGCTGATGAATGAGATTCAGAGTGAATTTGACTGTGAGATAGAAGCCGTGCTGGTAAGCAATGAGCAGAAGGTGGAGTACGGTCAGCCCTTATTCCGTGTAAAAAAACTCTAAAAGGAGGCGGTGAGCATTGATAAGTAAAGTATTGATCGCGAATCGTGGAGAAATCGCAGTCCGTATCATCAGAGCTTGTCGAAATATGGGAATACGGAGTGTGGCTGTATATTCCAAAGAAGATGAAAAAAGTCTGCATGTTCAGCTCGCAGACCAGAGAGTTTGTATCGGAGAGGGACCTGCGCGTAACAGCTATCTGAACATGGATCGAATTATTATGGCAGCCGTAAAGGTTGGCGCAGATGCGATTCATCCGGGATTTGGATTTTTGTCTGAAAACAGTGAGTTTGTGCGAAAATGTGAGGAATATCATCTGACCTTTATCGGTCCGACAGCAGATGTCATAGACAAGATGGGAAATAAATCGCAGGCGCGAACGACAATGATGGAAGCAGGAGTTCCGGTCGTTCCTGGCACAAAGGAGCCCGTGTATGATGCAAAAATCGGATTGGAGCTGGCAAACGAGATCGGCTATCCGGTGATGATTAAAGCATCTTCCGGTGGCGGCGGAAAAGGAATGCGCGTCGCTCGTTCCGCAGATGAGTTTGAGTTCCAATTTAATATTGCGCAGCAGGAATCAGCCAATGCATTTGGCGATGACACCATGTATATCGAGCGTTTTGTAGAAAATCCGCGCCATGTAGAGATTCAGATTATGGCAGATACGCATGGAAATGTAGTCGCACT
Organism: Eubacterium sp.; assembly: GCA_017623885.1. Taxonomy (GTDB): domain Bacteria; phylum Bacillota; class Clostridia; order Lachnospirales; family Lachnospiraceae; genus W0P33-017. The sequence continues at coordinate 3,957 of JAGAOE010000097.1, read as the reverse complement.
CGGAGAACGTGACTGTTCTGTACAGCGAAATCATCAGAAGCTGATCGAGGAGTCGCCCTCGCCGGCAATTGATGCACAGACGCGCAAAAAGATGAACGATTATGCGATTCTTGCAGCAAAAACGGTCGGTTATACCAATGCGGGAACGATTGAGTATATCGTAGACCCGAAGGATGAATTTTATTTCATGGAAATGAACACGCGTATTCAGGTGGAACACGGCGTGACAGAGATGGTGACCGGAACGGATTTGATCATCGAGCAGATTCGTGTGGCACAGGGAGAAGCGCTTAGTTTTCGTCAGGAAGATGTAGAAATCAAAGGTCATGCGATAGAGTGTCGCATCAATGCGGAGATTCCTTCGAAAAACTTTATGCCGAGCCCCGGCGTTGTGCAACATATGCATTTGCCGGCAGGAAACGGTGTGCGTGTTGATACCGGACTGTACAGTGGTTATCGAATACCGAGTGAGTACGATTCGATGATTGCAAAGGTAATCGTACATGCACCGGACCGCAATGCAGCATTGCAGAAAATGATTAGCGCATTAGACGAGATGGTCATTTTAGGCGTGGAGACCAATCTGGATTTCCAGTATCAGATTATGAAACATCCGATATTTGTCGCAGGAGAAGCAGATACCGGATTCATAGAAAAAATCATGTAAATAGACAATCATATAACATATCGGAGACCCGGTGAAATCGCGTAGATGTGATTTCATCGGGTTTTTATTTCATAGGAAAGACCTTGCTGTATGAAAGTGTGAAAGTGATAAGCTTTCCTATGAAACAAAAACGCTCCGCGAGGATCGCACTGCGGCGGAAAAGAAGTATGTCGCTTGCCGCGACCCGCCGCAGGCGGAGAATCTCGCTTGCGAGATTCTTTGTTCATTCATAGGAAAGATCTTGCTGTATGAAAGTGTGAAAGTGACAAGCATTCCTATGAAACAAAAACACTTGACACATGTTGAGCAATTGCTTAATATATAAATGGGTGTCGAATCGACCTATGTGGGGAACGATGAAGCGTGATTGAGATAGGCGTTTTCGGCTATGAAGCATGAGAGATATAACTGAGAAATGGGGAAGAGAATAACGCGTATGACGAAGATTATGACAAAGAAAGACGAACAACATGAAAAACGAAAATGGCAGATCCTCGATATTGCATTGAACCATTTTATTCGATATGGATTTTATGGTACATCGACGAGGAAGATTGCAGAAGAAGCCGGAATCAGTTCCGGTCTGATGTTCCACTATTTTCCAAATAAACTGGCGCTTTATGAAGCGTTAGTAGAAATCGGATGTGAAAAATTAACCATTGATAATGCAGAAGCTGAGGCACCGTTGCAGTTTTTTGAAAAACAGGTCGAATGGTTTTTGTCTGTAGTGACACAAAACAATTTTGCATCAAGGATGTTCGTGTTCATGGGTCTGGTTGCGATAAATGCAAAAGATGTTTCGCAGCGGGCAGCGCAAATGATGAGAGAACATGACGTAGAAGCGATGAGTGTTCCATATATCAAAAAAGGACAGGAACAGGGGGTAATAAGAGCCGGAGATCCGCTCACACTTTCTGTACTATTTTATAGCAGCATTCAGGGATTTGCAGAAACACTGGTTGCGAGAGAGGATTTGAAATTGCCAGAAAAAGAAATGTTTTTATCGATATTAAAGAACGAAAAGAAAGAGAATGAATGAGAGAAGGATGGGAAGGAACGAAAAGATGAAAAAGAGAGAGATGATTACACTGGCAGTATTTGTATTTGTCACGATTACGGCTGGAATGTGGGGATATTTGCTGGACCAAATACTTACAGAGCAGCCGAAGGGTGATTCGCTTGGAATGGGCTTATGGTTGGTACTTCCGCTTTTGACCGGTATTGTGCTACGGATTATCAACAAGGATTTAAAGCAAATCGGTGTTCGACCGAATTTTAAGAATCATATGAAATGGTATGCTGTGGCGGTGCTGGTTTTTCCTTGTGTTATGCTGATTAGTATCCTTACAGCGAAAGCTGTAGGTGGTCTTACTGTAGGGAAAATTGAATCAGGTGTATTAGTTGGATTGATTCTGACGACATTTTTTTCGAATTGTATAAAGAATATATTTGAAGAGTTCGCGTGGCGAGGATGTTTGGTTCCGTATTTGGAGAAAACGAGAATGAATGATGGACTCTTGTATGTGACCAGTGGTTTGATTTGGGGAATGTGGCATATTACATACTATATGTTTTTCCTTCCGGATGAATATTTTACCGAAATCAGCAGACCGATGATGGTAATGGTAGGAATTGTTTTGATGATTTTCTGGTCACCATTATTTGTGGAATTGCGAAGAGTAACAAATTCGGTTTGGCCGTGTGTGATTTTGCATTCAATGGAAGATGCAGTACCGACGTTGCTGTTTGTGACGACCGATATTTTCCGGATAGAGGAAACGTATTCGCTCATGTTAGACCCTATTTCCGGTATCGTACCTACAGTACTTGTATTGTTTGCCGGTTTGGGCGTGAGAATGTATCGAAAAAAATCTGTTGCAGGAGAATGTGCATTGATGTAAAAACGTATAGATGAGGTAGCCGTATGGAAGCAGGGGATGACGGAAATACGGAGAGATATTCGTTTGCGAAATATCTGTGAGCATGCTATGATAAATGAGACTATTTCGTACCTTTATAGTTAATTCTAAAATAATAGGGAGGAAAATATATGTATCAAATAGATTTAAATTGTGATCTTGGAGAAAGTTTTGGACGTTATACACTTGGTTTGGATGAGCAGGTGATTCCGCTCATTACTTCGGCAAATGTTGCCTGTGGTTATCATGCGTCAGATCCGATTGTCATGGAGCGGACGGTTCGCTTGGCAAAAGAGGCTGGAATTCGTGTCGGTGCACATCCCGGTTATCCGGATTTGCAGGGATTTGGAAGAAGAAATATGGATGTGTCTCCGGCTGAGGCAAAGGCATATACGATGTATCAGCTCGGTGCGCTGGATGCTTTTTGTAAAGCAAAAGGTGTGAAAATGCAGCATGTCAAGCCACATGGTGCAATGTACAATATGGCAGGCAAGGATTATGCACTTGCAAAAGGCATCGCAGAGGCGATTTATGAATACGATAAGGATTTGATTGTGATGGCGCTTGCCAGTGGACAGTTGGTGCAGGCTGCTAAAGATGTCGGACTTCGCGTGGCGCGCGAGTATTTTACGGATCGTGCGTATGAACCGGACAGCTCGCTGGTCAATCGAAGAAAAGAAGGTGCCATGATCACTGACGAAAACGAGGCGATTGAGCGTGCAATTCGCATGATTAAAGAGCATAAAGTACGTGCAGTAGATGGTACAGATATCGAATTACATGCAGAGAGTGTGTGCGTGCATGGTGATGGTGCGAAAGCGCTCGAATTCGTAAACAAAATCCGCAGTGCATTTCAGGCAGAAGGTATCCGGATTTGTTCATTGGCAGAGTTACTGTAGTCTACAAAGCAAAAATAAGTCGGGCAAGTCGGAAGCGAGCTGCCCGACTTAGGAGTAAAAAAGCCAGAAAAGTTGGGCAAGAAGGAAGAAAGTCGCCCGACTTAGGAGCAAAAAAGCCAGAAAAGTTGGGCAAGAAGGAAGAATATCGCCCGACTAGAGAGCAAAAAACTAGAAAAGTTGGGTAAGAAGAAAGAAAGTCGCCCGACTAGAGAGAGAAAAAGTCAGAAAAGTTGGGCAAGAAGAAAGAATATCGCCCGACTAGAGAGCAAAAAAGCCAGAAAAGTTGGGCAAGAAGAAAGAACATCGCCCGACTAGAGAGAGAAAAAGTCAGAAAAGTTGGGCAAGAAGAAAGAACATCGCCCGACTAGAGAGAGAAAAAACTAGAAAAGTTGGGCAAGAAGGAAGAACATCGCCCGACTAGAGAGAGAAAAAGTCAGAAAAGTTGGGCAAGAAGGAAGAATATCGCCCGACT
>JAGAOE010000013.1 GCA_017623885.1 Eubacterium sp. | reverse complement strand
TAAAAAAATCCCCGACATACTCCGACGCATGGTAATCCTCCGTCGGCACAATATAGGCATCCATCTGATGTATACGCATCTGCTGACGAAGTGCCGCCAATCGTTCCTGTATCATGATTGTTCTCCTTATTTTCGCAATTCATATTCCCGTCTATTATCTCATTCGATATACAAAAAAACAAGCAGTTCCTTATCCATCAAAGTTTGATTGTAACTGTTCAGAGTCCACCTCGAAAATACTTCGTATTTCCTCGGTGTGGCGTATCCGCCAAATAGTTTCATACAAAAACATTCTCTGAAATGTAAACATTTCTCATATGTTTTTGATGAAACTGCTTGGCTCTGAACAGTAACGTTTGATTGTTCATGGCTGAACTGTTACAAATTTGTCATTGAATCCTTAGAAAAAGCTTGCTATAATAGCCTACAGAGTTTTAACATGGTGACCCTTGTTACATATTATAGAAAAAATGGAGGATTTAAATCATGAATCAGACAGTATTCCCGGAAGGTTATCAGTCCGCGTTAAATCTGCACGATACACAGATTGCGATTAAAACCGTAAAAGACTTTTTTCAGAAACATCTGGCTCAAAACTTGAATCTGGAGCGCGTTTCTGCTCCCTTGTTTGTATTGCCCGAGTCCGGACTGAACGATAACTTGAACGGTATCGAACGCCCTGTTTCATTTGGTATTAAAGAACAAGATGACAAACCCGCAGAGGTCGTACATTCCCTGGCAAAGTGGAAACGCTTTGCACTCGACAAATACGGTTTTCAAGTGGGATAAGGTCTCTATACTGACATGAATGCAATCCGACGTGATGAAGATACCGACAATATCCACTCGATTTTTGTAGACCAGTGGGATTGGGAAAAAATCATCACAAAAGAAATGCGCACGCTCGACACTTTCAAAACCATCGTCAGCGCTGTATATAAGACCTTGCAGCAGACTGAAAAATATATGTCTATCGAATATGACTACATTGGTGAACTGCTTCCGAAAGAAATCACCTTTATTTCTTCACAGGAGCTGCTCGACAAGTATCCTACGCTCACACCGAAGGAGCGCGAATACGAAATTTCCAAAGAGTGCGGCGCTGTCTGCATCATGCAAATCGGTGACAAGCTCAGCCACGGCGAGCCTCATGACGGCCGTGCACCTGACTACGATGATTGGGCACTCAACGGTGACATTTTCATTTACTATCCTGTATTAGACATCGCACTGGAGATTTCTTCTATGGGTATCCGTGTCGATGAAGATTCGCTTCGTTCTCAGCTCGAAAAAGCAGGCTGTCCGGAGCGTGCAGCTTTGCCGTTCCAGAAAGCCATTTTAGAAAAAAAACTGCCCTACACCGTCGGCGGCGGTATCGGACAGTCACGTATTTGTATGTTTTTCCTGCGCAAAGCGCATATTGGTGAAGTGCAAAGCTCCATCTGGCGCGAAGACACCATCGAAGCTGCAAAAGAGGCTGGCGTACGTTTATTGTAAAATTAATTGCTTAGGCAGTTGCTGTTATATCAACAATCGCCTAAGCAATTCTTTTCGATGATTAATAAACATCTCCATGATCTGATAGCTGTCTGTTTCCTCGTATTCACACACATGTATTTCCCCGTCATCAAAACTATAGATTTCTGCCTGTTCGATTCCAAGTAAAATCGGAGAGTGTGTCGCTATTAGAAACTGCGCACCATCTTTCGCACATCGGTCTATCTCCATGAGCAGTGTCAACTGTCGTTGCGGTGAAAGCGCTGCCTCCGGCTCGTCGAGCAGATAGATTCCATTTCCACGCAGATATTTCCGCGCAACTGCCAGAAAGCTCTCCCCATGTGACTTCTCATGATAGCGTTCGGAAGGATTCATAAGATCTGCATATTCCTCTTCCTTCGTAGCTACATTATAAAAACTCTCTGCGCGCAAAAAGTAACCGGATTTCGCCTGCCGGTATCCTTTTGAAATGCGAAGCGCATCGTAAAGTGATGAGTGCGAATCGTAGGTCGAAAAAGCATAGTTCTTCGTTCCGCCCTCCGGATTAAACCCATATGCAACGGCAATCGCTTCGAGCAACGTAGATTTGCCGGTTCCGTTTTCTCCCACAAAAAATGTAATCGGACGCTCGAAATGCAAACGTTCCAAATTTCGAATCGCCTCAATATTTCTCAGATAACTGTCTGTATCGACACGACTCCAGTCTATTTCTATTCTCTGTATAAATTGCTGATTCATATATCTTCCTACCTTATGGCATTCATCTCTAATCCTGCATCGAATTTATTCGTCTTTTGGAAGATACCAATAAGAATTAAATTTGTACAAATAGGTCTTTGCACCTTTTGGCATCTGTGTCAAAGCGTTATACACATTGTAATAATCACCGGCACCCATCGACAATGCCAATGCTCCCAAAAAGAGAAGTCCTACCATCTGCGGAACTATCATTCCTATCACATAAGGAAGCAATCCAAATACCAGATTCGGAAGAAGTGACATAAATACAAATCGTGCTTTTGTCATCACCTCCGGACCTACCACAAACAGCATCC
>JAGAOE010000096.1 GCA_017623885.1 Eubacterium sp. | reverse complement strand
GGGGAAGATTTCCCCAGGGTCCTTTTTTCGCGTCAGATGAAAAAAGATAAATCACTGTATTTCGGCCCGTATACGAGTGCCGGAGCAGTAAAGGATGCGATTGGACTGATTCACAAATTGTATCAGGTTCGCACCTGTAATCGCAGTTTGCCGCGTGACATCGGAGCGGAACGTGCATGTTTGAATTATCATATACATCAGTGTCAGGCACCATGTCAGGGGTATGTCTCAAAGGAACAGTATCGGGAACAGATTGACGGGGCACTGGATTTTTTAAACGGACGCTATCAGCCGGTGTTGCGTATGCTGCAGGAAAAGATGGAGGCAGCGGCGGAAAAGCTGGATTATGAGAAAGCGATGGAATATCGTGATTTGATGGCAAGCGTAAAGCAAATTGCGCAAAAGCAGAAAATCACCCATTCGGATGGCGAAGATCGGGATATCTTAGCACTTGCATGCGATGACAGAGATGCAGTTGTGCAAATCTTTTTTATACGGGAAGGCAGAATGATCGGCAGAGATCATTTTTATCTTCGCATCGTAAATGAAGATACGCCGGCGCAAATTTTGTCCTCGTTTATCAAGCAGTTTTATGCAGGAACACCGTATATTCCGCGTGAACTAATGCTGCAGACAGACATTGAGGAACGTGAAGTGTTGGAGGAGTGGCTGGGCAAACGCAAAGGTCAGCGCGTGTATCTTCGCGTTCCAAAACGCGGAGTAAAAGAAAAGCTGGTGGAGCTGGCAGAAAAAAATGCACAGATTGTACTCACGCAGGATCGCGAGAAAATAAAGCGTGAAGAAGGGCGAACGATTGGTGCGGTCAAAGAGCTGGCTGATATTTTGTCCATGCCGCGTGAGCAACTGCAACGACTGGAGGCTTATGATATTTCAAACACGAACGGCTTTGAATCGGTCGGCTCTATGGTAGTGTATGAAAAAGGAAAGCCGAGTCGCAGTGATTACCGAAAATTCAAGCTTCGGACAGTGGCCGGACCGGATGACTATGCATCGATGTATGAAGTGCTGACACGCCGTTTCGCGCATGGCTTGCAGGAGCGTGAAGAGCGCAAACAGAAAGATCTGGATGACGCATACGGCAGCTTTACGAAGTTTCCGGATTTGATTTTGATGGATGGCGGTCGCGGACAGGTCAATGTGGCATTGCGGGTACTGGAAGAACTGCATTTGGACATTCCGGTATGTGGAATGGTAAAGGATGATAATCATCGCACAAGAGGGTTATACTATAACAATGTAGAACTGCCAATCGACCGAAATAGCGAAGCGTTTCGTCTGATTACACGTATTCAGGATGAGGCACACCGATTTGCCATCGAATATCACCGGTCGCTGCGCAGCAAAGAGCAGGTGCATTCTGTGTTGGATGACATTCCGGGAATCGGACCGGCGAGAAGAAAGGCATTGATGCGCACCTTCCAGTCGATTGATGCGATACGCGCAGCATCGATAGAAGAACTGGCAGCCGCAGATGCGATGAATGACCGCGCGGCACAGGCGGTGTATCAGTTTTTCCATAAGTGATGCATGCCGCTTTTTAAGCAAAATAGGCTTGCGTGTTTGTGGTGTGTAAATTATTATAAGAGATAGAGAAAGCACTGCCTTATGGCAGGCACAGATGATGTACGAAATGATAGGGGGTCTACGATGACACAGAAAGAAGTATCCGTTGCAAAGCTTGCACGTGTATTAGAATTGACAAATTTTACAGAAGAAGTGAATTTAAAACAAAAGAAAGTATGCATTACAGAGATTAACAGACCGGCATTACAGTTGCATGGCTATTTTGAGCATTTTGCGGAAGGTCGTGTACAGATTATCGGTATGGTAGAGTTTGCATATTTACAGCAGGTAGGAAAAGAACAGAAAAAAGCTGCATATGATAAGTTTATGAGCTTTGATATACCTTGCGTTGTATTTTGTCGCGGATTTCAGCCGGACGAGGACTTTTTAGAGGCTGCGACCAGACACAATGTGGCGGTACTTGGTACGGAGCGCGCGACATCGATTCTCACGGCAGAGTTGATTCATACATTGAACGAAGAACTGGCACCGTGCATCACGATACATGGAGTATTAGTGGATGTATACGGCGAAGGTCTGCTCATCATGGGTGAGAGCGGAATCGGAAAAAGTGAGGCGGCGCTGGAGCTGATACGCCGAGGCCACCGTCTTGTGACAGATGATGCAGTAGAGATAAAGCGTATTGATGATACGACGTTGGTGGGAACATCACCGGCAGTTACGAGACATTTTATCGAACTGCGAGGCATCGGAATTATCGATGTAAAGTCGTTGTACGGCGTAGAGTGTGTAAAGGATAAACAGCAGATTGATCTGGTAATCAAGCTGGAAGACTGGCATAAAGATAAAGAATATGATCGTCTCGGCATGGAACAGGAATATATAGAGTTTTTGGGAAATAAAGTCGTGTGTCATTCCTTACCGATTCGTCCCGGACGTAATCTGGCAGTGATTTGCGAGACGGCAGCAGTCAACCACAGACAAAAGAAGATGGGTTACAATGCAGCGCAGGAATTATATCGTCGTGTGCAGGCAAATCTGAATAAAAGCATGAACCCGGATGAAGACGACGAGTAGTATAAAAAGTGAAGTAAAGGAGAGACAGCCAAAGAAATGGCTGCACAGTGAATCGATGGAACGAAAAAATGCGTGGGATGCTTATCCCGGAGAAAAAAAGCAGATAGTATTTGATTTTGCGGAAGGCTATCGTGCATTTATATCAAACAATAAGACCGAGCGTGAGTGCGTAAAGGCATTTGTGGAGAAAGCAAAGGATGCCGGTTTTAAAGATATCAAAGAGCTTGTGAAAAACGGACAAAAGCTGGTAGCGGGAGATCGCGTGTATGCAGAGATTATGGGAAAATCGCTGGCATTGTATGTGATAGGTGAGCAGCCGCTTGCGAACGGAATGAATATTCTGGGCGCGCATATCGATTCGCCCCGTCTGGATTTGAAGCAAAATCCGCTGTATGAGGATCAAAATCTGGTGCTTTTAGACACGCACTATTACGGCGGTGTAAAAAAATACCAGTGGGTGACACTTCCGCTGGCATTGCACGGCGTAGTTGCAAAAAAAGATGGCACGGTAGTAGAAATAAATATCGGTGATAAGCCGGGAGACCCTGTTGTGGGAATTACGGATTTGCTCATTCATCTGGCAGGCGAACAGATGGAGAAAAAGGCAAATAAAGTGATAGAGGGAGAGAATCTGGACGTTTTAATCGGAAATCTTCCGATTGACAAATCAGAGACGCAGACCGAGGAAAAAGAACGCGTGAAAGCACAGATTCTTCAGCTTTTACAGCAGCAATACGAGATTGACGAAGAAGATTTTCTCTCGGCAGAGATTGAAGTAGTACCGGCGGGAGAAGCGCGTGATTATGGCTTGGATCGCAGTATGATTATGGGCTATGGTCATGATGACCGTGTGTGTGCATATCCTTCCTTTGAGGCGATGCTACAGATGCAGACGCCTGCGCGCACCAGTGTTTGTTTGTTGGTAGACAAGGAAGAAATCGGTAGCGTAGGTGCGACCGGTATGCAGTCGCGTTTCTTTGAAAATACGACCGCTGAGGTATTGGCGTTATGTGAAGACTATCAGGAACTGACCTTGCGTCGTTGCTTACAGAATTCAAAAATGCTTTCGTCAGATGTGAGTGCGGCATATGACCCGAACTATGCATCGGTATCTGACAAAAAGAATGTGGCGTATTTTGGAAAAGGACTTGTATTTAATAAATATACGGGTGCACGCGGAAAATCCGGTTCCAATGATGCAAATGCAGAGTATATCGCGCAGTTGCGCCGGATTTTTGATAAGAACGAAGTGGCATTCCAGACCGCAGAGCTTGGAAAAGTAGATCAGGGTGGCGGCGGAACGATTGCTTACATTCTGGCAAATTACGGAATGGAAGTCATAGACAGCGGAGTCGCTGTGTTAAATATGCATGCGCCTTGGGAAATCATCAGCAAGGTCGATTTGTATGAGGCGTACAAAGGCTATGTAGCATTTTTGAATGAGGCGTAAAAAATGGAAAAGCAGTTATTTGAGCAGGAGATAGAGCGTCTGCTGGCGAAAGAACAGGTAAAAAAAGAAGAGCCTATGAGTCGGCATACGACGTTTCGGGTCGGCGGACCGGCAGAATATTATGTGACACCTGCCATTGCACAGATTCCGCAGATTGTCATCTTGTGTAAAGAATATGAGATACCGTTGACCATTATCGGAAACGGGAGCAATTTGCTCGTAGCTGATAATGGCTTGCGCGGTGTGGTATTAGAAATCGGAAAGGCAGCATCCGGTATAAAACTCGTAGACGGTGAAGACCTTGTGGTACAGGCCGGTACGCTGTTGTCAGAGACTGCTAATTTTGCGGCAAAGAACGGTCTGGCCGGAATGGAATTTGCGGCAGGAATACCCGGAACGATCGGTGGTGCAGTGATGATGAATGCCGGTGCGTATGGCGGTGAAATGAAGGATATTTTGTCGGGTGTGCGCGTGCTGACCTTAGATGGAGAAGTACGTGTAAGACCGGCAGAAGAACTGGAATTGTCCTATCGCCATAGCCGTATGATGGAAGAACAGGAAATTGTCTTAGAGGCGAGAATCAATCTGACGCAGGATAGTTCGGCAGCGATACGGGTGCGTATGGATGAATTACGTCAAAAACGTGTGGAAAAACAGCCCTTGGAATATCCGAGTGCAGGCAGTACATTCAAGCGGCCGGAAGGACATTTTGCAGGTAAACTGATAGAAGATGCCGGCTTGCGCGGATTTCGCGTAGGTGACGCGCAGGTTTCCGAAAAGCATTGCGGATTTGTGATTAATCGCGGAAATGCGACAGCGGCCCAGATTATCGAACTCATGCAGCGTGTGCAGGAGCGCGTGCTGGAAATGAGTGGCGTTGTATTAGAACCGGAAGTACGTCTATTGGGCTTTTGACAAATCGTTGCTTGACTATTAAAAATAGGCAATTGTGAAACTCCTTATTTGCCTTTCCGTGTTGTGTAATATTACCAAGGACCACAAGCAGATACTCTGAGTCCGTTGGTACTTAGGAAATGCTGATTATCCTCGCATTTCCTAAGTATTCCCCGAAGGATTGCACGAATTTGCAAAGAAGCTTGTTGCTTCGCAACGCAAATTCGGCACAGAAAACGCTTTAGTCAGCGTTTTCTTAGGCGCTGTATTTTAGCGCCTTAGTACCATTACGAG
>JAGAOE010000095.1 GCA_017623885.1 Eubacterium sp. | reverse complement strand
GATACCGTGATTCACCAGTATCGTAATAATGGATATAACATTGTTCTGGATGTAAACAGTGGAGCCATTCATGTCGTGGATGATTTGATGTATGATGTGATTGGTATGTATGAGTCATCTACGCCAGATGAGATTAAAGAAAAGCTGGCAGATACATATGACGTGTCTGAGGTGCAAGAGGCGTTGGATGAGATCGAAGCGTTGATTGCGGATGAAGCATTGTTTACAAAAGATGCATATGAAGGATATATAGAGGAGCTTGGAAAAAACAGACAGACGGTTGTGAAAGCATTGTGTCTGCATATCGCTCATGACTGTAATCTCGCGTGCAAATATTGCTTTGCAGAAGAAGGAGAATATCATGGAAAGCGCGAGTTGATGACGTTTGAAGTCGGAAAAGCAGCATTGGATTTTTTGATTGCATCCAGTGGAAACCGACGCAATCTCGAAGTGGATTTCTTTGGCGGCGAGCCGACCTTGAATTTTCAGGTTGTAAAGGATTTGGTCGCATACGGTCGCAGTAAAGAAGAGGAATATAATAAGAAATTCCGCTTTACACTGACGACAAATGGTGTGCTTTTGAATGATGACATTATGGAATTTGCAAACCGCGAGATGGATAACGTCGTTTTAAGTATTGACGGCCGACCGGATGTGCACAATTATATGAGACCGTTTCCGAATGGTTCCGGAAGCTATGATTTAGTAGTGCCGAAATATCAGAAGTTTGCAGATAGTCGAAATCAGGATCGCTATTATGTGCGCGGTACATTTACGCATCACAATCTGGATTTTGCAGCAGATGTACTGCATTTGGCAGATTTGGGATTCAAACAGATTTCCGTAGAGCCTGTCGTAGCACCGGATGAGGCGGATTATGCGATTCGCGAAGAAGACCTGCCGAAGTTGTATGACGAATATGACAAGCTGGCGAAGGAAATGATTAGACGGCATAAAAGTGGAAAAGATGAAGATTTCAACTTCTTCCATTTTATGATAGATTTAGAGGGCGGACCTTGTGTGGCAAAGCGTCTGTCGGGATGTGGTTCCGGAACGGAATATCTGGCAGTGACACCTTGGGGAGATCTCTATCCGTGCCATCAGTTTGTTGGCAATGAGAAATTCTATCTTGGAAATGTATACGAAGGCATTCAGCACGGGGAAATCGTGCAGGAATTTAAAGGCTGCAATGTATATTCCAAGGAAAAATGCAAAAATTGTTTTGCAAGATTTTATTGCAGCGGTGGTTGTGCGGCGAATTCGTACAATTTTCATGGCAGCATCCATGATGCGTATGACATCGGATGTGCACTGCAAAAGAAACGTGTGGAGTGTGCGATTATGATAAAAGCAGCACTCGCGCAGGAAGATTAAAAAAGAGAGGAAACAAGTCATGAACAAGAACAAAAGCGTAGCAGTTTTGGCAGTCGTTCTGGCAATTGTAGTGGCACTCAGCTATTACGCATCTCTGATTCTTTCCAGCACCGGTAAGGGCGAAGGACAGAACATTTCGCTGGGACTGGATTTGGCAGGTGGTGTCAGCATTACCTATCAGGTAGAGGATGAAGATGCGACAGCCGAGCAGATGAGTGATACGATCTACAAGTTGCAGAAGCGTATTCAAGTATATAGTACAGAAGCGACTGTATACCGCAGTGGAGACGACCGTATTTGTGTTGAAATCCCCGGCGTAACAGATGCAAATGATATTTTAGAGGATTTGGGTACACCCGGTTCACTTCAGTTTTGTGACCCGGAAGGAAATGTATTTATGACCGGTGATGAGGTCGTAGACGCACAGCCCGGTACTTACGATGATAACACCGGAAACAAAGCATATTGTGTGGATTTGGTGTTGAGCGATGAGGCAGCAAAGACCTTCTCTGATGTTACGGGAGCAAATATCGGACAGAATCTGCCGATTATCTACGATGGCGAAGTTATCAGCAATCCGACCGTACAGTCACAGATCAGCGGCGGAACCGCACAGATTACCGGTATGGCAAATTATGAGGAGGCATCACAGCTTGCATCACAGATTCGTATCGGTTCCCTGTCTTTGGAGCTTTCAGAGCTGGAATCACAGGTAGTAGGTGCACAGCTTGGAGCTGAGGCGATGACCACCGCACTTCGTGCAGCTTTGATTGGTCTGGTACTGATTATCGTATTTATGATTGCTTACTACTGGATGCTCGGAGCGGCAGCTTCTATTGCATTGATTATTTATTCTACTTTGACGATCGCAGTACTGTACTGGTTTGACATTACTTTGACATTGCCCGGTATCGCAGGTATTATTCTCGGTATTGGTATGGCAGTGGATGCGAATGTCGTTATTTACGGACGTATCCGTGAAGAAATCGCAGCAGGAAAGAGTGTTTACAATGCGATGAAGGATGGTTTTGCAAAGGCTACTTCTGCGATTGTAGACGGTAATGTGACGACCATGATCGTAGCATTGATTCTTGCATGGAAGGGTTCCGGAACCGTAAAGGGCTTTGCATACACATTGGCAATCAGTATTATTATTTCGCTGATTACTTCGTTATTCGTGACACGTTATGTTGTATATTCGTTCTACGGTATCGGAGTCAAGGATGTGAAATTCTATGGTAAGGCAAAAGAATTAAAGACGATTAACTTTACCAAAAAACGTGCAATCTTTTATGCAATTGCCGTGATTGCTATTGCATCCGGCTTTATCGGAATGGGAATCAACAGTGCAAACGGAAACGGTGCGTTGAACCTGAGCCTTGAGTTTGTAGGCGGTACTTCAAACACTGTTTATATGAATGAAAACTACACCTTAGAGCAGATTGATTCTGAGCTGGTTCCTTTAGTTATGGAAGTGACCGGAGATTCTGATGTATATGTACAGAAGGTTGCAGACAGCAACGGTGTAATTTTCAAGACCAGAAATCTGAGTCTGGAAGAGCGTGAAGCATTCAATAAGATTTTTGTGGAAAAATATGGTGTAGATGAAAATACAATTTCATCACAGTCAATCAGCTCTACCATTAGTTCAGAGATGACAAGAGACGCGATTATCGCAGTCATTATCGCGATGGTTCTGATTATGATTTATATCGCAATCCGTTTCCATGATGTGCGTTTTGCATCAGCAGCAGTACTTGCATTGGCACATGACATTTTGCTTGTATTGGCATGCTATGCACTCGTTCGTATTTCTGTCGGTTCTACATTTATCGCAGTAATGCTTACGATTCTTGGTTACTCGATTAACGATACGATTGTTGTATTTGACCGTGTTCGCGAAAATATTCACAATCGTGCGCGTATGTCAAAAGACGAGCTGGCAGAGATTAGTGATCGAAGTGTGACACAGACCTTATCACGTTCTATCAATACATCAGTGACGACCTTTGTAATGGTATTATTACTGTATATCATGGGTGTTGCATCTATCAAAGATTTCTCATTGCCTTTGATGGTAGGTATTGTAGCCGGATTGTTCTCGTCCGTATGTGTTTCAACAAACCTGTGGTTTGAGCTGAAGACACGTTTGGCAAAGAGTACAAAAAAATAAATAAAGTGAACTTTCAGGGCAACCGGTCAATGCATCGATTGCCCTAAATAGCAATAAAAGCAACTATATTTTCGCTTTTTAGGCGAAGCATAATCTAACAACGGTCAGGAGGAAAATGACATGTATACAATGGAAGACATCAAGAATGTTGATCCTGAAGTAGCAGCAGCGATTCAGGCAGAGAGTGACAGACAGAACAGTCATATCGAGTTGATTGCATCAGAAAACTGGGTAAGCCACGCAGTAATGTCTGCAATGGGCAGTGTGATGACAAATAAATACGCAGAAGGATATCCCGGACATCGTTATTACGGCGGATGTGATTGCGTAGACGTAGTGGAAGATTTGGCGAGAGAACGTGCAAAGAAGCTGTTTGGTGCAGAGTATGTAAACGTACAGCCGCATTCCGGCGCACAGGCAAATATGGCAGTTCAGTTTGCTTGCTTGCAGCCCGGTGATACCGTGATGGGTATGAACTTAGATCACGGCGGACATTTGACACACGGAAGCCCGGTAAACTTCTCAGGAACTTACTTTAACATTGTTCCCTACGGCGTAAACGATGACGGTGTGATTGATTATGATAACGTATTGGCGATTGCAAAAGAGTGCCAGCCGAAAATGATTATCGCAGGTGCTTCTGCATATGCACGCACGATTGATTTCAAGAAATTCCGTGAGATCGCAGATGAAGTAGGCGCAATTTTATTCGTCGATATGGCGCACATCGCAGGTCTTGTTGCAGCAGGTCTTCATCCCAGTCCTCTGCCGTATGCAGATGTTGTAACGACTACCACGCACAAGACATTACGCGGACCTCGTGGCGGAATGATTCTTTGCGGAAAGCAGGAGACTGCTGACAAATATAAATTTAACAAGGCGATTTTCCCCGGAATTCAGGGTGGTCCTTTGATGCATGTTATCGCAGCAAAGGCAGTTTGCTTCCAGGAAGCATTAGATCCGTCTTTCAAAGTATATCAGCAGGGTGTTATCGACAATGCACAGGCACTGTGCAAGGGCTTGCAGTCACGCGGTATCAAGATTGTATCTGATGGTACAGACAATCACTTGATGTTGATCGATTTGACTCCGTTTGAGCTGACCGGTAAAGCTGTTGAGAAGCTGATGGATGAAGCAAATATCACTGCAAACAAGAACACGATTCCGAATGATCCTCAGAAGCCGTTCGTAACAAGCGGTATCCGTATCGGTACACCTTCTGTTACCAGTCGTGGTATGAACACAGAGGATATGGATCAGATCGCAGAGGCAATTGCAATGCTGATTAAAGAGGGTGAGAGCGCAATTCCTGCTGCAAAGGCGATTGTGAAGACATTGACAGACAAATATCCGTTAGATTAAGAGGCAAAAACATGATTGATATTAAATTTTTACGTGAAAATCCGGATGTTGTAAAAGAGAACATCAAGAAAAAATTTCAGGACAAAAAGCTTCCGTTAGTAGATGAAGTCATCGAATTGGACGCAAAATCACGTGCTGCAAAACAGGAAGCAGATGATTTACGTGCAAAGAGAAATCAGTTGTCAAAGCAGATTGGCGGGCTGATGAAGGATGGCAAAAAGGATGAGGCAGAAGCTGTAAAGGCGCAGGTAGCTGAATTTGCGGAGCGTTTGGCTGAAGTCGAAGAGTTGGAAATGACTTATGCTGAGCAGGTGCAGAAAAACATGATGATGATTCCGAACATCATTGATCCCAGCGTGCCGATTGGTGAAGACGATTCCTGCAATGTAGAAATCGAAAAGTTTGGTGAGCCGGTTGTTCCTGACTTTGAGATTCCTTATCATACAGATATTATGAGTCGTTTTGACGGAATCGATCTCGATGCGGCAGGAAAGGTAGCCGGAAACGGTTTCTACTATTTGATGGGCGATATTGCCAGACTGCATTCTGCAGTAATTTCATATGCCAGAGATTTTATGATTGAGCGCGGATTTACTTATTGTATTCCTCCGTTCATGATTCGCAGTAACGTTGTGACCGGTGTTATGAGCTTCGAAGAGATGGATGCCATGATGTACAAAATCGAAGGTGAAGATTTGTATCTGATCGGTACATCGGAGCACTCTATGATTGGTAAGTTTATTGATACCATTAACGAAGAAGAAAAGCTTCCGTATACCTTGACCAGTTATTCACCTTGCTTCCGTAAGGAAAAGGGTGCACACGGTATCGAAGAACGTGGTGTATATCGTATTCATCAGTTTGAGAAGCAGGAAATGATCGTTGTATGTAAACCGGAAGATTCTATGTACTGGTATGAGCAGTTGTGGAAGAACACGGTAGATTTATTCCGCAGCATGGATATTCCTGTGCGTACACTGGAATGCTGTTCCGGTGATTTGGCAGATTTGAAAGTGAAATCATGTGACGTCGAAGCATGGTCTCCTCGTCAGAAAAAGTATTTCGAAGTAGGAAGCTGCTCAAATCTGGGTGATGCACAGGCAAGACGTTTGAAAATTCGTGTAAAGGATGCAGAAAACAACAAGTATTTTGCACACACACTGAATAATACCGTAGTGGCACCGCCCCGTATGCTGATTGCATTTTTAGAGAATAACCTGAATGCAGACGGAAGTGTAAATATTCCGACTGTATTACAGCCTTATATGGGTGGCAAATCGAAAATTACACCGAAGAATTAAATAAAAGATAAAAACACTTGCAGCTTGCTGCAGGTGTTTTTTTGTTTAAAGGGAAAGCGATAATTACAGTTGTTTTATATTTGGAAAGTAGTACAATAAAAGAGAGGGGAACATATGAACACGAGCTTTAGGAGTGGAGAGAGTGATGTTACAGGTATTTATTGTCATACAGTATCTGGGAATTATCCAGATTTTTATACAGCTCATGATATTGCTGCTATATCGACCGTCGTATTTGCAGCGAATGTTGCTCATTATGGAAGTGGCTACGCTGGTCAATCATGTCGGTTGTCTCTTTGTTTTGCAAGCGGAGAACGCAGATGAGGCTTTGATGGGCGTGAAGTTTTCTTATCTGGGAAAACCGTTTATTACATTTGCTATTTTCCTATTCTTGCTACAGTTTTACCGGATTCAGATTCCGATGGTGCTGAAATACGGACTGAGTGTATTTCATGTGTTTGTTACATTGACCGTATTGTCATGTGAGCAACATCGGTTATTTTACAGCGGCATGGAATATGTACAAAGCGGATATTTTCCTCATTTGCAGTTTACGCACGGACCGGTTTATCGCTTAAATACGTTATTGCTACTTATATACTGTACACTGGGCATCGTATTTAGCATTGTTAAAAGAAAAGAAATGCACACAAAAAATGAGCGTCGCTGTGCCAACTGTCTCAATCTCATTATTCTGATGGGTGCAGGTGGTCTGCTTATATTTTTTACCGGAAAAACAGGCGGATACGATACGACCCTGCCGGCGTTTTTGCTGGGAAATCTGCTGTTGCACATGTGCACGATTCGCTACAATATGCTGGATGCAGTAGATGTGGCGAAAGATACGATTGTAGATGAAATCGCACAGGGAATTCTCGTGGTGGGATTTCAAGGCAGATTGATTTATAAAAATCGTCAGTTAGACCAGATTTTTGCAGAAGAAAATATGCAGGATATCGATTTGATTTACAAAGAAATTAAACGTTATCATGAATTGGGTGAACGATTTAGTATCGGCAGTCATATTTACGAGATTAAGAAAAAGATACTGGTCAAGCGTGGGATTGGCTACGGAAAAATGTTTGTGCTAAACGATGTGACAGAGAATCACAACCATGCGATTGAGCTGGAGCGACAGATGGTCATTGCAGAGATGGCAAACAGTGCAAAGTCCGATTTTTTGGCGCGAATGTCGCATGAGATTCGTACACCGATCAATGCGATTGTCGGAATGAATGAAATGATACTTCGCGAAGAAAAAAATCATATGATCGAGAAATATGCAAGGAATATCAAGTCATCGACAAATACCTTGCTGAGTCTGATTAATGATATACTCGATACTTCGAAGATTGAATCCGGCAAGCTGGAAATCATTCCGATGGAATATGAGTTAGACAGTTTACTGAATGATGTAGTCAATGCAATTTATTTAAAAGCAAGAGAAAAAGGACTGAAATTGGAGATACAGGTAGATGAGAATCTGCCAAACTGCCTGTATGGAGATGATGTGCGCATTCGCCAGATTTTGATCAATCTTTTGAATAATGCAGTGAAATATACAAATGAGGGAAGCATCACCTTTTTGGCAGAAAATCGAAGTACTGAAAATGAAACGATATTATATTTTGAAGTAAGTGATACCGGAATCGGTATCAAAGAAGAAGATTTGCCGAAGCTGTGTGAAGCGTTTGAGCGTATCGAAACTACCAGAAATCGAAATGTTGAGGGAACCGGTCTGGGAATGAGTATTGTGAGTGACCTTTTGCATTTGATGGACAGCCAGATTCATGTGGAAAGCAAATATGGAGAGGGAAGCCGTTTTTCCTTCGAATTGGTTCAGGAATGTCGCTCGCAAGAAAAAATCGGAGATTACGAGAGTCGCATTAAGAATCTGAGTGTCACAGAGGAATATCACTGTTTGTTCCGCGCACCGGATGCGAGAATCCTGCTCGTGGATGACAATGATATCAATCGGGATGTATTTTGTAATCTCTTAAAGCAGACACAGGTACAGATTGTGGATGTGAATTCCGGTGCGCGTTGCATCGAAGAAGCGTTCTTAAAGCATTATGATTTGATTTTTTTGGATCACATGATGCCAGGTATGGACGGTATCGAGACATTGCATTGCCTAAAGGAAATGACGGACTGTCCGTGTGCAGATACGCCGGTGGTAGCGCTGACGGCGAATGCGGTGACCGGAGCAAAAGAAAAATATATGGAAGCCGGTTTCCATGCATACCTATCCAAGCCGATTGTATCAGCAAAACTGGAGCGGCTCATGATGGAGCTGTTGCCGAAAGAGTTGCTTCTTGAACCGCTCGAAGAACCGGAAGAGCTCGAAGATGAAAGCGGACGAATTGAGGATGCGCAGTTGCCTGAAATCAGTGGAATTAATTGGGATTTTGCACATATTTACAATACGGATAATCAAATTCTGTGGGCAACGGTAAAGAGCGTATACCGTTCGTTGGAACTTGAACGCAGTCTATTGACGGAGCTATTCACAAATGTGTATAATAATATTGATAGAGAACAGAATTTAAGTGAATATCGAATTCGTGTTCATGCGTTAAAAAGTAATTGTGCTTCGATTGGGGCGCTCATGGCGTCGCAGTTGGCGCGTTTGCTGGAACAAAAAGCAATCGCGCAGGATTTAGAAGCGATTCAAAATTTGCATCCTTTCTTATTGGAAGAATTGCAGCAGTTGCATACGGAGCTTACAGATTGTGCACATATTCTGGAGTCAAGGGATGCAGCTTTTGCTGACGCAGCGGAGATGTCCGATGAGTCTTGGAACACGCACTTGCTGCAGTTGTTGGAGCGGTTGGAAACTGCATTGCGTGAAAACGATTATGATGAGGCGGATTCGCTGACAGAACAGATTGCGGCATTTGCAAAGCGTGATGTAGATGCAGATATTGCAGAGCAAATACAGGCGATTCAGGATCAGGAGTTTGCGTTGGATTTTGATACATGTATCGAAACAACGGTGCAGCTCATGGAACGAATAAGAATCGTACAAAAATAATAGGGGAGTATGGAGTTTATGAAGAAAATCGTTTTTATTGGAAAATTTAACGTCATTATGCAAAATATCTATCAGGTAATGTCAAAGCGATTTGAAGTACAGCTTTGCCCGGCAGAATATGAGATTGTAGAAGGTTTATTTCAGATGATACGTGCGGAGATGGTACTGATCTCGACGATGGATATGGATGAAAAGCATATCACTATTTTTGAATTGCTTGCGAAAAAATACGGATGGATACCGGTGCTGAGCGTGGGAAAAAGAGAAGAACTTCGCACGTTTTATGAGTTCACACAGGGTGAACAATTTCATGAAATATACCGTCCGGCAAAAATCAGCACGATTATCGAGGAGACTTCTCGTATTCTCGGAATCGATACGGATCAGTATACCGGAAAAGAAGATGTGGCGAATGTTCGAAGCGGAACGAAGACAATTCTGCTGATAGACGACAGCCCGGTACAGCTTCGTATGGTGCGTGATATTTTAAAAGACGAGTACCGCGTGCTGATGGCACCGTCCGGAATCGCCGGACTCAATGCCTTATCTACTGCAACACCGGATTTGATTTTCCTGGATTATGATATGCCGATTATGGATGGCAAACAGACATTAGAGAAAATTCGTGCAGATGAGAAAGCAAAAGATATTCCGGTTGTATTTTTATCAGCAATCAATGACAAGGAGAAAGTGTTGGCAGTGCTTCATTTGAATCCTTCAGATTATTTGTTGAAACCGGTTAATGCGGAACGTGTGTTAGAAACGACAAAGCGAATTGTCGGTGTGTAATATATAGCATAGAACAAAAGTGTGCTTCGCACACTCCGCGCCTTCAAGTTTCTGCCTCAGCACAGCTTTTGTTCCGCGCGCGTTAGCTGCGCATCTGTGCACGAAGTGCTTTTATTTCATAGGAAAGCTCGTCACTTTTACACTTTGATGCAACAAGGTCTTTCCTATGAAATTAAAAAGGGTATGTCGCTAAGCGACATACCCTTTTTGCATCATGAAATGATTTATTTATCTACAATTTCTTTGTGAATATCCTGCAACGACATCACTTCGCCGTTTCCGTTCTGCTGTACATACAGAATACCCTTTGCAGTTGCCTTTGCAGCAGCAATTGTAGTCATATAAGGTACGTGAGCCTTGATTGCTGCCTTGCGCAGATAACTGTCATCGTTTACACTGTCTTTGCCAATCGGAGAGTTGATAATCAAATCAATATCGCCGTTTGTAATCAAATCCTGTGTATTCGGACGGCCTTCGGAACGTTTTTTAATCAATGTAGCATCAATACCGGCTTCTTTGATAATTTCGTAAGTGTTTCCGGTAGCTACAATCTTGAAGCCTGCCTCTGAGAAGAGCTGTGCAACTTCTGCGACTTCGGGCTTGTCTTTTCTGTTGACAGAAATCAATACCGTTCCGCTGAGCGGGAGCTTGGTCTGAGTAGCTTCCTGTGCTTTGTAGAATGCTTCACCGTAGTAGGTAGATAATCCGAGTACCTCTCCGGTAGAACGCATCTCAGGTCCGAGTACCGGGTCAACTTCCGGAAACATATTGAACGGGAATACTGCTTCTTTTACTCCGTAGTAAGGAATGTGCTGATCCTTCAATGCCGGTACCGGTGAAGGACGTCCGGTCAGCTCAGAAGTAATGATATCTGTAGCGAGCGGAACCATACGGATATTACATACTTTAGAAACAAGCGGTACGGTACGGGATGCTCTCGGATTTGCTTCCAATACATATACCTTTCCGTTCTCAATCGCATACTGCATGTTCATCAAACCTTTGACATGCATTTCTTCAGCGATTTTCTTTGTATACTCTTTGATAGTAGCCACAGCTTCTTCCGGAATATGAACGGAAGGAATGATACAAGCACTGTCGCCGGAGTGAATTCCGGCCAACTCGATATGCTCCATAACAGCAGGAACAAATGCATGTGTACCATCGCTGATTGCGTCTGCCTCACACTCTAATGCGTGATTCAAGAAACGGTCAATCAAAATCGGACGATCCGGTGTCACACCGACAGCAGCGTTCATATAGTTGACCATGCTTTCGTCATCGTATACGACTTCCATGCCGCGTCCGCCAAGTACATAAGACGGGCGAACCATAACAGGATAACCAATCTGGTTGGCGATGCTGACAGCTTCTTCTACGGTCGTAGCCATACCTGCTTCGGGCATCGGGATTTCCAGCTTGTCCATCATGGCACGGAACAAATCACGGTCTTCTGCCAAATCGATGACAGCGGGAGAAGTACCGAGAATCTTTACACCATTTTTCTCTAATTCTGCTGCGAGATTTAACGGTGTCTGACCGCCGAACTGTGCAATAACGCCGAGCGGTTTTTCCTTGTGATAAATACTGAGTACGTCTTCCAACGTCAAAGGCTCGAAGTAGAGCTTGTCAGAGGTATCGTAGTCAGTAGATACAGTTTCCGGATTACAGTTTACAATGATGGTCTCAAAGCCGAGCTTTTTCAGCGCCAGTGATGCATGTACACAGCAATAATCG
>JAGAOE010000094.1 GCA_017623885.1 Eubacterium sp. | reverse complement strand
TGCGAAAGTAAATCTCAAGAAATCTTCTCTTTACAGCCATTTTGAGTCGAAAGAACAGATTATAGAAAGTATGTATGAATATTTTCGTAATAAAGCAAAAGTCCAAACCGGTAATACAGAGACCGATTATGGAAAGCTGGTAGAGGGGCGTTCGTTCAAAGAAGTGCTGATGTTTGCGGTGAAGTCCTATCGACAGATGAATCGTGATTCGGACATGGATAAGTTTTACCGTTTGATAGAATCGGAAAGGATTTATAATCCGAGCGCGGCGATGATTATGGTAGAAGAGACGAATAAAATGATTGCCGCGACCAAGAGTCTGTTTTATGCGATGGCGGCGAAAGGCATTACAAGTTTTGAAAATCCGGATGCGGCAGCAATTTCATTTGCAATGACGGTACACTCGATTTTAGTATTTGAATGTGATGCAAGAATGGCAGGAGTGGATGCAGACGGTATGATGGAAACCTTTATTGATGAGTTTTGCAGAATATATGGTTAGCTGTTTGAGCAGTGGGAGGAATCGGAATGAAATTATCAAGATTAGGAATTTGCGGAATCATTAGCTTACTTTCTTATGCAGCGATGGTATTTTTTTCGCCGCTCGCATATCCGGGCTATGATGGGATGCGGATGGCAGTGAGTGACCTGACGGCAGAAGGTGCACCGTCACAGGTACTCGCCGGTCAGCTAAATTCTTTGTTTGGCCCGTGTGGAATCGTGTCGATTATGGCTGTGTGTGTCGGTGTGGCAGACTGTAAATCAAAGGTATTAAAATGGGGCATCTACTTTTTCGCAGCGATGGAATGGATTTGCAATGTAGGCTATACGATGTTTCCTTGGGTAAAGGATGCGACAAATGCACATCCGCAAAATGTGATGCATCTCTTGGTGACGGTGCTGGTCGTTGTATTTTCGCTCGTTTCATTGATACTTGTCGCGGTTGGTGCAAAGAAAGAGCAGATGCAGTCGCTTTGTATATGGGCAATTGTATGTTTGGCTGCCATGCTGATTGGACCGTTGGGAACAGCGTTTTTGCCGGAGGCAGTGTTTGGCTTATTTGAAAGGTTCAGCACGTTTTCAGCGGTTGTGTTCAATGCAGTGTTGGGAATCTATTTGATGCGAGGTGCATTTGAACGTGAAAAGCGGTAATTAGGGAAAACTGTTGAAAAAAGCTAAAAAATAAAAAAGCAGACAAATCTCTCGCATGAGAAGGGATTTGCCTGCTTTCTTTGTTTCATAGGAAAGACCTTGGTACATTAAAGTGTAAAAGTGACGAACTTTCCTATGAAACAAAAACGCTCCGCGAGGATCGCACTGCGGCGGAAAAGAAGTATGTCGCTTGTCGCGACCCGCCGCAGGCGGAGAATCTCGCAAGCGAGATTCTTTATTCTTTCATTAGGAAAGATTTCATTAAGAAAGCAAATGATCCACCGGAAGATAGGCGGGAACACCGTTTTCGTACTGAATCGAAGCTTCGCCCTGAATGAGCGGAGTCAGATAATCAATCATATCAACCGTTACATCATTGCCGCGTTCATTGATAAATGAGCGCGGTACATCTTTGGCTTTGTTTGCGATGTCACACACCGGTGCAGTGCCATAAGTGATTGTGTACGGTGCATTGCTTGTCCGCTGATAAGTCAGCATAACGGCAGTCTGACCGGAAAGGGCACATGTAGCAGCGTGCTGTCCGAGCCGGAATGCTTCGTCTAAATCTGTTTTAGAAGCAAGGTGCGAAGCGCAGCGCTGTAATACATTCAGTTCGATGGAACGCACTTTGACACCTAATTGTTCTTTTACATAATACTCCAGTGTTTTTCCTACGCCGGAGAGCTGGCTGTGACCAAAGTTGTCAACGGTATTTGAAGATGCACTGATATACTGACCGTCTTTGTCGCGAATACCTTCGGATACTGCGACGATTACATGATGCTGCTTGGTCAAAAGCTGCTTGACATCTGCCAGAAATTCTTCCGGTGAAAATGCGCATTCCGGCAAGTAAATCAAATGCGGTGCAGCACTGTAATGGGTTCTGGCGAGGACGCTGGCAGCCGTGAGCCAGCCGGAATCGCGTCCCATGACTTCGACGATGGTGACGCTGTCTGCACGGTAGATGTAAGCATCATGTGCGATTTCTAACAGCGTGCTTGCGACATATTTTGCAGCAGAACCAAAACCGGGGGTGTGGTCTGTCAAACAAAGATCATTATCGATTGTTTTAGGAACTCCGATAATGCGAACCGGGCTTTCAATCGAAGCAGCATATGCAGATAGCTTGTCTACTGTATCCATAGAGTCGTTTCCGCCAATATAGAAGAATGCATAAATTTCATGTTCTTCAAAAAAACGAAAAATAGCTTTGTAAACTTCCGGGTCTTCATTTGCAGCAGGCATCTTGTAGCGACAAGAGCCAAGATACATAGCCGGGGTCTGAATCAGTTTGTCCAACATCGGTTTGCCGGAAGCAAATAATGTAGAAAGGTTGACAATTCGTTGTTCCAAAATGCCCGTGATACCGTTTACAGAACCGTAAATTGTGTCAAATTCCTGAGAATTCATGACTCCGGCAATTACACCGGAAAGGCTGGCGTTAATCGCGGCAGTAGGACCGCCCGATTGTGCAACAATGCAATTTTTCATAATTAAAATTTCCTTATCTGTTTTATATTCAGCAGTGTTATACTTATAGTAAAGATGCATCAAGCAACGAAAAAGGTATGACACAGCTAGAGTTGTTATAACATATTTGCGGTGGAATTACAAATATGTTTGTTTTTGCATAGGAAATTTCACAGCTTTTTCACAAAGGAAACACAATTCGTATATATTTGTGGATTACATTAAAATAAAATGAAAGAAGGTGAGACTATCGTATACAGACATGAAATGAAACAGGAAATAACAATGGAAGAATTACTCATTTTACGTCAGCGTTTATCTGCAGTTTTAAAAAGAGATGCGCATGCAGTGAACGGAATTTATGAGATTCGCAGCTTATATTTTGACAATGCGAGAGACAAAGCGCTGCGTGAAAAAAAGGATGGAATTAACATCCGTGAGAAATTCAGAATCCGATATTATAACGGAAATACAAAATTTATTAAGTTGGAAAAAAAGAGTAAAATGAACGGTTTATCTCGAAAAGACAGCACCCTGCTGACAAAGGAGCAAACGCAGGATATGATAAACGGCGAGTATGAATGGATGAAAGCTTCGGAAGCACCGTTAGTTCGCGAATTGTACATAAAGATGATGACAGAGGGACTTCGTCCGAAAACAGTCGTAGATTATGTCAGAGAACCGTTTGTTTTTGCGCCGGGCAATGTACGTGTGACACTTGATTATAATATACGGACAGGAATTTTAGAAACAGATATGTTTAATCCACAATGTGTGATGGTGCCGGCAGGCGATGCGCCGATTATTCTGGAGATAAAATGGGATGCGTATTTGCCGGATCTGATTAAAGATCTGGTGCATTTGGAAAACAGTCATAATGAACCGTTTTCTAAATATGCTGCGTGCAGAATCTATGGGTAGAAAAAAGGCGAAGAAAGAGAAAAAGGAGAACGAAGTAATGGTAACATTTAAAGATATTTTCAAATCAAGTTTTTTGGAGAACATGACCAGTGTCAGTCTGTTTGATATGACCGTAGCACTGGTGCTGGCGTTTTGTATAGGTGTATTTATTTTTTTCGTATATAAAAAGACCTATCAGGGTGTGATGTATTCTTCCAGCTTCGGAACGACATTGATTGCGTTGACGATGATTACGACGATTGTAATTTTGGCGGTTACATCGAACGTGGTATTGTCGCTGGGTATGGTCGGTGCATTGTCAATCGTCCGTTTTCGTGCGGCGATAAAGGAACCGCTGGAAATTGCATTTTTGTTTTGGTCGATTACGGTAGGTATCGTATTGGCGGCAGGTATGGTTCCGCTGGCAGTGATCGGAAGTGTCATCATCGGCGTGATACTGATTGTTTTTGTGAATAAGAAAAATCATTATAATCCATACATTGTGATTATCACCTGTACCGATGCAGAGACTGAAAAACGGGCAAAGGAACTGTTGACGTCGCATGTTCAAAAATGTGTGGTGAAATGTAAAACGGTTCAAAAAGGTTTGATTGAATTGAACTTAGAGATTCGAATGAAAAATGATCATACGGATTTTATCAACGAACTGTCTGATTTGCCGGGTGTAAATAGTGCGGTACTTGTCAGCTATAACGGCGAATACATGGGATAGGAGGTAGGCGATGTCAACACATAAGCATATTGATAAAATCTGCTGTGTTGTTGTAGCACTCATGCTGTTGCTTACCGCATTGCTTATGAATGTAGAGTCGTTGGGCGTTGCAAAACGGTCGTCAGAAATGGAGTACGAAAACCGAATTTTTGACACATCAAAGGTGCATACGATAGATATTGTGATGGATGACTGGGATACATTCATTGACAATTGCAAGAGTGAAGAATACGCACAGTGTACGGTTGTGATTGACGAGGAAACGTACAAAAATGTTGCGATTCGGGGAAAAGGAAATACGTCTCTTACACAGGTAGAAAGCTATGGAAATGACCGCTACAGCTTTAAAATAGAGTTTGACCATTACGATGATGCGAATAGCTATTATGGTTTGGACAAACTGGTGTTAAATAATATTATTCAGGACAACACATATATGAAAGATTATCTGACCTATCAGATGATGGCGCAAATGGGTGTGGCGTCACCGCTTTGCAGCTATGCCTATCTGACGGTCAACGGAGAAGACTGGGGTCTTTATCTCGCCTTGGAAGCGGTGGAAGAATCATTCCTACAGCGCAATTATGGTAACAGCTACGGAGAGCTGTATAAGCCGGACAGCATGGATATGGGCGGCGGACGAGGAAATGGAGAAAAATTTGACCGGAGTAGGTTCGAGCAGGAGCTTTCAAATGAGGAATCCGACCAAGGAGAAGACCGGCGTCAGGGACAGTTTCCGCCGGGGAATATGCCATCCGAAAATATGAATAAGGAAACCATGCCGACGAAGCCGGAAGGATTTACACCTCAAGAAAACGTTTCGAAAGAAGACGCTTTGAACAAGGATTTCCAAACAGAAGTTCAAGCAGAAGAAAATGCGGGAGCGCGACCGGAATTTCCTGCCGGAGAAATGGATAGGCAGGCAGATAGAGCAAATAGAAGCGGTGGCGGCGGTATGCATGCGAGCGATGATGTGTTGTTAAGATATACAGATGACGAGGAAGAGAGTTATTCCAATATTTTTAATAATGCAAAAACGGATGTGACTACTGCAGACAAGACGCGTTTGATAACATCTTTAAAGCAGCTTGGTGATGCGACAGAAGATACGTTGGAAGAAACCGTAGATATCGATGCGGTGATACGATATTTTGTAGTGCATAATTTCGTGTTGAACTTTGACAGTTATACCGGCTCAATGGTGCATAATTATTATCTCTATGAAGAAGACGGACAAATGCAGATGATACCTTGGGATTATAATTTGGCATTTGGCGGCTTTCAATCCATGAGTGATGCGACAACGCTGGTGAATTATCCGATTGACTCACCGGTCTCCGGTGGAGATGCATCAGAGCGTCCGATGATTGCATGGATATTTGAAAATGAAGCTTATACGGAAAAATATCATCAGCTCATGACCGAATTTGTAGAGAACTATTTTGACACCGGATATGTGGATACGATGATTGCACAGGTGTCGGAATTGATTGCGCCGTATGTGGAAAAAGATCCGACAAAGTTTTGCACTTATGAACAATTCGAAACCGGAGTGACCGTGCTTCGACAATTTTGTGAGCTTCGTGCACAGAGCATCAGCGGTCAGCTCGCGGGTACAATCGGAAAAACGTCAGATACACAGGAGCAGGAGACGCTGGTAGATGCAGGTGAATTGCAAGTGACAGACATGGGTTCGATGGAACAGACGATGGGCGGCAGAGACAAAGGTCAAAGCTTTCCGTAGGCAAGTCTTGAATTTCCGCGCGTTTAATAGTATAATGCATCTCGAAAGAATGGAAAAAGCAGACAGGAGGAGTCAAAGATGATTAGCTGGAACAATTTGGATCAGGTAAATGCATATCAGGAGCTTTCAAAGGTTGCCCGCGTGAATCTCGCAGAGGTGATGAGCGGAAGCAATGGCGCAGAGCGTGTAAAAAAATATAGTGTCTCTATGGGAGACGGAATGGCATACAATTATGCTGCAAAGCAGGTAGATGACGACGTGCTTGCTGCACTGGAGAAGCTGGCTGCAGAGACACAGTTAGTGGAGAAATTTGAAGCACTTTACAATGGAGAAGTCATCAATACCGGCGAGAAGCGTCTGGTGTTGCATCACATGACACGTGGACAGTTGGGAGATGCAGTCGTAGCAGATGACGTAGATAAGCGTGCATTCTATATCGAACAGCAGAAAAAGATTGCAGATTTGGCAAACAAAGTGCACAATGGCGAGATTACAAATGCAGCAGGTGAGCGTTTTACAACGGTTGTACAGATCGGTATCGGCGGCAGCGACCTCGGACCGCGTGCAATGTATCTTGCATTAGAGAATTGGGCAAAAGTAAATAACTGTTTCAAAATGGAAGCAAAATTCATCAGTAATGTAGACCCGGATGATGCGGCAGCAGTATTGCATGACATTGATGTGGCACATACCCTGTTTGTATTAGTATCAAAGTCAGGAACGACATTAGAGACTTTGACAAACGAGTCATTCGTAAAAGACGCATTGAAGAATGCAGGCTTGGACGCATCAAAGCATATGATTGCTGTTACAAGTGAGACTTCACCGCTGGCAAAGAGCGATGATTATCTGGCTGCATTTTTCATGGATGATTATATCGGAGGACGTTTCTCTTCTACTTCAGCAGTAGGCGGTGCTGTGTTGTCGCTGGCTTTCGGTCCGGAAGTATTTGCGCAGTTCTTGGAAGGCGCAGCAGCAGAAGACCAGCTTGCAAAGAACAAAGCACTTCTTGAGAATCCTGCTATGCTGGATGCATTGATTGGTGTTTATGAGAGAAATATTTTGGGCTATCAGAATACAGCAGTACTTCCGTACTCACAAGGCTTGAGCCGTTTCCCTGCACACTTACAGCAGTTAGATATGGAGTCAAACGGAAAATCTGTCAATCGCTTTGGCGAGCCGGTAGATTATGTGACCGGACCGGTTATCTTTGGCGAACCCGGTACAAATGGTCAGCACTCCTTCTATCAGTTGCTCCATCAGGGAACAGATGTGATTCCGCTTCAGTTTGTAGGTTTTAAGAATAATCAGATGGGAAGCGATGTAGTGATTCAGGGAAGCACCAGCCAGCAGAAGCTGTGTGCAAATGTTGTGGCACAGATAGTGGCATTTGCATGTGGTAAGGCAGACGAGAATCGCAACAAGAACTTTAACGGCGGGCGTCCGTCCAGCATCATTATCGGCGAGCAGTTAAATCCGAAGTCATTAGGAGCGTTGTTAGCACACTTTGAAAACAAGGTTATGTTCCAGGGATTTGTATGGAATATCAACAGCTTTGACCAGGAAGGTGTACAGCTCGGAAAAGTATTGGCACAGCGTGTACTGGCACATGAGACAGACGGTGCATTAAAAGAATACAGCGATTTGTTAAATATTTAAGAATAGCTGCGAATAACTATAGGAAAGAATGAAAAAGGCATTTCGGTTTGAGATGCCTTTTTCTGTGTTGTACATCTTCGATAAAGAAAATTGGCGTTTCGCAAACGCCTATATTATTTTATGTTGAGAGAGGAGAAGCGTGATGAAATCTGAGGAAAAGAACTATGAACACATCGTGCATCCGTTTCCGCCGCTGTATGATGAACGGTCAAAGATTTTGATATTGGGCAGTTTGCCTTCGGTGAAGTCCAGAGAGCAAATGTTTTTTTACGGTCATCCGCAAAACCGATTTTGGAAGGTGATGGCGGCATTGCTGCAGGAAGATGTACCTGTGACTATAGAAGAAAAACGAGCGATGTTACTCAAACATCATATTGCGTTGTGGGATACGATTTACAGTTGTGATATTATCGGATCGAGTGACAGCAGTATTCGAAATGTTGTTCCTACGGCATTGCAGAAGATTTTGCAGGAGTCTCAGGTGACGCGCATCTTCTGCAATGGAGCGACATCCGGAAAATATTATAAAAAATATCAGGAAAAGGAACTGGGGATAACAGCAGAAGTGCTGCCGTCTACCAGCCCGGCAAATGCCGCTTTTTCCTTGGAAAAATTGATTCAAATCTGGGGTGAAAAATTATGTTGACGAGAGAAGAAGTATTGGCATATGGTTTGTCGTTTCCGGACACATATCAGGAAGCGCCGTTTCATGATCCGAACTGGCAATTGGTGCGTGTCAAGGGCAGTAAAAAAGCATTTCTTTGGACTTATGAACGAGACGGGAAATTAAATTTAAATGTAAAGGTAGACCCGGAATGGAGGGATTTCTGGCGATCCGTGTATCCGTCCGTGATACCCGGATGGCATCAGAACAAGGAACACTGGAATACGATTATCATAGACGGTTCTATTCCCCAAAAAGATGTATTTCGAATGATTGACGAGAGCTATGAACGAGTGACCGATAGTCCGTCTAAGCGGATTTATGAAGCTGTGAAAAGAATTCCGAAGGGTTGTGTAGCGACTTATGGGCAGGTGGCAGAAATGGCAGGCGATAAAAAGATGGCGCGTGCAGTCGGAAATGCATTACACAAAAATCCTGATCCGGGGAATATTCCCTGTCACAGAGTTGTAAATGCCAAAGGAGAGCTGGCAGGAGCATTTGCGTTTGGCGGGGCGCTAAGTCAGGCAAAGCTTTTAGAAAATGAGGGTGTGACAGTTGTTGACGGAAAAGTGGATTTGAAAAAATACGGGATGCGTCATACGGAAGAAATATGTAGTATGGTTGAGGCTGGCTTGGAATAGTTACAATATTTCATAAGAAATATGGATAAGTTGTAAAAAAATAGAAAGACTATCTAATATGAAATATGTGAAACAATGTCTGATTATTTTTGCAATAACTTTGATAGGAGAAGCATTACACGCATGCATCCCATTGCCGATTCCCACAAGTCTGTACGGTTTGTTCTTGTTGTTTATCTGTTTGCAGCGTAAATGGATTTTGCCGGAGCAGGTAAAGACAGTGGGTACATTCCTGATAGAGATTTTGCCGGTCTTGTTTGTGCCGGCAGCAGTTGGTCTGGTGGAAGCATGGGGACTGTTGCGAGACCGGTTGCTGGTGTATCTCTTGGTCACGGTAAGTACGACGATTCTGGTGATGATTATGACAGGAATCGTCACGCAGTGGGTAATCCGACGAGGAAAGGAGAAAAGTCGTGATTTTTGAGTGGGTTGAAACATCGCCGTATGTCGGAATCGTTTTTACAGTGGGGGCGTATATGGCAGGCGTAGCATTGCGGTCGAGGTGGATGCGTGCATGGTCGAATCCTTTGCTGCTGGCTGTTATTTTGATTTTGGCAGGACTGGCGATTTTTCAAATACCATATGAAAGCTATGCTGCCGGAGCTGATTATATCAGCATATGGCTTACACCGACGACGGTCTGTCTGGCGATTCCCTTGTACGAACGG
This sequence comes from Eubacterium sp., assembly GCA_017623885.1. Taxonomy (GTDB): domain Bacteria; phylum Bacillota; class Clostridia; order Lachnospirales; family Lachnospiraceae; genus W0P33-017. Next base: position 362 of record JAGAOE010000094.1, on the reverse strand, counting down.
TTAGAGCTTTTAAAAAAGCATGCATGGGCGATCGTGGCAGGTATAGGTACTGCAGTATTGACGAGTATGGGATTGGTATGGCTATGGGCGGTACTCTTAGATTTTGAACATGCGGAATATGTGACGTTTTTGCCAAAATCCATCACGACCGCGATCGGAATGGTTATATCAGAGGAGCTTGGAGGCTATGTGCCGATTACAGTGGCTGTTATCGTATTTACGGGGATATTCGGGAGCATGGTTGCAGAGCCGGTGTGCCGTGTATTTCGAATTACGGAGCCTGTCGCAAAAGGACTCGCAATCGGTAGTGCGGCGCATGGAATCGGTACTTCAAAAGCAATGGAGATGGGAAAAACAGAAGG
>JAGAOE010000093.1 GCA_017623885.1 Eubacterium sp. | reverse complement strand
TAGAACGCAGGACTCCGACTCCTGTAATGTGGGTTCGATTCCCGCCGGTTGCATTTTTTAGCTAATATTCAGATTTAAATTATTTTAGGAGGTAGTAAATAAATGGCAAACAATAATCGCAAAAATCAGAACAAAGTTTCTGCTAATAATACAAATACAAATAACGTGAAGGTAGAAAATAAAACAGAAGAAAAGAAGACGGTAAATACTCCGAATCAGCAGAATTCTGAAGAGAAAAATACCGCAAATTCAAACCGAAAAACACAGCAGGGTACACAAAATGATACAGTAGCTGCATTATGGGAACTCGTAAAGAAATATAAGAGATATCTGGCAGCGGGTGTACTTTTTATTGTCATGCTGGTGATTTTGGTAAAATGCACCGGTCCTGTGATGGATTCCGGGGATGCGCCGATAGCCGAAGAACAGACGGTAGAGAACAGTATGGAAGAAGAATTCCAAGTGGATGCGATACCGGAAGTGAATGAGTTGATTCAGACATATTACACCGCATATGCAGCCGGTGATGTGGCTACGATTGAGAAAGTAGCACAGCCGATCTCGGAGACGGAAAAGAGTTATATCAGTCTGTTTAGTGAATATGTAGAAGCGTGTGAGAATATTTCATGCTATACAAAGACCGGATTAAAGGACGGCGAATATGTAGTATCTGTCTATTTGGATATGAAATTCAAGGATGTTGCAACGGCAGCGCCGGGATTGGATTTCTTCTATTTAAGAACAGATGAGAGCGGAAAATTGTATATTGACAATGCTTATAGTCAGTTCAATCAGTCAAATATGGAAAAGAGTACGCAGGCAGATGTTCAGGCGTTGATTAACGAATTCGAACAGGCGGAAGATGTATTAGCATTACAGTCAGAGGTTCAGAAAAAGTATGAAGCGGCAGTGGCTGGGGATGCAGCATTAGGCAAGATGGCAAATGAACAGATTCCCGCTGCGATTGCGACTTGGGTACAGTCTTTGACACAGGCAGAAGATGTTGCGCAGGAGACAGAAGACCAGACAGCTTCTGACGCGCAGCAGAGCGGTGAAGAGAAGACGGATGAGTCTGCATCTGATTCTACAGAAGCATCTGACGACGAAAAGAAAGATGATGAACAGAAGGATGAGGATACGAAAAAAGAATCTGACGGAAAAGCAAAAACCGCGTATACGATAGATGGTATCAATATGCGAAAAGGTCCCAGTACCGATGAATCGATTATTATTCAGATTGCAGTTGGCGAAAAGCTGAAGATGTATCCGGATACCGAAAAGGATGGATGGATAAAAGTCACCTATGACGGAAACGACGGATATGTGAAGCGTGAATATCTGACAGTAAAGAAGTCAAAAGTTCCGAGTACGACAGAGGAAGAGGAAACACCGGCAATTGCATTGGAAGAAGGTAAGACGATTACGCTTTCTGAATCTGTAAACGTGCGTGTGTCTATGAGCGAGACGGCTGATAAGGTAGGACTTGCATATCAGGGAGATACGGTAAAAGTGATTCAGAGTTATGCAGAAGGTTGGACGAAGGTCGAATGGAAGGACCAGACCGGATATATTAAAACAGAATTAATAAAATAAGAAAATGCTTAAGTAAAAAGCGGTAGCTGAGTGGCAAATGCGTGATGCGATTGTGTGGTCAGCCGACCGCTTTTTCGGTATCTTTTGTTTCATAGGAAAGGAAGTAATGGGAGAACAAAACGGAATTCGGATAAATAAATATTTGAGTGAGGCTGGGGTATGCTCAAGGCGTGAAGCAGATCGCGCGTTGACTGCAGGATGGATTCGGATTGGTTCAAAAGTCGCAGGTCTGGGAGACAGAGTCTATCCGGGTGATACGGTCTTTTTTAAAGGGAAAGCGGTAAAGATGGAAGAAGAACAGATTCTCTTGGCATTTCATAAGCCGCGTGGAGTGGTTTGCACGACGGCAAAAAAGGAAGGCGTAAATATTGTAGATTATATTAACTATCCAAAACGCATTTACCCGATTGGACGATTGGACAAGGAATCCACAGGTTTAATTCTGCTTACCAATAATGGCGATATCGTAAACAAGATGATGCGCGCGGGCAATTATCACGAGAAGGAATATGTAGTGACAGTGCATCGAGAGATTACGGATGAATTCATTATGCAAATGTCGAAAGGTGTGCACATCTTAGATACGGTGACACGCCCTTGTAAAATATGGAAAACCGGAGCGACGGAGTTTCATATTATTTTAACGCAGGGACTAAACCGTCAGATTCGAAGAATGTGTGAAGCGTTAGGTTATAAAGTGAGAACGTTGAAACGTTTGCGTATTATGAACATTAAATTAGGGAATCTGAAGGAGGGGACCTATCGTCCGGTGACAGATTCTGAATGGAAGGAATTGCAGCGACTGATACAGGATTCATCAAATGAGACTGTGAAAGCGTAGAATCGTGTTTGGATACAATGATACAGACGAGGTGCAGAGGTGGAAAATAAACAGGAATATGAACAATTAAAACAGAAGATTTCTTATCATATGGATTTGTATTATAATCAGAATACAAATGAAATCAGTGATTTTGAATATGATCAGATGATGCAGCGGCTAAAAGAAGTCGAGAAAGAACATCCGGAATGGATTACGTCAGACTCGCCGTCTCAGATTATCGGAGGCGAGGCAAAGCGAGAAGCAGGTGTTACAATCGCGCATCATGTTCCGATGCTGAGTATACAAGATTTGTTTACAAAAGAAGAAGTATTTGCATGGGTAGAAAAGGTAAAAGAGCAACATGCAGATGCATTGTTTTGTGTAGAGCGTAAAATCGATGGGCTTAGTATGTCGTTGCGCTATCAGGATGGTGTACTGACTATGGCTGAGACGCGCGGAGACGGTATCGTTGGTGAAGATGTGACCTTGAATGCGCGCATGATACCGGATGTCTGCCAGACAATCAACGCAAAGGATTATGTAGAGCTTCGCGGTGAAGTATACATGAGTCATGAGGATTTTGAAAGGTATAACGAAAATCAGGAACGCTTAGGAAAAAAACAGGCAGCAAATCCCAGAAATTTGGCAACAGGAACTTTGCGCCAGTTAGATCCGGCGATTACAAAAGAACGTGGTCTTCGAATGTTTGTATTTAACGTTCAAGATGCGACAGGTGAAAGTGCGCATTTAATGGATGCACATACAGCCGCGCTGGATGAACTGGCTTCACAGGGAGTGACAGTTGTACCGCATGTTCTATGCAAAAACGCAGAGGAAGTATGGGCGGCGATTGACGAAATCGGAGAGCACAGAGGAGAATATGACTATGATATTGATGGTGCGGTCGTAAAGATTGAGCAGGTTTCGTATCGTGCAGATTTTCCGGCCGGCAGCAAATATTCAGCCGGTCATATCGCATATAAATATCCGCCGGAAGAAAAAGAAGTGGAAATAGAGACGGTAGAAGTCGGTGTCGGAAGAACCGGAAAGATGACATTCCGTGCGCGATTTAAAAATCCGGTGCGTTTGTGTGGCACAAATGTACAGTATGCAACACTTCATAATATGGATTATATTGAAAGCTTGGGAATCGATGAAGGATGTCGTGCGATTTGTCGCAAGCAGGGAGATATTATACCGGCGATTATTCGCGTGACAGAATCTACGGGAACCGTTTTCCCGGTTCCGCAGATATGTCCGGTGTGTGCACATCCATTGAGTAAAGAGGAAGATACAGCAGACATATGCTGTGACAACCCTTCCTGTCCGGCACAGTTGAAGCGAACATTAGCGTATTTTGCGAGTCGGGATGCGATGGACATCAAGGCGTTTGGT
>JAGAOE010000092.1 GCA_017623885.1 Eubacterium sp. | reverse complement strand
GTCAGTGGAAGAGTGGTAGAAACCGAATCCATTCATGCAAGCATGATGTCTTCGTTTGACATGTTCGAGGTCGGACGGAAGCTAAAGTACAACAGTTCAGGCGCGCCATTCGCAAAACCGCCTTTGCAAGGCTCGCCGCTGCTACGCAGCTACTTTTGCTCATAATCGGGCGCTCATCTCATGAACATGCAAGCGAATCCATTCATGCAAGCATGATGTCTTCGTTTGACACGTTCATGGCTGAACTGTTGAGAAAAAATCTAAAAATGTATACAGAAAGGGTAGAAAAAGCATATAAGGTCTGCTACAATTGTATGTGGATAATTATGCGAATACAACATATTGTGTAGTATGATAAAAAAGCATGGTTCCGACCATGCTTTTTTTGAGGGAATCAGATGATAAAAATGATAGGAACGTATCAACTGCGAGAGGCAGCAGGTTTTTACTGGTTGATCAATATGGAGCAGAGCGGAAAAGACTGGGAACGACCGATGCGTTTGAACGAGACCGGTGTTTTGATTGTCACACAGCTTGCACAGGGAGCTTCGAGAGCACAGATTGCAGAAAAGCTCGCAGAGGAATACGGTATGACGACAGCGGAGCTGCGACAGGATGTGGATGCGTTTTGTGCGCAGTTGGAGAGCTTTGGAGTGTGCGTCGCGGCTATGAAAGACGGAGTAAGCAGCGTGGATAAGAGTTCGCGCTGAAAGATGATTTGTGCGGTAGACAGTACAGAAAGAACTGGAAATGTGACTGCGGAGAGAGTCGAACGATGGAAATATTATTAGTAGGTGGTGCCGGCAGTTTTATGGAGGCACTGGTAGGAAAAATTAAAAAAGAGGGACATCGGATTTATGTACTGACCGGGTCGAAAGACCAGACCGTACAGTATCCGCATGTGTTTGAAAAATACTGTTTTACATACGACAACGAGTGTGTGCGGGAGATTTGTGAGAGTGTGAACCCGGATGCTGTTATTTTTATGGGCGCATATGACACGAACTTTTCACACGGTATCAATAAGCATGATGCAGTGGCGTATTCGGCGGGACTTCTCAATGTCATCAGTGCAGTAGCGGCATTGGGGCGTGCAAAGTTTATATATTTGTCGAGTGAACAGGTATATCAGACCTCGCAATCGACGCAGATTCGGGAAATGGACCCGGTGACAGCGGCGGATGACTGGTCGCTGGCGCTCGCACAGGGTGAGGAATTGTGCATGAATTATCATTACAATATGGATTTGGACGTGGTTGTACTGCGTTTGGACCATGTGTATGAGGTTCCGAAACAATTGTCAGATATACATGAGGTCTGCGGGGCGATGTGTCTGGAGGCGCTTCGTAGCGGCGAACTCCATGTGAGTGAAAAGGTACGTTTTTCGATGTTGTTTGTGGATGATGCAGCAGAATTTGTATATCAGGTGCTGCACAGGAGAGAACACAAATGGCCGCTTTATAACGTCTCATCCGGCGAGGTCATCAGTGAGACGGCGCTGGCAGAAAAGATTCAAAAACTGTTTCCGCCGGGGCAGGTGCGTGTCGTGGATGAAAAAGACCGTGCAGATGTCAGTATCGCGTTGAACAGCCGACCGTTTATGGACGAGTTCGGAATTCGAATTTTTCATCCGATTGAGCAGGTATTGCCACGTATCGTCAAATACATGAAGCAACGAAAAAATGTTTTTCAGTTAAAGCAGACGCGCAAGGAAACGTTCCTGAATCGCATCGGAAGTTCGTTGGCACAGGTCGTAGAAGTCGCACTGCCGTTTTTGGAAAACATGATTTGCTTTATTCCGTTTTTTATGTTGAACAATCGGGCGGTAGGCAGCGAATATTTTGCAAAGCTGGATTTCTTTTTATTGTATGTGTTATTGTTTGCAGTCGTATACGGACAGCATCAGGCGACGTTTTCATCGATTTTGGCAGTGGCGGGTTATTTCTTCCGTCAGATGTATGACCGTAGCGGATTTGAAGTATTGTTGGATTATAATACCTATGTGTGGGTCGCACAGTTGTTTATCGTGGGTCTGGTCGTTGGATATATGCGAGACCGTATACATACACTGGAGATGGACAGCAGACATGAGATTGATTTCCTGTCCGATCAGCTTGTGGATATACAGGATATTAACCAGAGTAATGTCCGTATGAAAAATGTGTTGGAGACACAGATTGTAAATCAGAACGATAGTTTTGGTAAGATTTATGAGATTACATCGTCACTGGAACGATACGCGCCGGAAGAGGTACTTTTCTATGCGGCAGAGGTCGTGTCGCGTCTGGTAGACAGCGAAGATATTGCGATTTATACGGTGGCGAACCGTTCGTATGCGCGATTGTTTTCCGCGACGAGCAAGCGCGCGCGTGGCTTGGGAAACTCTATTGAATATGTAAAATATGAAAAAATGAATGAGTGTCTGCAAAATCGAAAAGTGTTTATCAATCGTGAGATGGATGAGGATTATCCGTTGATGGCAAATGCCATTTATTCCGAGGATGAGATGCAGTTGATTTTGATGGTCTGGGGTATTCCCTGGGAGCGCATGACACTCGGACAAGCAAACATGCTGGTGATTATCGGTTATCTGATTCAGAATGCGGTGGTGCGTGCGAACCGTTACCTGTCCGCACTGGAGCAGCAGCGCTATCTCGCAGGAACACAGATTTTGGGTGCAGACGCGTTTACTTCACTGGCAAGTGCATATTTGGTAGCATATCGAAAAGGGCTGACGGAATGTGCCTTTATCCAGATTCAGGTGGAAGAAAATCAGATACAGGAAGCCGGAGAACAGTTGGGTAAGCTGATGCGTCAGAGCGACTTTATCGGTCAGCTCAACGACGGTGGATTGTATGCTTTGCTTTCGAATACGAGCAATGCAGATGCGGGATATGTATTAAATCGTTTCCGGGAGGCCGGATACGAGAGTCGTGTCATTGAGGAGATCGATTTATGAGACCGATGATGAGCGAAAGAGATTTTTTAATCATGCTGGCAGGAAATGCATTGTTTGCAGTCTGCTATTTCATATATGGCATGGTGCGCTACAAAAAGAATGTGGAGCGAGCGCAAAATATGGAGCTGGCGACGCCGGAAAGTGTCTGGATAAAAACCTTTGCGATATTGGTTTGTCCGGTTATTATGCCGATATATCTGTTGCTTGGCAAGTTGTTTCACGTGCTTTTTTTCCACAAGGATGTGGATTTGGCAGATATTATTTTCAGCAAAGAGCGTGTGCGTACCTTCGCATATGCAGACGAAGAACGTGAAATGAACATGGCACCGCTGGAAGAATCCATAGCCGTGAGCGACAATGAATCGTTGCGTACCTTGATGCTGAACATCGTGCGTGGAGATGTGGGAAAGTCGCTTCGAACGATTTCACTTGCATTAAACGGAGAAGATTCCGAGACGGCACATTATGCGGCATCGGTATTGCGAGACGAGCTGAACAATTTCCGTTCGACCGTACAAAAACTGTATGTGGAAATCAAAAAAGAAGATGCACGATTTTTTTCTTATGTGGATACGCTGCTGCCCTATATGAATGATGTGTTGGAACAGCGTGTGTTTGCAGATTTGGAGCAGGAAAAATTCGTTCTCCAGATGGAAGAAGTCTGTGAGCTTTTGTATCAAAAGGATAAGGCACTGATGGCGGGCTTTCACTATGAGTGGATTTGCGCCAGATTATTGGAGATTTCAAAGCTTGATGAATGTGAAAAGTGGGCGCTTCGCAGTGCCGAAGAGTATCCGCAGTTGTTGAGCTCGTACACGAGTCGTTTGAAGCTGTATTTTACAAAACAGGATCGCGAGAATTTCTTTACCGTGATGAACGAATTGAAGGAATCAGAAGTCGTCATTGATCAGGAGACGCTGGAGCTGATTCGTGTATTTGCATAAAAAAACGCGAAAAGAAAATGTAGGTATTTGCGAAACTCTAATTTTCTTTGTCGAAGCTGTGCAACATCACCAAACCACCGCAGATACGCTCTCGCTACCCTCGTCACGTAATGGTACATAAGGCGCTAAAATACAGCGCCTAAGTACCAACGGACTCAGAGTATCTGCTTGTGGTCGTTGGTAATGTTGCACAACACGATAAGGTCAATGAAGAGTTTCGCAAATACCTACATTTTCTTTTCACGTTTTTTTATGCAAATACACGAATCAGCTCCAGCGTCTCCTGATCAATGACGACTTCTGATTCCTTCAATTCGTTCATCACGGTAAAGAAATTCTCGCGATCCTGTTTTGTAAAATACAGCTTCAAACGACT
>JAGAOE010000091.1 GCA_017623885.1 Eubacterium sp. | reverse complement strand
CCTCGTAGGTCACCGAACCCTCGGAATACACCGCATCAATGATGGAGGCGTACACCGGAACCAGTGCCGCGGCACCGTCCAAGACGGGAAGCTCGCCCTCCAGCGAAAAATCCGTATCGATGCGCGCAAGGTCGGAATCATCTTCAAACGGCAGAAACGATGCGACATCGACCATTTTTGCCTGCGAGGTATCGCTGAAATTGTTTGCCAGTCTGCGTGTCAGAAGCACATAAACGCTGGCATTGAAGCCGGCAAACAGAAGAACCACCGCCGCGAGAATCGCGAGCTGTCCAAACAATCGCCGCATCACCACAGCTCCTCTCCGATAAAGTAAATGATCGAGCACCGCTGATAGGCGTCAATCGCGTAGATCGCATGCGCCGCCGTTGCCAGAAGACAAACAGCCAGCACAGCAATGAAGATCCTGATAAAAACAGAGTCGGTCATGATATCCCTCACTTTACATAAACGCTACCGCCATCATCAGAAGCCCGATGAACGAAAGCACAATCAGCACAATCACACCGAACAGGACAGCAGAAATGATGAGCTGTATTTTCCTCCCGCGCAGATCTGCATCGGAATATTTCCGTTTTCCGTGCTTCATATGATGCTTCGCGATGGAAAACCGATACAGCGCGACAGCAAACCAGATGACAGAAAAAGCAGGCAGACCAAAATAAAGCGCGTAGATGATATATTCAAACCAATCGGGAGCCATAATGAATTCCTCCTGTATTACTTTTTTATATTATATCATGTTCAAACCATCATTACAAGACCGAGCCAACAAGCAGTTGTAAATACTTTTTGACGTGAATGAAAAAACTTTTGGAAATTTCAAAAATCCCTTGACAAGATGTGCAAACAATGGTATAATATTATTGTTACGGAGATAACTCTGTGATATTGAATAGTTCGGATGCTAATGTGGCTCAGTTGGTAGAGCAGTTGATTCGTAATCAACAGGTCACGGGTTCAAGTCCCGTCATTAGCTCCAGGGGGATTTCCCGAGTGGCCAAAGGGGACAGACTGTAAATCTGCTGTCTATCGACTTCGGTGGTCCGAATCCACCATCCCCCACCAGAAAAAAAGACAGGTCTTGACCTGTCTTTTTTTCAACGAAATTTGCCCTTCGGGCAAGTGAAATCGCTTCGCGGTGAAATATTTGCTTCGCAAATGTGAAATATTCGCTGACGCGAATGTGGGCAAATTTCATTTCACATTGCAACCGCAGGATGCAATATTTCACAATTTACGCAGTAAATTATTTCACATTTTTCCGACAGGAAAAATATTTCACTTATGTAATTTCGTTTGATCGTGAGAATCGTTATGGAAAAATTATACCAATTAGCCAAAGGCTATACCAATCGATTTCCAGATGGCAACACACCATATCAGATAGCTGCCAGAATCCTTGAAGAATGCGGCGAGGTTGCAAGCGAGATCAATCACTTTGAAAACAGCGGAATCAAAATGCAGAAACACGGCGAACCGTCCAAACAGCACAT
>JAGAOE010000090.1 GCA_017623885.1 Eubacterium sp. | reverse complement strand
TCTTATGTACCATTACGAGACGAGGGTAGCGCAAGCGTATCTGCGGTGGTTTGGTGATGTTGCACATTTTCGATAAAGAAAATAGAAGTTTTGCACTCGCCTATGATTTATCACTGCACTTCACTAATACGACAGCTCATCTTTTTCATCATAGCACACATTCTTTTTATGCGCTATACAATTATCCCATCTCAGACAAACTCACCTTTCAAGCTTCTTCCAAACAGCTCTTCCAGTGCAGTTTCCGGTGACAAATCTTTATAAAGCATCGCATATACCGTCTCACAAATCGGCAAATCGACCTGATAACGTTCTCCAAGCGCTACCAACGCCTTGACTGTATAATAGCCTTCTGCCAGTTTGTCGTATTCCTGATTTTTAATAAAATGTTCTCCAAACATGCGATTGTGACTGTGTGCAGAAAACAGCGTCGCTTCATAATCTCCCAAATGACATAAGCCATACGCAGAAAATTCATTGCCCCCCATCGCTTTGATCAGTCTGGCGATTTCACGCGGTCCGCGTGCCATCAACGGCCCTTTTAACGATGCACGTCCGACTCCGTCCAACATCCCTGCCGCAATACCGATTACATTTTTTGCAGCTCCGCCGATTTCGTTTCCGACCAAATCCATTCCATAATAAAAACGAATCAGATTGCTGGAAAACTGTTCAATCAGATTTTGCTTGGTCGCATCATGGCTACTGTCTATTACCATACAATTCGGTACACCACGATAAAACTCTTCTACATGTCCCGGTCCCAGCCAGACTGCGACGCGGTTTGACGCATCAATGTTATCCTCCATAATCTGTGACAAGCGACGTCCGGTAGCGATTTCGATTCCTTTCATACAAAGTACGAAGGTTTTATACTTCAACTCATACGATGCCAATGTTTCACATAATGACTGCAGATTCTGTGAGCCGATCGATATAACGACCGTCTCAGCCTCCGTAACTGCGTGAAGCTCATTTGTGAGCGTTAAAGATTCCGGCAACGTAATATATTCATTTTTTCGCGTTTTCATCAATTGCTGCATATTTTTTGAGCTTTCTCTTCCATATAACGTGACTTCATGGCCGATTGAGTCCAAATACCATGCGATGAAAGTTCCCCATCGCCCGCAGCCGACTACAAATATCTTCATTTTTGTAATTCCTCCCTTGCATACTTGTAACTATTGCGCGCCTATAAGTTTCTACCTCAGCACAGCTTTTGTTACGCATATTTTATGATAATAGCACAAAACTATAACAGATGGATATATTTTTCTGACATTTTTTCCTACATCTGCTAAAATATAACTGCTCCGAGCCCATACATCGTATTTCGAGATGGGTTCTGAACAGTTACGCTAATATTTCACTATAAGAATAGTTATCGAATGTTACAAAACGAAAGGAAGGAAAACGAATATGAATTTATCGCAGTCATCACAACAGACGCAGACTCTGATGTCCTTTTTGGAGCATGCGACTTCCCCTTATCATACGATTACTACGCTCTCTGAGCGTTTAAAAGCATGCGGTTTTTCCGCACTCGACCATACATCAGCATGGTCGCTCACTCCCGGTGGAAAATATTTTGTCACACCTTATGCATCCTGCCTCATCGCTTTTTGTATCGGCAGCGATGTCTCGCCTTGTGACGGATTTCGTATCGGTGCAGCGCACGGCGATTTTCCGGGATTTCGCGTTAAACCACAGCCGGAGCTTTGCAAAGACGGTTATATCCGTCTCAACACCGAAGGCTATGGTGGCGTCAATCACATGAGCTGGCTTGACCGCCCGCTATCGCTTGCAGGAAAAGTGATTTTGCGCTCAGATGACCCCTTCGCCCCTCGTGTAAAACTGATTGATTTTAAACGTCCATTGCTCACGATTCCCAATGTGGCAGTGCATCTTTTGCGAGATATGAATAAAGGTGTGGAATTAAAAAAGCAGACACAGATGCTCCCTCTGCTCGGATTGACAGGTGAAGCGGTCTCTGACGGCGTTCTTCGAAAGCTTCTCGCTGACGAACTGGATTGTACGCCTGATGAAATTTTAGATTATGAATTGAATGTCTATAATTTTGAAAACGGATGCTGTATCGGTGCAAATCAGGACTTTTTCCAAGCGCCCCGATTAGACGACCTCACTTCTGTCTGCGCTTTGTTCGAAGCATTGACGGATACCGACCGTTCTGCCGGCATCAATGTCTTTGTCGTATTTGACCACGAAGAGATTGGCAGCCGCACCAAGCAAGGCGCTGACAGCCAGCTTCTCCCGCAGACTTTGAAAAAAATATATCACGGTCTTGGTTACCATACCATGCAATACGAAGATGCCCTGTACCACTCGCTGATGATGTCAGTCGATGTCGCACACGCACTCCACCCTGCCTACGACAGCCACTATGATCCGGTGCACAAATGTATTCCCGGCAAAGGTTTTGTCATCAAGCAGGCTTGCAGCCAGAGCTACGCAACGGACAGCGAAGTCATTGCCATCATTCAGCAGCTCTGTGATGCAAAGCAACTTCCTTATCAGAAATTTGTCAACCACTCAGATGAGCGCGGCGGCGGTACGCTGGGCAGCATCGCTGCCGCCTTGCTGCCTGTGCGGTGTGCAGACATCGGCGTTCCGATTCTTGCCATGCACTCCGCACGAGAGACGATGAGTCTGTGCGACCAGCAGGCGCTCTGTGAGTTCTTAAAACAATTCTATTCGTAGTGTTCTGATTGGAATACTACCGGAAGCAGGTGTGCGACTGCGCGGCGCAGCTCCAGCTCAGTCAGTGTACCTGCTTCTAATTCTTTTTTCAGGTTCTCATAATCCGACATCATACCGGGCATCACAAGGTCATTTCCTGCACGCATACATCCTGCTGCCGTACAGTCTTCTCCCACTGTTGTCACCCAATCGGTCATAATGACTCCCTCAAATTCCCACTCATCACGCACGACCTTTGTACACAAATCATAATTGTTTGCTGCATGCACGCCGTTAATCAGATTATAGCTCGTCATGATGGACAACGGCTGCTGCTCACACACTGCATACTCAAAGCCCTTCAGATAAATTTCACGCAGTGCGCGCTCTGATATCACACTGTCAGAGCCGGTACGGTTATCCTCCTGATTGTTGCACGCAAAGTGCTTAATCGTCGTGCCGACACCGCCTTTTGCCTGCACGCCCTTTGTGATAGCACCTGCCAGTCTGCCGGAGAGCAACGGGTCTTCCGAATAATATTCATAATTGCGTCCGCACAGCGGGTTTCTGTGAATATTCATACCGGGTGCCAGCCATAATGTTACACCAAATTCTTTCAGCTCCTCAGCTACCGCTTCACCGATTTGCTCCAGCAACTGCAAATCCCAGCTCTGCGCAAGCTGTGTACCGGTTGGAAATGCCGTACTGTACTGGTAATATTTTTCTGCATTTTCATCCAATTTGCCTCGATACAAATATCCATTTTCCAGATTTGCCTCGATCGGCATCAATTTAGGCACACCGTTCTCGACTGTATATTCCTTCGTCAGACGCAGTCCCGCCGGACCGTCTGCCAGCACAATGCTCGCGATTCCCTGTTCCATCGCACAACCGCTCGTCTGCGCTGCCGAACCCGGCACCGCATTTCCTGCTGCACCGATGGTTCCCTGTGAAAGTCCCATTTCTCCTATCACCAGATGCATCAACTGCTCTGTCGAAAGGGCTTTTGTCTGTTTCCAGATCTCTTCTGAAATTCGCTTATCTTCCTGGCCGTATTTTACGATATGTCTCGTCACCAGCATCTGTGCAGGCACATCAATTGCAGGGTTTTTACACACCAGCGAATGCCATTTCGCACGCCGCGCAAGTACACTCTCCGTCGGGCATTCCAGTTCCTCCAACGATGTCTGTAACGGACAGATATTGTCTGTTTTTACCAGCAAACTGTTTCTCGTCAATTCGACAGATGCTGCAAACTTCGCCTCCTGCAAGCTGCTGCCCACAAAAAATCCATACGTGCCGCTATCCAACAGCCAGCCCGGCGCCTTATCGCTGTAAGAAGCAAGACCGGAAATCGGAATCAGTATCTCTACATCCTCCAATTTTCCCGGCTCAATGACACCGGTCTTTGTAAAGCCTACCAGACGACGATACTCTTTCGTCATATTTTTCTGCGGACAGGATGCATAGACCTGTACGACTTCTCTTCCTGCCACCGTTCCGGTATTTGTCACTTCCGCTACGATACGCACGGTCGCCTGCTTTGTATTCGGATGAATAAAACTCAGATGTACGACACGTATCGTGAAGGTCGTATAAGACAAGCCAAATCCAAATCCATATCTCACCGGAACCTCAAATGTATCAAAATAGCGATAGCCTACATAAATACCCTCCTCATAACGTTCGGTCGAAGTATCACCATTCATATGTGAAAACGTAGATGCGTTCGGATAATCCTCATAACGATACGGCCAGCTATCTGTCAGCTTTGCACTCGGTGTCACTGCTCCGCTCAGCACATCTGCCAACGCATTTCCAGCCTCCATTCCCGGCTGTCCCATATAGAGCAGTGCGCGAATTTGCGGCATCTCATCCAAAAATGACAAATCAATCAAACTGCCCGAATTAATGACAACCAGCACCTTTTCATGCTGCTCGCATAACAGACGCAATGCCTCATGCTCTTCTTCACTCAGATAATAATCTCCCGGACACGCCTGACGATCCTTTGCCTCTCCCGCAATACGTGCGATTACATACACTGCCGCATCTGCTTCCACTGCAGTCGGTGCATCTCCTGCCGGAAGACCAAACTGATGGCTCGTATACGCGACAAACACCGGGTCTCCGCAGCCTTCTGCACGTAAGCGTTCTGCTTCAATCCAAATTTTATCGCGCCATTCTTCACGTGCCTCTCGATAATGTTCTTTATAGGATTCCATCCACGCTTCATTTACAATTTCATAGCCCGCCTGTTTCAATCCTTCGTACACGCTGACCGTCTCACGCACATTGACATCGCCGGAACCCGTACCGCCTTTAATAGTCTGCAATGCACCTGCACCATACAGTGCCAAACGCGCACCGGGTGCCAGCGGCAAAAATTCATTCTCATTCTTCAGCAGCACCATACCGTCTGCCGCCGCTTTTCGCGCCACCTTCCGATGTTCAATTTCATATTCACGCACCTGCGGGTCCGTCGTTCCGCTCAAACCCATCTGTCGCATTTTTCTGTTCATTGTCATCTCCATTTTCAAGTTCCTCCCTTTTTTCTGTCATCGTCAACCAGTCATCGAACTGCGCCTGACAAATCGCTGTAAAAATACGCTCCCGCATATTGGGATAATCCATCTGCAACTGACGCAATGATTGTTTTACCCGTTCGCGTGCTGTATTTCCATCCGCCGGACATACGTTTTTAACGACCGGCAATTCATATTTTTTACAAAATCCCCGAATCTGCGCCTCCGGCAAATACATCATCGGACGAATCAGCGTCAGCCCGGTTCGCTCTAATACATACTGCGGCGAAAGGCTGGAAAAACGCCCCTCCTGCAACAGTGACAAAAACGTCGTCTCCACAAAATCGTCTCTATGGTGTGCATATGCGATTTTGTTGCATCCGAGTGCCAATGCACGCTCATTCAACGCGCCTTTTCTCAGCTTTGCACACAGTGCGCACGGATGTTTTTCCTTTCGGACATCAAATATAATCTCTGCAATCTGCGTATGAACAATCTCATAAGGCACCTGCAGCTTCTCACACAACGCACCAATCGGTGCAAAATCCATCTCCTCCCATCCAAGATGCACGGTTATCGCTGTAAGTGAAAACGGCTTTGGATAAAAACGCCGCAGTCCCGCCAGTGCATAAAGCAACGTCAGCGAATCTTTTCCACCCGATATACCGACCGCAATGTGATCTCCTGCACATATCATGCCATACTGTTCTACCGCTTGTCTGACATAGCTGTATAAACGTTGTAATTCCATATATCCATTTTAATACAGCTCCATCGCCGTTGCAACACACGTTTTACATGCACATTCATTGACGAAAACCCGTTTTTTTTATATACTAGATTTATATTGGTATTTTCTGTTTCATAGGAAAGACCGTGTTGCATTGATGTGTGAAAGTAACAAGCTTTCCTATGAAACAAAGCACTTCGTGCACAGATGCGCAGCTAACGCGCGCGGAACAAAAGCTGTGCTGCGTCAGGAACTTGGAGACGTAAACTGTGCGAAGCACACTTTTGTTCTTACATACATATAGAGGGAGATACACGCATGAATGTTATAAATGTACGAAAAGGTGATTTAGTCGCCAAACGTCAGGACAAAATTATGGAATGGTACTTGATACAGATCGGCTCTGTGACACGTCATTACAATTTTGCCGAGCTGACACTTGGCGTAAATTCCATCATCGGTATTTTAGAAGAAGGATGGTTTTCCTGTGACTATATTGCAAAGGAGGATACGACGCTCATCGTCATCCCGTGCAAAAATGCAGATGATTTACATGCGCTGCTGAAAAGCCAGGCAAATTTCCGTCCGATTTTTTTAAAAACTGCATTAGAGCAACGGCATCAGGCGCTCTGTCTCTATAGCGTTCTCAAGCAGAAAGCAACGCTGCTGCATGCGACCGCACAAAACAGTTACAATGAATACAAAGCCATTTGTCAGCAAATGCTCGTTTCTGAGCGCAGCTTTTATCGTATCGCACGCTTTGAAGCGATTAGCATGCAGCACAAGGTAGAAAACTGGGAAATCAACAACAGTAATACGCTGATGCAGCAATTCCAGCGCGAATATTTACAGCTCATGGTCAAAAACGATGATTTATGTGTCGGTGCGATCATGGAATGCGCTGCACAGATGCATCGTACCGCGCAGGGAATCGAAGAAATCGCAGACTATCTGATGTGCAACCGCGACGTACTGTGGAATGACACCGAAGATGATTTGTTCCATCTGTATTACTATCTGGCAGGACAATTGGCTAATTCCAGTCAGGACACTTCCGTTTGTCAGAATGCGATGAAAAACATCTGTCTGGTCATGAAAAAAATCGGAATCTATGATTCGATGCAAATCGATGAATGTGCGCAGGCATGCGTGAACTATCAGGGTTCACCGACTTCTCATTCATTGCCTGATATCGTGACGATGGACTGCGTCTCACATATTATGTCATTTGCCGATTACGATAAAGAATCCATCCGCAACTTTAAACAGTTACTGCAAAGCTTTAAAGATTTGCCGGATCAATTTGCACAGGACAAGGAAACACGCACGATTCGAAAAACGATTATCAAGCAGTTTTACGAAATTTACGCTGCTGCCTTTTTCAAGTCAATGTCTCCCAGCGAACGTCTGACACCTGTTTTACAAATGTTTTTAAACTTCGGTTTTATGGATGTCGGCTTGCTCGGCGAAGAACAGACCAACGCACTCGTACGTTTTACAGAGTCTCTGAGTCTGTTTAATCACACGCATATCTATACGATATATGAATGGCTGCGACGGATTTATGAAGGTGCAAAAGAACCTTCGAAAAACGAGTTTGACTTGGATTACAACGGTTATTTGCAGGAACAGCTCAGACAGGGCGATATCACAGAACGTCAATTTTCAAACCTGAAGCAAGATCAAGACGCAAAAGTTCGCTTTGAGATTTTCAACCTGTTTCAGTCCGCACATAAGACAATTTCCGGCAGATTATCCTCATTCTTCCCGATTTTATGTGCCGACGATGTCATGACCTCATTTGAAAAAATGGCAGTTACGACTGCACGATTGGAACAGGCGATTAATAATATTCGTAGCCTGGATTACTCGATTCTGTATCGTGAAGTCATGTTCTCTGATCCCGAACATGGCATTATGCAGGAACAGCTCATGAAGGAAGTCATGCCGGATATCATTCTCATGCCGGGCGTCGGTTCCCGTTCTGCGATGTGGCAGGAGACCAGCAGTGCCCGCACCGACAGCCCTGCACGTTTCATCTTCCCGATATTTATCAATTCGGATTTGGATGAGCAGATGTTAGTCACTATGGGACGTTATCGTTGGGAAATCTGTCGCCGCGTAGAAGGTGTATACTGGAACGATTTCCGTGTAAAATCGCTCACATCTGAGTTTTATGATTATTTGCAGTTCTATCGCAAAAACAGAGATTTGTCACCGGAAGCACGTGAAAAGCTCAAAAATGCTATTTCACATGCACGAAACAATTTCCGCGAAGTATTTGTTTTAGACTATATAAACTGGATTAAATACGAATCGCAGGGCAGCTTCCGATTAAATAAAGTATCTCGCGATATTTTATTACGTTACTGTCCGTTCTGTAAGGAAATACGAGAATCACTTGCCTCAAATCCGTTATATCAGAATGCCTTTAACAAGCTGGACGGCGAAAACAAAAAGAAAACTTCCCGTTTACAGGCTCTTTATAACAAATACGAAGCCGCCGGCGGTAAGATTACGCCTGAGCTCGTAGATAATCTGCGTTTCTATCAGATGTAATTACATAAAATATATTTCGTTATCCTATACAAAAAGGCTGATGCAACAGATACATCATCTGTATTGCACCAGCCTTTTTCAAGCATTCTTTTTCACTCTACATTTTTTTTTTATTTTTCACGATTCTTCCAATTTTTGATTTCGATTAATCCCGGCACGAGCACACGCGCACTCGTCCGTAATATAATACGTCCTTTTTCGGCTGTCGCACCGGAAGGGTCACCGCCTATTCCGATCGGTTTTCCGTCCACCGTCTTCCAGTCCTCTGACACCCAGCCAATGGACACATTTCCGTAAGGCAATAATGCCTGATTCCCCGCAAACGCCTGCGGGATACCGGCTTCGCTCGTCTCCAGCTTTACCAGACGCTCATCTATCGCCATTACCATCGATGTCTCCATCTCTCCGCCATGAAAATCCCATATATTTCCTTCTGAAATCGTCGCCTTTACATCCGGGTGCGAAAATGCTCCGGATGATAAAATAAACGGTGCGATTCCCAGTTCACTGCGCAGCTCCCTGCTCAGCACCTGTACAATCGGCGCATTCCCCCCATGACAAACCAGAAATGCCAATTTTTCAAAACCATGATGCGCCAGACTTACTGCAATATCATAAAGCAAATGATAATATGTATCCGGCCGCAGTGTCACGGAACCGCAAAAATTCTTGTGTTCTGTGCTGAGTCCGACCGGAATCACCGGAAATATCAGCATCGGAAAGTCGCTCTCCCCTGCTTCGATCAGCGCCTCTGTCAGATATTCGCACATTGCCTCTGCAATCATATCATCCGTTCCGAGCGGCGCCTGATTTCCGTGCTGTTCCAGCGCTCCGACCGGAATCAATACGATGGTTTCTTTTTTATCGACTGCTTCCATTTCCAGTCTGGTCAATTCTCTGTAATTACGAATCATGACATCAGCTCCTGTTTTACAAAGCTGATTTTGCACAGTCTTTCAAACAAGATATAGCCAACCACATAGTTCAAGCCCATTTTTAATAAGTTAAACGGAATCGTAGCTAATACAATAAATGTCGTCAAATCATGAATCGCAGGATTTACAGATGCTACAATCTGAATCACACCGTCTAAGGGCATTTCCATTGCCTTTGCATACAACGGCAATGTAATACATGCATTACAAAAACATGAGAACGCAATTCGAATCGGCAAACTTGCTACCATTGCAATCAAAGCAGCTTTTCTGGTCTTGCCCATTTTCTTGTAAATCAGCCATACCGGCAATACAAACATAACGATTGCAATCAGGTTTGCCAAATCTCCTACATACATACTGCTCGTACCGATCGTTGCCAGCTTAATCAATATCTTAATCACTTCCACACAAGTCGCAGGGATAGGTCCCAGCAAAAACAGGGCAATGATAGACGGTACATCCGAGAAATCCACCTTATAAAACGGCGGCATCATCGGAATCGCAATCTCCAGTGACATCAATACGCCTGCCACTGCAGCCAGCATCGCTGTCGTAATCATCGTTTGTGTGCTCCACACTTTTTTTTGTTCGTTCATTTTCAGAACCTCCTTAAATTAGTTGTAATATGTGAGCAGAAGTCCTAAATTCCTCTTTTTATGAAATAAAAAAATCTCAAACACCAACACGGGGTCTGAGATTTCCATTCGTTTTATGTAACCATTCCAAATAATACAAGCTTTGCAAAAAATCTATCCTGCAACATCATCTGCATTATTTGTATCACATCTATGAATTTCTTCTCTCATCCAGACTTTACTGTCGGTATCGGAATTCCAAACGAAATCATCTCTCGCTCAGTCACCGATTCATGCCTCACAGCGCACTGCTTGGCTCGCGGACTTTACCGCCGGTAGGGAATTGCACCCTGCCCCGAAGAATTTATTCGATTCTGTTCGCTATGATAATAGCATGATACCCTATCACTGTCAACTGACAATTTCTGCAAATAGTCCAACTAATTCCGCTGCATATTCACGCACCGACCAATGTTTTGCCCCCTCCCATTCGATATAACGTCCAAACGATACCAGCTCTGATGCTGCTCTCACATCCTTTGCTGCCACGAGCGGATCTTTTTCTCCTTGAATAAAAATCACCTGCATCGGAAGTCTTTCCCAATCTTCTTTTTTATAGTACGGTACACATCCTTTTTTCAGCAGTGAACTTACCTGATAGTCCCGCATGCTCTTTCCTGCCATTTCTGTAGCGCACGCCTGCTGAACTTCTGTGATTAGTTCCGGCGTGATTTTCTTACGGTCACCGATGAGCTCATATGCAATCATCCATCGTGCCAACAGCCTTGAATTCGCCATCCGTTCATACCATTTTTGCATACGCTTCTCTTTTTTCACATACCGGGCACAAAGCCGCTGGAACGGAAGTCGCTCCGTCACGCCCCAAGGGTCAATCAACACAAGGTGCTCTACACGGTCCGGATGATCCAGTGTAAACCGAACTGCTATCGCAGCCCCCATCGACAAACCGGTCAGGATCATATCCTGTAATTCAAGGGCATCACATATTTCTTGCAATACGTTCGCATGCGTCTGATAAAACTCAGCTCCTGAAATCTGTTCCGGATAGTCGCTGTTTCCATATCCCGGCAAATCCGGTGCATATACCGTATAGTCATCATAATGCAGACGCTCCATCACCTCCTGCCAGCTCAGCAGGGCGCTGTCACATCCGGCGCCATGTAAAAGTACAATTTTTTTCGCTCCAATTCCCTTTTTATACACGCACACACGCCCACAGGACGTCTCCAAATCTATTCTTTGCATAAGTAATCACCTACTTTGTATTCTCATTTCAGTATACATGTTCTCGTTTCTTGTGGCAACAAGGTTTGTCCTACTTTTCATCGTTTCATATAGCAGAAAGTTCCAACGGAATTTCCTATGAAATGAAAAAGCGGCTCGCTTACGCGGCCGCTTTTTCGAGGAGTTTAGTTATGAAAATGTTACATCTATATAGGGAATTGTTTGTTCAGCATCTCTGCTGATGTATATAATATAACCAGAAAATGTGTACTCTATGTGAATACTTTCTAAAAGTTTTCTAAAAAAAACAAATCATTTATAAAATCTTGCCCGACCCATTTCGCTATGCTATACTATTTGTAATTATTTTGTATCGTTCTGGTTACGATGCGTTTTATTTTTGTTTAGGAGGAATTCCGCTTGATTCATAGAAAATTCATGCGCACCCGGCAATTAAAGCCCGGTATGCGCGTAGATCATCCGGTTGTTGACCGTTTGGGACGGATTCTCATCGCACGCGGTGCCACATTGGATGATTACATTATCGAAGCCATGATTCGCATGGGCATTATGAGTGTTTACATACAGGAGGGCACCGATGATTCGGACGATGAACCGGTATCACCCGCCGCTCAAAAAAATATAGAGAGACTGCGTACCGAGGATCGCGCGAAAGTCAATCTCTCTGCCAGTGTTCGAAAACGTGTCGCAGAAGGAATACAGTTCGTCTATAACAATCCGGATGACCCTGCGCTTGTCGAAACCACCAGCAGTATTGCAGACAGTCTGCTCTCAGCCATTCAGGAAAACGATGCGATGGCAATCGACATCAGTGCCTTGAAGACCAGCGATGAATATACCTTCAAGCACAGCGTGGATGTCGCGACAATCTCCATGATTGTAGCAAAAAAAATGGGAATGACGGAAGAAGAAATTCACGAAATCGGTATCACCGGTCTGCTCCACGACGTCGGAAAGACCAAAATTCCGAATCACATTTTGAACAAACCGGGACGCTTAAACGACGATGAATTTCAAATCATGCAGCAGCACTCTGTATATGGATACCGCATTATTCAAAATAATACGGAGCTGTCCGATGATATTAAGCTGGGTGTATTGCAGCACCATGAAAAAATCGACGGCAAGGGCTACCCCATGTCTGTTCCCGGCAATAAAATCAATCCCTATGCAAAGGTACTCGCTGTTGCAGATATCTATGATGCGCTCGTTACAGAAAGACCTTACAAATCAGCATTCTCCCAGCGTGAAGCAGTGGAAATGATTATGTCAATGACACAGGAGCTGGATTTATACGCGATGGAGAGCTTTTTGCAAAGTATGATTCTCTATCCGGTCGATACGATTGTCGAATTGAGCAACGGCGAAAAAGCACGCGTCGTCCAGAACAGTCCGCATTACATTTTGCGTCCGACCGTCGTTGGACTTACTTCCGGAAAAGTATATGAGCTTGGCAGCGATCTCAATTGTGCCAGCATTATTATCCTATAACCAACAAACTAAAAAGCGCCAAGAAATAACGATTTATTTGTTATTTCTCGGCGTTTTTGTTTTACCTTCTATTCAATTGTTTTTCCACCTACATTTTTCATAATAAATACTACACCCAGCATCAACACGATTGCAATCGGAAGCACAACCCATGCATTTTGA
Organism: Eubacterium sp.; assembly: GCA_017623885.1. Classification (GTDB taxonomy): domain Bacteria; phylum Bacillota; class Clostridia; order Lachnospirales; family Lachnospiraceae; genus W0P33-017. The sequence goes on along the minus strand of JAGAOE010000090.1, from coordinate 28,305 downwards.
ACAAATCCGGCCACAATATAAGATGCAAAGGAAACTGCAGCTACTAATATTGCGTACGGAAGCTGTGTTGAAACATGATTCACATGATTACACTGTGCACCTGCCGATGCCATAATCGTCGTATCTGAGATCGGTGAACAATGGTCTCCACATACCGCACCTGCCATACAAGCTGAAATCGAAATAATCATCAACGTGTAATTTGTATCCTGGAATACCGCTACAACAATCGGAATCAAAATACCAAATGTACCCCAGCTCGTACCTGTCGCAAATGCCAAAAAGCAGCCAATCAGGAAAATCACTGCCGGAAGGAAATTCATAAAGCTTCCTGCACTTGTAGCCACCAGCTCTGCCACAAATTCTTTTGCGCCAAGTGAATCTGTCATCGCTTTCAAGGTCCATGCAAATGCAAGAATCATAATCGCCGGCACCATTGCCTTAAATCCTTCTGCCAGACAGTCCATGCACTCCTTAAACTTCAGCACTCTACGGCATAAATACAATACGATGGTAATGACCATGCCAAAAAAGCTGCCGAGCGCCAATCCTACCGACGCATCACAATTTGAGAATGCGGTGACAAAGCTTTCTCCGGAGAAAAATCCACCGGTATAAATCATACCTATCACACAGCACGCTACTAAGCAGATAATCGGAATCACCAGATCAATCACTTTTCCCTTTGACTCTGTCTGTGTTTCGGTCTGAACATTGCCATACGGTCTGTCCGGAGTCGTATAGATATCTCCATTCACTGCATTTATTTCATGTGTCGCCATCGGACCAAACTCTGTTTTCATCAAAAGCATTGTCACCATCATGACAACTGTCAAAATCGCGTAAAAATTGTACGGAATCGCACTGACAAACAGCGATAATCCGTCCTCACCCTCCACAAATCCGCTCACCGCTGCTGCCCATGAGGAAATGGGTGCTATAATGCAGACCGGAGCCGCCGTTGCATCAATCAGATAAGACAACTTTGCACGCGACACATTGTGCTTGTCCGTCACCGGACGCATCACGCTACCGACCGTCAGACAGTTAAAATAATCATCGATAAAAATCAGCACACCGAGCAGAATCGTCGCAAGCTGCGCTCCGACACGACTCTTTATATGTTCACCGGCCCAACGACCAAATGCTGCAGAGCCTCCGGCTTTATTCATCAATGCTACCATCGCGCCAAGCAATACAAGGAATATAATAATACCCATATTGTAGGCATCTGTCAGCACCGCTATCAATCCGCCGTTAAACGTATGTAAAACTGCTCCCTCGAACTGAAAATTCGAATACAGCAATGCGCCCACCACGATTCCGACAAATAATGAGCTATATACTTCTTTTGTAATCAACGCTAATGCAATCGCTACCAACGGCGGTAGTAAAGACCACGCAGTTGCAAATACAGCCGGTGCTGCTTCGCTCGCATCTGCTGCAAAAACAATCGTCGGCAATGCGGTACAAAGCACTGCACACATCGCAAAAAATGCAATGATTCTTCTTTTGTTGTTTCCCATAGATATTCTCCTTTTTATTTAAACTCATGTATTCACAAGCCCATCCTTCCGATAACTCGTAATTCCTGCAAACACATTTGTCTCATTATATCGCATCATGCGTGAAAAATCTACGACAGATTCTTCCTTTCTCTCACATCTGTCCGAACGCTTCTCACATTTCTGCCAAAATCTGTTTTAATGCTGTCAGCACCGCATGTTCTGACACATCACCAATCACATATTTTGCCACAGCCTTCGTCTCTTCTCTCGCATTTGCCACCGCATAGCTCTCTTCTGCCTGAAGCAGCATCGGAATATCATTTCCATTGTCGCCGAATGCCGCTGTCTCTGCTTTGGAAATCCCTAGCATTTCTTGTATGCGTGCCAACGCCTGTCCTTTGCTCACATTCGGCATCACCATATCAATCCAACGCTCACCGGACAGCACAATCTCTACTTCTTCGCCCAATTGTCCGCGCAATTCTTCTGCCACTACTGCCGCATCTCTTTTATAGCTGTAAAGAGCCACCTTTATGAGTGGTTCGTCAATCTGCAGCAAATCCGCTACGATACTTATATCCGACTTATAGCCTTCCCGAATCCAGTTCACATAGGTCGGGTCGTTTTGATCTGTGTAAACACATCTTGCCGCAGATGCCATCATCCACACATCCGGTATTTTTCTGGCAGCATCCAAAATCTTTTTTAGCAGCGGCTTTGAAAATCCACAGCAATACAGCTCCTGTCCGCCGTTCACACTATAACCGCCGTTATCAGATATCATCAAAATTTCCTTTTCCATGCAACCAAATATACTCATCACACTCTCGTAGTTTCTGCCGCTCGCCGCCACAAAGCGGACACCGGCTGCCTGCAATGCCCGGATAACTTCATAAATTTCCGGATGAATATTAGCAGTTCCCTCCTGCAACAATGTACCGTCCAAATCAGACGCAATTAACTTTATCATTTCTATCCCCTTTCACATTTTAATGAACACGGTTTTCCTATGAAAATCAAGGTGTCAAAAGCCCTTTCCGAAACTCGGCACTGGCAATCTGCACAAAGCGTGTTTCTTGTTACACAAGAATGCTCCGCATGGATCGCACTGTGGCGGAATAGAACAATGTTGCTATCGCAACCCGCCACAGGCGAAGCATGTCGTATCCGACATGCTCGATTCAAGCGTCTTTGCACGATGGAAATGAGACTTCAAATCGTGGAAGCCTTTGCTGAACACGATTTTGCTTTGAGAAGGCTCATTGAAATGGTTCGTGCAACCTAGCGAAAAGAAATATGTTTGTGCAATTTGCCAGTTCGCTTTCTTGGATAGGGCTTTTGACACCCGAATCCTATGAAGCAAAAAAGAACTACCGTCCGGGCATACACCCGAAACGGCAGTTCTTTTAACAAAAATAATTAGGGATATTGATATTTCTCCACAAAGCGAAGCTGTGCAGAGATTCCTGCTTACAAAAATTTACGCATATCAATGGCAAGATTTTCTTCCAAGCGTATCAAACGTTTGGTCAAATCCTTTGACTGTTCATCGGCTGCTTTGTATTGGTTCAAATACTTGTTTAATGATTTTACACCCATATTGCAACCGTCCGTCATCAAATCCGCAATCGTTGCGTCTGATTCGTTTAAAACCAGCTTTACACTGGTCTTCATCCATGACATGCCCTTTGCCATCGGGTTTGGCTCTTTTCCGTCATCGTGATAGCGTGCCAGCAGGCTTTGCATTTCATCTGCTAACCGTTCATGTTCTTCTTTGCACCCCGCCAGCATTTTGCGAAGCGCTTCATTGCTCACATAATCCAACACGTCATCGATCGATGACACACCCATCTTGATTCCTGCGTCACATTCACGCAATAATTTGATTGTATCTGATTCAATCATCGATTCCACTCCTTCATCTTTTTAGATAAGGATGTGTAATCTATTTAAAAATATTCTTCTTTTTGACAGTTTCTTTATTCTCTGTTTTATCAGCCCATCCGCATCGGTGTATAGCGAATCCCCGCTTCACACTGCTCGGTATCTGTCGGAATAAATCCCAGTTTCTTGTATACCTCTACTGCATAAGGCGATGAATGAACCGTAAATTCTTTGTTTTCGTAATCCTTTTTCATCCGCTCAAACAGCTTTCGTCCGATACCTTTCTGCTGATAATCTGCTTTCACAAAAAAGAGACTGACATGCTGCGGTACTCGCATCGCCAATACACCTACCAGTTCATTATCATAAAATGCACCATAAAACTTTAAGGCGTTGATAAATTCCTGATTGTCCAATATCTGTCGAAACTGTCCGACCCCTTCTTGCGTGTAGTCCGGTGCTTCAAATTCTTTGAATACTTCCCACGCGACATCCAACGCACACTCTCTATCTTTCCTAGTCAGCTTTTTTACTTTCAAAGGGTCTTTTTTCTTTGGCTGCGCCAGCTCCGGCTCAATCGCCACAAACAATTCTTTCAAAAATTCAGAATTATCGACATCTTCACACAGCAACATCTCTTTTGCTCCCTCATAGGGCGGTTCATATACTGCCTCCGGCATCAGACGCACCGCGCTTGCTACCGGCTTGATTAACAGTCTGTCATCACATAAATATGCTGCTATTTTTTCACGATAATATAGGATATATTCGCCCATCATCTGGCGATAAGTAATTCCATCCAGACCGGAAAGCTGTTCTAATATAAACTGTAAATACGCTTTGCTTGTCGCCATATTCGATTCCTTTCACCGTCAGCTACATTTTTATACCATCTGTCTATGGCATCCGGTGTATGTACATCCGTGACATTTCCGGTTCACCGTCTCCTTGAACCATACAGAAAAACTCCCAGCCATAGCGCTCATAAAATCCCGTATGGTCTGTCAATAAATACAACGTATCTATTCCACTGTTTTTCTTATCTTCTGCTACGAAACGCAACAACTCACCGGCGATACCTTTACAACGATATGCCTCTTCCGTATACACGGCGCACACATTCGGTGTCAAATCTTTTCTGTCATGAAAATCATTCTCGATCACACCCAGACCTGCGATGATTGTTTCTCCATCCATGCATACATACCAGTCATCAACGGCTGTCTCCTGCAACGATGCTTGCATACTCTCTAAATACGCAGCTCTCGGCACGCCCCATTTTTCATGAAACCAATCTGCCGCCTGCTCCATCAATTCCTCATGAGCAGCAAGCTTCCATATTCTATAATCACTCATTCTTCTAATTCTCTTTCCATTTTACTTTATGACTCTTTGTTCTTTATGAAACACATTCCGTTTTGCCGGACGCTCCATCATTTTTTACGGATATGAACATCCTTCCGTCACTTTCCTGCATGCGAAACACAAACTCTCTTTTTGCTGCCACTGTTCCGTCTGCATTTCTCATCAACAGTGTAAACGGTATCGGACATCCTCTCTTTTCTGAAAATTCAACTATATCGTTTCCCATTTGCCCTCACCTTGCTAAGTTCACTGCATGCTAGTCCTCATGGTTCTCTTCGCGTTTTCCGGGGAACAGCATTGCGATTGCCATTCCCCACAATGGTCCAACTGCAAAGCCGATTGCCTGATTGCTCCACAGTCCACACGCATTTAGCATCACGCCCAACACCAAGCCGAACAGCATTCCTATCGCGATTTGAACGTCCAATTTTTCATAACTTCCGTTTTCGCTCTTATTTTTTACTTCCATTGATTTTAAATTTGCACATATAATCGCAATTGCTATTCCTGATAAAACCCAAGGCAGTGCTGCTATTAAAAACGCTCTCATTTTCTTCCTTCCTTCTCGTTCAAAATGTGTTTGCTTTCGAACTGTACTTATCTTAGCAAATTATTTTCTGTTTCGATAGGATTCTATTATAGCTAAATGTGTTCTTTTTATAGTTTACAGTTGTTCAAGAAAATCACGCCGATACTGTGACGGCGTCACTCCTTCTGATTTCTTAAACACTTTTGTAAACACACGATAGTCACCATAGCCGACCTGTTCTGATATTTCTGCCACAGACAACGAAGTCGTCACCAACAGTTTTTTTGCCTTTTCCATACGAATGCTGGTCAGATAGGATAAAAAATTCACACCAATCTCACTTTTAAAGAGCTGACTGATATACTGTGCACTCAGATGAAACTGTTCCGACAAAACAAGCAGACTAATCTCTTCCTGCAAATGATCCTGTAAATAACGTGTCAATCCGTGAATGGTGCGTTCTTCCTGCTGTATCTCTTCTTGTGCATGATTCGTCTCGTACAGAGAAATTTTCAGATGGTCAATACAAGAACCAAACTCTTCATAATCCACCGGTTTTAAAATATAATCCGTAATCTGCAAACGCAATGCTTCTCGGCAATAAGAAAAATCATCGTATCCGGACACGATAACAAACGCCATGTGTGGATATTTCATACGACTCATCTGAATCACCTTCAAGCCATTCACAATCGGAATATTGATATCCATAATCACCAAATCCGGCTGCAACATATCAATCTGCTGAATTGCTTCCATTCCGTCTCCTGCTTCGCCCACCACTTCACAGTCATGTGCCTCCCAGTCAAACAGGCGCTTAAAGCCTTCCCTTATCATAATTTCATCATCCACTAAAAGTACACGCAATTTTTTCATCGCAGACCTCCTATCTATTACAGCAAGGGTAATTTCAAATGCGCCGTTACTCCGCCCTTTTCATTCTCGGTATATGACAGTCCATATGCACGGCCGCAAAGCAATTTGATTCGCTTTTGTACATTCAAAATTCCGATACTGTTTCCTTCCAGCTTTGCCGGCTGTTTTTCATAATTTTGTAACAGCTTATCGACGTATTCTTTCTTTCCCTCAGAGAAACCACTGCCTGTATCACGCACAGCAATCTCCAAGGTCTCCTCTCCGGTCTTTTTCGCTGAAATACAGATTTCTCCCTGATAGCCTTTATTTTTCAACCCATGCAACACACTGTTTTCCACTACCGGCTGCAAAATAAAATTAGGAACACGTACACCACCCAGATTCGGGTCCAAATCATAGACGCACTGCAGCTTGGGATAACGGTAACAAATCAAATCCATATATGCTTCCAGCAATTCCAATTCATCATCCAATGTGACCATTGAGCGATCTACTTTCACGCTTAGGCGGAAGAAATCTGCCAGTCGCATCAACAGCGTAGCCACTTCTTTATCTCCGTTTAGCTGTGCCTGAATTCGTATCGTATCTAATGTATTATATAAGAAATGCGGATTCACCTGACTCTTCAAATACAGCATCGACATTTTCTGTTCCGTCAGCTCCGCACGCAAAATCGCCGGATTTTCCAAGGTCAGATAAAATGCCAACGTCATCAGCGTAAATCCCATTCCGCTAATCAGCCAAGTCGGCTGCAAAGCTTGTAATGCGCACACCACGCCCTCGATAACCAATGCCGCCGCAATTACTTTTTTCTTTAATGATTCTAATCTCGGCCAGTTCCCGACAAGCATCATCGCACAAAGCAAAATATAAAATACGACACTTGCATAGCATGCACTCGCCGGTACTCCTGTCGAATAATTTCCTGCCGGATGCTCCTGATAATAAATCGGAAATGCCATCGCCATAATTTCTGCCAACACCAGATATATTTTTGCCGCCAAATCCAGTCGCCTGGGTTTTCCGGTCTCGGTCTCTACCAGAACAGCGATATACTGATAAAACAGATAAACGGCAAGTATCATAGTACCGATAAATAAGCGATGTAATAAATCATTTACAAACGTCGGTATCTCTGTCAAATGATTGACCGTGTAAATCGTCGCCGCATCCATGCACAAATGTACCAACATCGTCAGCAACAGCAATCCAAATATTCTATGTATCAAACCATTTTTGCGACCTGCCGAATAATACATGTATGCGACAAATGCCACTACAAAAAACAATGCAATTTCCATTCGTAACATTGTTTTGATCCTCCTTCATTACCAAATATACGGAATCAGGCGATATTTCACTTTCTTTTTATACGCTGTATATCCTTCCAGTCCCTGCTCCAACACTTTTTCTTCATTGCCGATTCGAAACAGCAAAATCAACGGATATATCATCATAATCACAAATGAAATCCAAGAACCCAAAACCAGTGCCATTGAAAAGAATAGTAAAATCGTTGCTGTATACATCGGATGTCGAATCACGCCATACAATCCGGTGTCTACGACTTTCTGGTTTGTCTGAATCTCTACCGTTCTTGACAAATATGCATTTTCACGCATAACTTCCAAATACAGTCCATATGCTGCCAGCATCACAAGAGATGCTGCTATCACCAGCCAGGTAGGAACCTTTGTCCACCGAAAACGAAAATCCAATCCCGCCACAATAAACGCAGCAATGAACATGATTGCAGAAAGAGCAACCACGCCCATCTGTGTTTTTTCTGTTTCTTTCGTATTTAATCGTTTCTCCAGCAGCTCCGGTGCTTTTGCAAATAACACGATGCCGGCAAAAATCATCGGCAGAAACAACAGTCCACCCAGCAACCATGCATTCGGAAAATTCCACGTACCAGCCGGCAATAACAGAAACAATCCCATCAAGATGGCACCGCACACTGCTTTCAAAAATGCTTTTAGCAACAATTTCATATTCATTCCTCCTATGCTTTCATTTCTATTTCGTTCCGAATTAATTCTTGTTTTCATTATAATAGGCATTTATCAGACATGCCAGTAAAATCATCCCCAAAAAGAATAAACATCCCTTTACACTCGGTCCGTACTCCAAAACATGATAGGTGTAAATGCCGCCACACATCGTATTTGCCCAGGCGTGAAGCAAAATCGGAACAATCACGCTCTTTGTCATTTTGTATGCTGCCGCCAGTAAAAATGATAGCGCCACACAATAAAGTGAAAATGCCCAGAACTCAAAATTTTTCTGACTCGCACTCTCAATAAACCATAACGGGAAATGCCAGATAGACCATATCGCGCCCATGATCACAGTCGCAGAGACAAATCCGAATTTTTCTTCCAGTGCCGGCTGCAAAAATCCGCGCCAGCCCAACTCTTCCCAGCCGCCTCCCGGAATCATAAACAACAGCATAAACGGTGCAATATACCAGGGACGCCCAGGTACTTGTTCTTCTGTACAAATCACAAATACTGCCATATAAAAAAATGTCAAAGCAAGACCTGCCACCAGGCTCTTTTTACTCTCGCATGCAAACACTCGCTTCAAATAGTCCTTCAACCCGGAAATTTTTCCGCGCTGACGCAGCAGTAAATAAACGGATATTCCCGGCGCCAAAGCTGCAAATACTGCAATCAGAAGCATCGCTACGACCTGTGTCACCGTCGTCGAAAACAGGTTCATTTTTTCTATCAGAATAATGATTGCCTCCGTCATCCATGTAATCGCAAACGTCAACCCCAGATACATCGCTATTGGCTTTTCTTCTTTTTCTTTCCACATTTTCTTAAACTCCCTTTCATCTTTCATTTCGGAACATATTGTACTATTCCATCTCACAAAAAAATAGGCACATATTTCAGAGATATGTGTCTATTTTCTATAAAAGTTAGGTGTCAGAACAAAAGTGCTTTTCTTTCATAGGAAAGCTCGTCACTTTCACACTTTATTGCGACAAGGTCTTTCCTATGAAATAAAAACAGGCAGGTCGCTCTTTTCAGATTGATCTGCCTGCTCTCGCGCATCCTTTCACGCGGATGCGATTCCTTTTTTATTCTATACTTTCCGAACTCTGTGCCAGCTCTGCAACAGGCACGATCGCCGGTGCAACGCCTGCTGCTTCTGTCTGATCCGCCATCTCAGTCGGATCTTCGACGGATTTTGTTTCTTCTTCATCCCAGAGAGAATCATATTCCTCTTTTTCTCTGCGCTGTGCCATCGCACCCATGTTTTTTGCCGCCTGATACAGTTCCATGCTGTAATCCATCAGCTTTTTTTCATCTGTCGGCGGCACGATCCCGCCTTTCATAATTCTGCGAGCGACTTCCATGATTTTTCCGAGATCTTCTGCATACGCTGCCATCGCCTCTCCCTGCTGCTTGGAGGATTCCATATTTGCAATCGCAGTATGCTGCAGGAGCAGTTGCTCCATATACTTTTCGTATTCGGACTGTTTCTCATCGAGCGTCTTCATGCTCAACTCCAACGTCGCAGCCTCATTCGCATATACGGTCGTTCCATTTTCCACAGAATTCATCTTTTCGCTCAATTCCGTTTTCTGCTTTTCAAATAATGCACGCTGTTCCCGACATTGTTTGATCTGCATTTGATAAACCTGTCTTGCTTCTGCGATTTTCATAGTTTTCCCCCTTTCACCTCACACTGCTGACACAGTAAGCCTCGCTTAGCGAATGCCGTAGTGCTCGATTACATAATCCATATCCTTGTCGCCTCTTCCGGACAAGTTAATAAGAACAGAACCTCTTCCCATCTGTTTTGCCAGCTTCATACCATATGCGACTGCATGTGAGCTTTCGATGGCAGGAATAATTCCTTCTAATCTGGATAATTCGAAAAATGCCTCTATTGTTTCATCATCATTTACGACATCATACTTGATACGTCCGATGTCATGCAAAAATGCATGCTCCGGACCTGATGACGGGTAATCCAGACCGCTTGCTACAGAGTAAACCGGTGCCGGTTCTCCGTTCTCATCCTTTAACATGATACTGTTAAATCCATGCATCACGCCCTCTTCTCCGTATGCAAGACTTGCTGCATGATCGCCAAGTGTCGCACCGCGTCCCAACGGCTCTACTCCATAAATCTCTACCGGATCATTTAAGAAACCGGAAAACAGTCCCATCGCATTTGATCCGCCACCGACACAAGCTACGACTGCATCCGGCAGCTCACCTGTCATCTCCAGAAACTGCTCACGTGCCTCAATTCCTACGACACTCTGGAAATCACGTACCATCATCGGGAACGGATGCGGACCTACTACCGAACCGATACAATAAATTGCATCTTTATATTCTTTACTGTATGCTAAGAATGCAGCATCTACTGCCTCTTTCATCGTCTGCATACCGTCTGTTACTTCTACGACACGCGCACCGAGAATTTTCATTCTTGCCACGTTCGGTGCCTGCTTTTTCACATCGACTGCACCCATATAGATGTCACAATCCAGTCCAAAGTAAGCCGCTGCTGTCGCAAGTGCCACACCGTGCTGACCTGCACCGGTCTCAGCAATAACCTTCTTTTTGCCCATGTATTTTGCAAGCAGGACTTCTCCCATACAATGATTCAGCTTGTGAGCACCGGTATGGTTCAAATCTTCTCTCTTTACATAAAGCTGTGCATTTCCAAGTTTGCCTGAGAGTCTCTCCAAATAAGAAATCGGAGTCGGTCTTCCCTGAAATTCTTTGCGGATACGGCGCAGCTCGCTAATAAATTTTCTAGATTTGCAAATGGTCTGATACGCATCATTAATTTCGTTCATGGCAGTCTGCAACTCCTTTGATACATAAGAGCCGCCGTACTTTCCAAAATAGCCATTTTCATCCGGATAGTTTTTAAAATAGGTTTCAAAATTCACGTTGTTCATGTTCATTGTTTTCTCCTCCACATTCTATAATTGTTATCGGATATTTTTCTGCAATTATTTATCCGATTGGTTGTTCCGTCATGTACTTTTTTCGGTTTCATAGAAAAGCACTATACTTTCGTGCTTTAATACCACAAGATCTTTCCCATGAAAGAACAAAGAATCTCGCTTGCGAGATTCTCCGCCTGCGGCGGGTCGCGACAAGCGACATACTTCTTTTCCGCCGCAGTGCGATCCTCGCGGAGCGTTTTTGTTTCATAGGAAAGCTCGTCACTTTTACACTTTGATGCAACAAGGTCTTTCCTATGAAACAAAAAAGTCCTTGACAGAAGTGTCGTTTCTGTCAAGGACGAATAGGTTCAAATAGATACAATCTGATGCTTGCTATCCGCGGTACCACCTTGCATTCATAGGGAAACCCTATGCACTCACAGGATACTAACATATCCCTGACAACTAACGTATGTCTGCACGTCACAGTATACTCAGAACTCAAGTATGCCTCGCGTTTCCTTTGACTGCGCCCTCAGCGGTCCATTTGACAACTTGTTTCTCACCTGCATCTCAGCATCACAGGCTCTCTGTAAAGGCATCATTGCCGTTATCTCCGCTTCAACGGTTTCTATATGTTTTTTTGAATTATAAAATCGATACATGAATTTGTCAAGTCTTTCCCGACATTTTTATCGACTTTCGCATCGCTTATTTGTGCTTGTATCCGGTGTAAAATACCATCACTGCACAAAATACCATCGCCCAAGCCCAAAATCTATGCTGTTTCATGTAGTTTTCCTCCTTTCACCATCTGATAATCATCATTTTATTTCTCCAATAAATCCTTCATGCTGTTCAGGCTAATCGCCAGTGTCGATGCATTATGTATCAATGCGGATGCTGTCGGCTGAACAAGGCCGCTCACGCCCAGCAAAATGAGCGCTGAGTTGATTCCCATGATCTTGCGATAATTTCCTTTCACACGCTTTGCAAGTCCGTTGCTGATTTGCTTAAGTGTCACCAGCTCATGCAGACTGCCCGCATCAATCGTAATATCAGCGATTTCCCGCGCGATTTGCGCACCGTCATTGATGGCGATTCCCACATCTGCTGTCGAAAGCGCCGGCGAATCATTGATACCGTCTCCGACCATCACCACTTTTCTTCCGAGTGCCTTTTGCTGTTCTACATACTGCGCTTTCTGTTCCGGCAACACTTCCGCGTAATATTCATCAACGCCTACTCTTCCGGCAATCGTCTTTGCAATCTTTTCACTGTCTCCGGTCATCATAACAATCTTTGAAAATCCTGCTTCTTTCAATGCCTGCACTGCACCTGCTGATTCTTTTCTAAGCGGGTCTTCAATACAAATAACCGCGACTAATTCTCCCTCGACTGCCAGATACAGATGTGAATACGCCTCCGGTAATTCTGCAAACAACGCTTCTTTGCCAGCCGGTATCGTGCAGCTTTCATCTTCGAACACAAAATGGTAGCTGCCAATTACTACTTTTTTGCCATCTACCGTAGACGAGATGCCGTGCGCAACAATATATTCTACGCGTGAATGTTTTTCTTCATGTGTCAAACCGCGCTCCAACGCTGCGTTTACAACTGCGCGTGCCATCGAATGCGGAAAATGCTCCTCCAGACATGCTGCGATACGCAACAATTCATCCGGATTTTCATCTACAAAAGGAATCACATCAACTACAGTCGGTGTCGCATTTGTGAGTGTTCCCGTCTTGTCAAATACAATCGTATCTGCCGCTTCCACCTGCTCTAAAAATCTGCCGCCTTTTACTGTAATCTGATGTGTGCTGGCTTCTCGAATCGCTGATAATACCGCAATCGGCATCGCCAATTTTAATGCACATGAAAAATCTACCATCAATACAGACAATGCCTTTGTCGCATTTCGTGTCAAAAGATATACAAGTCCGGTTCCGAGCAGTGTGTACGGCACCAGCTTGTCTGCCAAGTGCTCTGCCTGACCTTCCATCGCCGATTTTAATTTTTCGGTCTCTTCTATCATCGAAACTATTTTCTCATAACGGTTTGCTCCGGCAGTCTCTTTTACGCGAACGCAAATCTCGCCTTCTTCCAATACCGTGCCCGCATACACATAGCCGCCGACCTCTTTTGCCACCGCCATTGATTCACCGGTCATAGATGCCTGATTCACCGCACCGGCACCCTGTACCACTACACCGTCAAACGGCACGACATTTCCCATGTGAATCACAACGACATCGTCCGCTTTCACCTTCTGTATATCTGTCAGAATTTCCTTTCCGTCTGCGAGCATCCATACCTTATTCACATTCAGTGACATACTGCGCGCCAAATCATCTACAGACTTTTTATGCGTCCACTCTTCCAGTATTTCACCGATTCCAAGCAGGAACATTACAGAGCTTGCCGTATTGAAATCGTTTCGCAGCACAGATACCGCAATCGCAGTCGCATCCAGCACCGACACCTCTATTTTTCGCTTTCGAAGTGCACAGCATCCTTTCCAGATGTAGCGACTGGCTTTTACTAACGTACATACCTGTCTGATGGACATCGGAAGAAACAGTTTTCTGCCGCCCCAGCACAAAACATACCACACCAGCTCATCCCAATAATAGCGGCTGGCTGCTCTTCCTGAATTCTGCCACACATGATCCGGTACCGCGATGTTTTCAAACGAAAATTTTTTCAAATCATCCATGATCTGCTCGCGAGATTCTTTCTGATAACAAATTGCCACATCACCGGTTCGCTCATACACTTTCACTGACGTCACATATTCTCTCTGTTGCAAAAAATATTGCATCACATCCGCTTCTTTGATTGATATTTTTTTCTGAACAACATGAATTCTCATGCGTCCTTTGATTTCATGCTCAATTTTAAATCTCATCTATTACTTAGCCCTTTCACGCTTTCATGTAACATAGTCATTCCCATAAAACAAAAAAGACATCAAAAATTAACGAAAACACCTGCAGTTTCCCACAGGTGTTACGCTTTCTATTCTTCTGTTTCTTCCTCTACTTCTTTGAAGGAAGCTTTTTCTTCGATCTCGTCTTCGATTTCTACCTCTTGTGCTGCACGCTCCTCATTTATCTGCTGTGCTTCTGCGTAAATATCTTCTGCATTCTCCTGAATGCTGCTGACCGTATTCAGTACACAGTCTTTCGCACGAAGAACCGCCGCTGTACAGTTTGTATATACTTTTTTTGCATCTTTGCTGGATAATACCTTTAATCCGGCTGTTCCAAACAGCACTCCTGCAGCAAAAATTCCGGTTTTTTTCACATTAATTAATTTTATGATATTCAGCATTTCATATCCCCCTTTGTTATTTTTCCGTAACTGTTTCGATCCACACAGTTACATTTTTTCCATTATAAAGCATCTCCTGTAACGATTTCTAATACTTTTTGTTTGTTGATATTTTTTCTCATTAACCGCACGTTCTGCTGCACGAATCGACTTCCACACTCGAAATTTTCTTCCCCTGATAATATCCGCACACACGCAAGCCTTCCGAGATGACTTTGTACCAGTTTTTTGCGTTAAGCTGGCAATATGTATGGTCATCAAATTCAATCGTACACACATTTTCTCTGTCGCAGTTCATGCCACATGAAATCTTATACATATTTTTTCTGCTAAATGCACCAATATCTTCCAATATACTCACCATACGGTACACCGTCGCGATTCCGATGGAATCATCTACTGCACAAGCCTTATAGTACATCTCTTTGCAGCTCGCACATTCCTCTTCCAATATCACATCAAGCAGTAATTGACGCTGTTTGGTAATGCGACACCCACGCTCTCTCAGTCTGCTTATTACAATATCTTTTCGTATATCATTTCTCCGATAGTAAGTATCTGCTTTTGCTCTATTCTTTTCCATCAGTTGTTCCGAAGTTTCCTTCGTTCCTCCTATCTCTCGTTAGCTTTATCTAACTATGGATAGTGTACACTTCTACTTTCATTTTGTCAAGAACATAGTAAGAAAATCAAAACAGGCGATTGATATTTTCTTCCCCAAAATATCAACCGCCTATCTCCTATGTAGCCACAGTCAATTGCAAAAGCTGTCTGCCTTCACCAAACACCTGCTTGTATACTTCCGTACATTTCTTAAATTTTGCAAAGAGCAATTGCTTTTCACCGGCATTGCAATATACCTTCCACATTCCACAGCTTTCGCAGTTTCTTCCTTTATTTTTGATAAATCCCTCTACGTCTTCGAGTGGATATCCCAAAAACAAACCAATTTCATGCGGAAAGCACGCCTCCTTCTGTATTCTTTTTTTCAGCCGTCTCACACAGTTGTCTATGCAATCGTCCTCGTATCCATATCTTTCCAGCAAATCCATGACACCTTGACGACTCAATTCGACCTGTAATTTTTTCGGTCGATACACATAAACCAACACGGATTCCGTTCTCCAAATCATCGCCTCTACATATACCCCTCGTTCATTTAACAGCGCATTGGCAGCACATAACTCCTCATAAACTTCCTGCCTGTCTTGAAAAAAATAGCTGAACAGCCCCGCAGATTTCAAACCCGCGAGCGTAGGCGAACAATGCTCTATCAGTTTCGTTTCCAGCAATCTGTCTCTCATCGCACCTTCCCTTTTCCGGTCATCTTATAATGCTGCTAACTGTTTTCCAATCGCCTCGCATGCTGCTACCGCATCATCATCCGGAGCTTCCTGACAAATATATCCTTCGCCGTCCAATACGTTTGCGCCACAGCTTTGCATTCTCTCTGTCCAGTCACGCATCCACTGTCCGTCGCCCCATCCGTAAGAGCCAAACAGTGCAATTGTTTTTCCTGCTGCAAACGCTTCTACTTCACTTACAAACGGTTCCATTTCCATTTCTTCCAGCACTTCTGCTCCCATTGCCGGACATCCCAGTGCAAATCCATTCGCTTTCTTTAATTCATCCATAGAAACTTCATTCACACCGACAACCGCCGCCTCTTTCCCTGCATCGGTAATGCCTTTTCCAATTGCTTCTGCCATTGCCTGTGTATTTCCGGTCTGTGACCAATAAACCACATAAATCTTATCCATTCTTTTATCCTCCTTCTAGTTAGCCTTGACTAACCTAGATAAGAATAACAGATTCGACCCACTCAGGCAATCCCCTTAAACGAGAGTAATTCTCGATAAGTAGCTGTTCATCCCCTGGCTTGCGATATTTCTTCTCTCGCGCCCCTTTAGCTGGCAACATTTACCGTAGATGCCACTAATTCCAATTCTCCTTCCAGTTTCATTTTTCCGTATTTTGCCGGAATAATCAGATGCTCTCCTTTTTTCAACGGCTGACCGTTCAGGCTTCCGTTCCCATTTAATACACTGACATTTAAAAACGGATAACTCTGATTCATCTCATAGCTTCCATTTAAATTCAGCTTAAATACACGATAATAAGGACATGCAATCAGCTCGTGCCACTCATTTTGCGCCAGATTTGCCAAGTGACGCACACTGTCATCTGCATTTTTTGCCGGAACTAATATCGAAGCAATGCTCTGTTCCACATGCAGTTCACGCGGCTTTCCATCTGTCAATCGATCATAGTCATATACACGATAAGTAATATCACTGTTCTGTTGCGTCTCTAAAATCATACATCCTGCCGTAATCGCATGAACTGTGCCGGGGTCAATCTGTATGAAATCACCTTTTTGAATCGGCACTTCCCGAATCAATTCATTCCACCTGCCCTCATGAATCATCTGCTTTAGCTCCTCACGTGTCTTGGCATAATGTCCGACAACCAGTGTTGCATCCTTTGGACAGTCCAGTACATACCAACACTCTGTTTTTCCAAGCGAACCATTCTCATAGCGTGCTGCACGCGCATCGTCCGGATGTACCTGAATACTCAGATTTTCTTTTGCATCTATGATTTTTATTAAAAGCGGAAAACGATCTCCCTCCAGATTCCCGAACAACTCCCGGTGCGTGTTCCACAGGCTGGACAATTTCATTCCATCGTAAATGCCTCCGCGTATTGTGTCATCTCCGTTCGGATGCGCTGCGATTCCCCAGCACTCACCGGTATCTGTACCGGGAAGCTCATAGCCAAACTGTTCCGCCATGCGCGCTCCTCCCCAGACCATTTCTTTAAATATCGGATTTAAAAACAGCAACTGTGGCTGTACCTCATTTTGATTTGTATCTAAAAGCATTTGTATCTTCCTCCTCTATGTTCTGATTATGCATTTGCACAAGCCCATTTTTTCACGCTCCAACAAGCACGGCTGTCAGATAAAACGGCACCAGTGCTTCCGCTTCCTGTTCTGTCAATGTAATTTCGATATGATGTGTTTCTTTAAACGGTACGGATTCAGCCTGCTGTAAGGTCTCGATATACAGGCAGTCTCCCCATGTTTCCTGAAAATTGCCGTCCAAAACCATTGCATGCTCCTCATCTCCATCTACCACCAAACGCGCAATCGGTGCCGGATGCTGCACGGATTTCCGATACTGCACTGCCAGCACTTTCCCGGAAATATCAAACGCAATACGTGCACCCGCCTTGCTCGCGTACCAACCATTTTTAAAGCAGTCTGTCAAATCCGTCTGTTCCCGTTCGTCTCTGCAAAAGCCTTCCATCTGCACATTTTCATAATCATTTTGATAACGCTTTGCATGCTCATAGCGATTTGCCGTAAGCGGCGACGGCAACTCCCGCTTTGGCATTTGACATTCATCTGCATCCACTCTTATCTGCTCTAAACAGTCTGTAATGACAGCAGCAATCCACGCATGTCCTTTGTCATTCGGATGCAAATCATCCGGTGTGATTTCCCGGCGCTCTACCGTTCCGTCCAACACATACGGATAAATCGCGCGCTGCATGCTGACCGCAGGCAAATCATAATATCTGGCTATTTTCCCGTGCTGCACCTGTGCATTCGCACCATTGTCATAGCGCACATTATGCACAAGCATAATCGCCGGTTCACTTTCTGCCGACCAAATTTTCCTCACCAGACCTTCATATGTCTCTAAATACAGCTCTGTACTGTCATCATTTACACTGAACTCCACAAACACCAGATCCGGCTGATGCACCAATACATCCGTTTGCACGCGCACAGTCCCAAACTGAGACGTTGTACCACCGATTCCGGCATTGATATAATGAAACGTCGCGTTCGGAAATGCTTGTTTCCACCATTCGTATACATGTGCCGCGTAGCAATGCTCCGATTTGCTTGCCAGACTTCCCTGTGTAATCGAACCGCCGATAAATGCAATCGTCAGTTCCTCACCTGCCTGTGCGCGCTTCATGACCTGCTTGATTCTGTAGCAGTTTCCTCTATTTGAAATCCCTGTTTTTCGCTCTATTTCCTGATTCATTTTTCTCCTCCTGATTGTTCTTATATCCAGATATCCGCTCCCAGCGATTCGATATAACTGCTCAATTCTTCTGCCATCTGCTCTGCCTCCGGTATTCGAATATGTCCCGGTGTCCCGCATCCATTGTCCCGGTATAAAAAGTGATGAATTTTCTCATCCTGCAGTCTTTGACACACCTCTTCAATCGCGTCATCCCAGTTTTTATGGTGTTCCAATATCGTTGTCGTCAGAATCATCGTTGCCTTCGGATAATGTGCACGCAGTTTGCGCACAAATTGTTCATAGTGATTTTTCCAGTGCTGCGCCTGTTCACCCGCCGGGTCATCTGCCATATAATCCGTAGGATGATTGTCATTTTGTCCGATTGCTACAATGACAACCTGTGGCACATAGCGTGAGAAATCCCATTCTTTTATCTCACCGAGTGACGGGTGATAGCTGACCTTGTCATAAATCTGCTCCATTCCGATATAGTCCGGCTCTGCAAACCATCCCGTGCCCGGCAACAACGCCACACCGCCCTGCGCGATGTTGTGAAGCTGTGCATCCAGTTTTCGCGCTGTCATCCACGCATAGGAATACCAGCTATTTGAATACTGTCCCTCATGTACGGGATCTGCTTTTTTGACATATGCGACTGCCTCACTGACCTCGCCTGCCGATACGCTGTCTCCATACACCTCGATTCGCCGCTTTGGTAACTCCGAGGGCTGCAACAGCACCGCATCATCTCCCAACTCAAAGCCATGTATGGTCACATGATGACAGGCATCCATTCGCTTGTATAAAATCAGCTCATGCTCCTTTTGCTCCTCTTTTTTGGTCTTTATAACCAAACGCTGTGTGCCGTCATCCTGTAAGCGCACCTGATACACTTCCCCGTCTAACACATAGCCAATATCGTTTTTCCAATACGCCCGACGGTTTTCCAATTCCACCGCCACATCCGCTCCCTGAAAGCGCAGTCTGACATAACTGCTCGGCCAGATTAGTACCGGTGCCTGCGGGTTTGAAAAATCGATTCTTCCGCTGTACTGCAATCTTGAATCATCCGGTGATATCCACATTTTTTGTTCCTCCACACGTTGTTTTTCCCTAAAAAAAGGCGCAAAAAAACTGAAGCATATGTTTCGGAATATGCCTATTTGCCTCTATCCAAACTTGCTTCAGTCATTTCCCCTTTCGGGGTGGCTGCAGATGCACTCTGCAGCCATGTTCTAATAATGGTAAAATTAAGAGAAGAGCTGTTTTTTTATCTTCTGCCAATCTCGGTGTCTGCATCTCTTACAACACTATGTTCTTTTATATAGTCGATGATGTCATCCAACTGTGTGAACGCGAGTCCGACATAGCTGTCAGCGGCTCCGTAGTATACTGCGATTTTTCCGGTTGCAGAATCGTGAATTGTCGCACAAGGGAAGCACACATTCGGCACAAATCCACGTTCCTCATACCACTCCTCCGGTGTTAAGAGGAAGTTTTCACAACGATATTTTACTTTCGACGGCTCATCGATATCTAAAATCGCTCCGCCAATCGAATATACATATCCATTACAGGTGCCGCTCACACCATGATAAAATAACAGCCATCCTTCACTCGTTTCGATCGGCGCTGCTCCGCCGCCGATTTTTAATGATTCCCACCATTCAGCACCTTTTCCCATCACATGGCGATGTTTTCCCCAGTAGGTCAAATCCGGGCTCTCGCTAATAAAAATATCTCCAAAGGGTGTGTGTCCGCTGTCAGACGGTCTCGAAAGCATCATAAAGTTTCCGTTGATTTTACGCGGGAATAACACTGCATTTCTGTTGAACGGTAAAAACGGATTTTCTACACGGACAAATGTTTTAAAGTCTGTTGTCTTCGCCATTCCGATTGCTGCACCGTAAAAATCCTGACACCAGATGATATAGTAAGTATCCTCCACTTTCACAAGACGCGGATCATATGCATATACCGGCATAAACGGTTCTCCGTTTTCATCTACAAAAGGAATCTTTTCGCTGTCGAATTCCCAATGAATCGCATCTTTACTTCTTCCCAAATAAATATAGGGAATACCGTTGGTCTGCTCTCCTCTAAACACGCCGATAAACGCTCCTTCATACGGCATTACAGCACTGTTAAAAATACGTGCCACGCCCTCGATCGGATTGCGTCCGATAATCGGGTTCTCATTGTATCTCCAAATCGGTGCACCCTTTAATCCTTCCGGACGTTCCTGCCAGGGCACATTTTCTACTGCGGGTGAAATCATTGTATATTTAGCCATTTATCATATCCTCCTTCACAAATCTCTGTATCTATTTTCATTTATTTTTTGATAAAATCTCCAGATTCTTCTCAATCAGCTTGCATCTTTGAGCGACACATTCCATAGAACGTCCGGGATCTTCCGGTGTCTCGAACACAAAATCCATCAGTCGTTCAATCGTCGTGGTCGCTACATGCATTCTTGTATCAGAAGATGCATAATAGATATACACCTCTCCGTTTTCCCGTGCGATTGCTCCATTGGTGAATACCACGTTTGACACATCACCCACGCGCTCTTCTCCTCTCGGTCCGATGAGCAGACCGGACGGCTCTGCAATCACCTTCGACGGATCATCTAATGCTGTCGCAAATGCATAAATCACATAACGCAGTCCTGCTGCCGTATTTCTTACGCCGTGCGCGATATGAATCCATCCTTTTTCGGTCTTTATCGGAGTCGCACCTGCTCCGTTTTTTGCTTCTGTAATCGTGTGATACTTGCGAAGCGATGTCATTTTCTCTTCGTCGATTACTGCATGCGCAATATCCTCACACAATCCAAAACCGATACCGCCGCCGGAACCAGTCTCGATAAAATCATCCATCGGTCTGGTATAAAATGCATATTTTCCGTCTACAAACTCCGGATGCAGCACAACATTTCTCTGCTGCGGTGAACGGAGTGTTTTTAAATTATCCAGACGCTCCCATGTCTTCAAATCCTTTGTCCGCACGATTCCTGCTGCCGCTACGGCTGCAGACAAATCGTTTACAGTGGTATCCTTGCTTTCCGAACAAAATACGCCATAGATATAGCCGTCTTCGTGCTTTGTCAGACGCATGTCATACACGTTCGTCTCTTCCGGACACACATCTTCCAGCAAAATCGGATAATCCCAAAAACGGAAACCGTCGATTCCGTTATCGCTCTCTGCCACACCAAAGAAAGACTTTCTGTCATTTCCCTCGATACGTGCGATTAAATAATATTTTCCGTTCAGCTCAATCGCGCCCGAATTCATCACTGCATTGATACCGAGACGCTCCATAAAATACGGATTGTCATTGATATCCAAATCATATCTCCAGGTGAGCGGAATATGTTCTCGCGTCAACACCGGATATTCATAGCGCTCATAGATACCGTTATATTCCTCTGTTTTTTTATTTTTTCGTGTGATTATGTTCTCTTGCTTTTCTAATTCCACATAATAATTCTTATGCAACATCGATTCCCCTCCTTATGATTTCCATACACATTCTTCCATTGTGATACGGGCACTTCCAAGGCTCTACTATCGGCAGATTTTCAATCGGACTTCCGTCTTCATTGATTGCCCACAGCCATTCCGAACCATCGCGTTTATCTATCAGATACTGTTTTACAAATTCCCACTCTGCCTGTGCCGCTGCAAGGTATTGTTCCTGTGTCTGATCCCGCTGATATCCATTCACAAATCCAACAATCGTTTCTGCCTGTACCCACCAGACACGCTTCGCATCTACAACTCCGTTCTCCGCTTCGTTTGCAAGTGAGTGACCGTTAAATGCCGTGCGATACACACACACAGTCAGCTTGTCGATGATTTTTCCGATTCTTTCTTTGTATCCCTCATCACCCAGCACATCTAAGCCTCGATCAAGCAACCATGCGGTCTCTATGTCGTGTCCGTATGAGTGTAAATCCAGCAAGCTGTTGTACTGCGCATCAAAAAACACTTCCTGTCTTTCGAGCATCGGATTATAAATTTTTGTTTCAAACACATCCAAAATCCACATCAAACGTTTCTTTACAAACGCATCCTTTGCTACACGATACAATTCTGTATACGCTTCAAACACATGCAGCAGGGTATTCATCGTTTTTTCTGCAATGATTCCATTCTCCGAAAGTTTGTCATTTTCAACCGGCAAAAACGCTCTGTCAAACGCCTCTTTATAACCGTTTTCATCCATGCAGCGATTCTCTATCACATGGAACAGTTCACGTGCCAATGCCAATGCTTCTGCATCTCTTGATGCGTCATAGTAAGATGCAAGTGCATAAATCGCAAATGCCTGATTATAGGTATGCTTCGTCGTATCTTCCGGCGTGCCGTCATATTGCAGTGACCAATACACGCCTCCCTGCTCTCGATCAATCCCATAATCTCTCAAAAATTCATACGCATGTCTTGCCTCATCCAACAAAGCAGTATCTTTCAGTGTTAAATATGCATTTGCATAAAACCAGAGAATCCGACTGTTTAAAATGCATCCCTTGACTGCCTTTTCGTGTATCGTCAAATCATAATCCATCAGTCCATAATATCCACCATATCGCTCATCGCGCAGACTGCTCCAAAACGGAATCATATGATTTACCAATTCATCTTTTACTTCTCTTATCATTCCCATTATTATTTCCTCTATATACTGTGTGCTCTTATCCTTTTACTGCTCCGGATGTAATTCCGCTATAAATCTGTTTCTGGCAAAGAATAAATATAATCAATGCCGGAAGTAATGAAATAATGACACCTGCGCAAATCATGTTGTATTTGCTTCCGAGCGGTCCGGTGAAGGTGTACAGTGAAATCGCCACCGTCTCTAACTCTTTCTTTTGCAGATACAGACTTGCTGCATAGTATTCGTTATAGGTACTCACACCTTTTAAAATCATACTCGTCACAATCGCCGGTTTTAACAGCGGAAGTATAATTTTCCAGTAGATGGTCGCATACGATGCGCCGTCAATAATCGCTGATTCATCCAACGATGTCGATATATTTTCCATAAACTGAATGAAAATATAAATTGAAATAATGTCCGTTCCCATCATCATAATGATGTAGCCGTATAAATGATTGATAAACCCTAACGACTGCATGATATTGTATACAGACACCTGCATTGCTACGCCGGGAAGAAGGCTTGCGAACAGGAACAGGTTTCGAATCAATCCGTTTCCCGGAAACTTAAAGCGATTGAGTACATATGCCAACTGCGTTCCGATAATCACTGCACCTGCGAGTACACACACCAAAACGATACCGGAGTTCAAAAACGCGCGACCCATATTTGCGGTTTCAAATGCTTTTGCAAAATTGCTAAACTGCCAGCTCGTCGGTAACTGCATCACGTTTGTTGCCGCATATTCTTCGTCACTTTTGAAAGCAGTGATTACACACGACACAATCGGTAAAACTGCAACAATCGAGAAAAATACAAGTGATATATATTTGACAGTATTCCAGATGATTGACTTTCCATTTGCTCGTTTCATTCTATCTGCCTCCTCTCACGCGACGTTTTTTCTGACCTACGCTGTCATCCTCGGCGTTTCGAAACAGGTACTTCATCAAAAGCTTCTGTGCAATCGTCGCTGCAAAAATGATGAGTAATAATACAACCGCCATTGCAGATGCCAGACCTACCTTCTGTGTGACATGTGCGATTTCATTCATGATAACGAAATACGTTCCCGTACCGTTTGCGCCACCGGTGATTACATAGGGAGGTTCGAATGCACTGAGCGCTCCGGTCACTGACATAATAATGTTTAATGTCACAATCGTTTTGATACTCGGTAAAATAATATAGAAAAATTGCTGTAACTTTGTAGCTCCATCCAAGTCCGCTGCCTCGTACATTTCTTTATCCACCGACATAATTGCACCGATGAAAAGTACCATATTCTGTCCGAAGTAACGCCACACCGAAGTCGCCACCAATGATATATTGTTAATCCGCTGATCTTTTAACCAGTACGGAAGGTTTTCCAATTCAAATCCGCACCATTGCAGTACGGTATCAAATACAAAGCCTCTGGTGTAGAAAAATTTAAAGATAAATCCGATTGCGATACCGCTAATCAAATAGGGAAAAAACATAAATCCTTTAAATATATTTCCACCCTTCGTTTTAAAACTGAGAATCGTCGCCAGATACAGCGATAATACGAGCTGTACCAGGGAACCAACCACATAGTAGCCGGACAATTTCAATGCTGCGAAACAGTCTTTTCGCTGAAATACATCAATATAATTTTTCAACCCCACAAATACACGCTTCTCTACAGGGGTCGAATATTTCATTTTATAAAAACTGAATTCTACCATCTGACCAAACGGCAGATATGTAAAAACAAAGAGCAACAACAAGGGTATAAACATAAATGCCACTATGATAATCGCTTGCTGACCTTTTCTGCTTTTTATCCATGCTCCCAAGCCTTTTGCCTGCCTTTCCATATTGATCTCCTCCTCGTTTTACCATGCATTGGCGGCTGTCGCGGTGCGGTATTCGCACCGCCGCCCCAATTTTTTTCTTTATTTCATTCGATACGACTTGTTTTATTCAGTAACCGGAATATTATTTACTTCCTGTGCATCTGTCCATCTCTGGTTCCAATCTGCAATGATTTCATCGTAAGACATATCTCCGTTTGCTGCATGCTCGATAATTTCCTGTACCTTCTTGTCACCGCCTGCATTGAAGTTCAATTCTGAATCTGCATTTAAAATATTCAACAACGCTTCTTCACCGGCTACTGCAGGTGCGTTAGAAATCAATTCGATACCATCAAATGCACTGTAAAGATCCGGCCAATTTGTATCATCCATTGCGATCGGCACACCGCTCTCGTTGTATGAGAAGCCTGACTTTTCAGTCATCCATTTTACAAAGATCAAAGATGCCTGCTGGTTTGTCTGATCTGCATCTGCGTTAATACCAAAGTTGTAGTCAGGGCCTGCACTTGCATACTGCTTACCATCTACGGTAATCGGGAATGACATATATCCGATATCTGCGCCGTTTTCACCTGCATCACGCATCTGTGAGAATGCCCATGAACCAAGTACCATACATCCGATCTTTCCGTTGTTGATCATACCCTTGCAGCCTTCCCAGTCTGTTGTCGCATAGTCATCTTCTGTATAGCCGTTTGCCACTGCATCGTAGAGAATCTTGTACACATTGTATGCGCCTGCGCCGTTTCCTGCATCTGCAAAAGGATCTTTCATATGTAACATTTTCTGATTCATGAATGTCTCATCACCGGTAGCTGTACCGCTGATATAAGCATCCCACGCACCCATTGTCCATCCTGCTGCATAGTTTGTATAAAGCGGAACAACTTCTTCACCGAAGGTATCCTTGATTGCCTTTAATGCTGCCATAAACTCTTCCGGAGTTTTGGGAAGTGTTGTCACACCAGCCTCTTCAAAAACTTTCTTGTTATAAACAATACCCTGTGCTGTTCCGGTAGAAGCGATGCCATATACCTGATCTCCATATGCCCACTCGCTTGCGAAACGTACCTTCTGGCTCAATGTATCCAAGTCACCGTATGAAAGGAAATAATTTCCTAAGTCTTCTTTATCAACTGCGGGAATCATCATGATATCTCCCCAGTCGCCACCCTGCAGACGAAGTAAAGATGACTCTGCATAATTTGTATCTGTCGATACTTCCACGCTAATGTTCGGATATACCTCGTTAAATTCTGCGATGTACTGATCCCAAGTCTTTCCGGGATAATCTGCACTCTGTAAATCTGTTCTGTGATTAAACAAAGTAATGTTTGCGGTGAGATCTGTCAGATCCTCTCCCAGCTTTAAGTCTGCATAAGAAATCAATCCTTCTGCAGCTTCCTCAGTACTTTCCTCTGTTGCATCTGCTGTAGTGTCTTCTGCTTCCTTTGCATCTGTCTCTGTCTCAGCGACGGTTGTCTCTCCTTTTGAGCCACAACCGATCATAGATGCGGTCATTACTGCTACTAAACCAATTGCTACTAACTTTTTCGTTTTCATTTTTTATCCTCCTTAAGTTGTGTTTAATTAGTTTTTTAACTTGATTTAATTATATACTTTAACTTAATTTAGTCACTACTCATTCTTGCATTTAATCATATATTATTGCACATCATACGCTTTTCGTTAGTATTCCACAATTTAAACAACCGTTTTTTATGCACTTTCCACATAGTGTTTTCATTGAAGATTGGTTAAAATATTAATATAAGTTTTTTAAGTTAATTTTTAACCTAATTTTCGGAGGTGTGTATGGATTTCGAGAATATTTTTCAACAGAAATTAACGATTCGTAAGAGTACAGACGTAAAAAATGACAAAACGTTCCTGATTCCGAATGTCTATTCCTATTCGCTGCTCTCACCTGACGCAGCCGCACAGCAAAGTCTGATCCGTTTATTAGCCGGCGGTAACATCTTTTGTGAGAACTTGTTTTCTTATTCTTTCCAGCCGTTGGATTGCTATATGTTCCTATATACATATACCGGAAAAGGCGTACTCACGGTTTCCGGTAAGACCTATTCGCTGTCAGAACATCAGCTTTTGTTTTTTCATTGTAATCAGCTATTTCAATTGCACGGTGAATTGCTCCCCTGGTCTTTTAAGGTCTTTTTTGCAAATGGTGAGCGTCTGTCCTTTTTTGGTGAGCTGTTACACGCGCGAAAAGCACCCTTGTTTTTTATTCCGGAGTTTTCTCCCATCCACACGTGTATGACACAGCTTTTAGGACTTTCGACGGAGTTGTCCACTGCTCAATTTCTCATCATGCAGCAACAGCTCAATCAGATACTGACTACCTTATATCTCGATTTGCAGACAGAACCGGCACATAAACCGGCACGTATTCCGGCCTATTTAATCGAGCTCAAAGATCAGTTTGACCATCATTATGAACTGGAATTTTCACTTCAGTCGTCACAGGAACGTTATCAGGTCAGCAAATACCGTCTGTGCCGCGAATTTGCTGCACACTTTGGGGAACCACCGCTCCGCTATCTAAATATGAAGCGCATAGAAAACGCAAAAAAAATGCTACTGACATCTGAACGAAGCGTTCAGACCATCAGTAGCATGGTCGGATTTGACAATGTCAATCACTTTATTAACTTGTTTAAAAAATATGTAGGCACCACACCTGCAAGCTTTAGACAAAAGGCTTCGGAGGACCAATCCTCTTTGCACTCTCTCTCTCGATAAAGCGACCGGCTATCATATAGACACCGGTGCTGTATCCGGGTGAATTCAGTTTGTGCACAATAATCTGAACGACCTTTTTCGACATTTCCTTCGTATCAATCGCATACGTTGTCAGACCGATGCGCTCCAGCGTGTCGATCTGAAAGTTGTCGAATCCGACAACCGAAACATCTTCCGGCACACGATAACCGTTCTTTTTCAGTTTTTGTATCAATGTCAGCGCAATCATATCATTGTTGCAGAAAAATGCAGTCGGCATATTTTCTTTCGGCAGTCGCAGATAACGCTCCTCATCATAGCTTCCGGTCTTTCTGTCTCGGTCGTCCAACAACCATTCCGCTTTGACTTCCATTCCGTGTTCCATCGCCGCCTTTAAATATCCAAAATAACGGTCATCAATGCTGGCAGTCGCCAGTCTGGTTCCTACAAAACCGATTTTTTCATGTCCGAGCGAAAACAGATAACTTGTCATCTGGTAGCCACCCATCATATTATTACATACGACAGCATCACAGTCTCCATCGACACCGATCGTATCCATAAATACCATCGGTACGCGCACCTTTTC
>JAGAOE010000089.1 GCA_017623885.1 Eubacterium sp. | reverse complement strand
CAAATGTCAAAATTTCTTCTTCGTCACTTTTTGCAACACCGGACTTTGTGCGCCGCAGTACCGCTTTAATACGCGCTTTTAATTCACGTAAACTAAACGGTTTGGTAATATAATCATCTGCACCCAATTCCAGTCCTAACAGCTTGTCGATTTCTTCATCACGAGCTGTCACCATAATAATCGGCACATCCGAATCACGCCGAACCTGTTTGCATACTTCCAGACCATCAATTTTAGGCAGCATTAAATCCAGAATAATCAAATCCGGCGACTTATCCGAAAACAATTCCAACGCTTCTGCACCGTCTTTTGCCGGCATCGCCTCAAATCCCTCTGCCTCTAAAAATGCAATCATATTGGAACGAATATTATTTTCATCTTCTACTACTAAAATTACATCTTTCATAACAGCAGGACTCCTCTCTCATCACCGTGTTTCCTGTTTATTTATTCACTGTACAAAAACAGCGGAAGCAGCACGATCAGCAGAACATACTAGGCCGGCAGCCGGTATTCTTTTTTATGTTCTGCATCCATTGTATCACTTCCGCATCATATCAAACCTGTTCTCTATTCTGTTTTCCTGCTATTCCTTACATTTTCCTGCCAGTTTTCAAATACAGTTTATTTAAAACAATCTATGCAATATTTCTGCAGCAGTGCATGTTTTAAATCCCACAGTTTCTGTGACAAATCCACATAGTATTTATGCGGATTTTCAAAACGCAGCATTTCATCCCATAATGTATCTATCTGCTCTTTGCAGAACTGCTGAATGGTCTGCAAATCAGGAAACTCATACACACAGATACCTTTTTCAAAAATCGGCACCTGTAATGGTCGTGCTACAAAATTGGTTACTGTCTTGCGTTTCCAAGTATATTCCGGATGAAAAATTTCATACGCCTGGGTATCATCAATCGTCTCATCGTGCATCGTAATCACATCGGCAATTGCCTTCCCGGTATCACGATCATATAAACGCCATGTTTTTTTGAAACCCGGATTGGTGATTTTCTCAACATTCTCGCTGATTTTTATTTTCGGCTCCATCTCGCCATCCTTCTCAACTGCCACCAGCTTATATACACCGCCAAACACCGGTGTAGATTTTGCGGTAATCAATCTCTCACCAACACCAAAAGAATCCACCTTGCCGTCCTGTTTCAGAATATCCTGAATGATATACTCATCCAGCGAGTTGGAGGCCATAATTTTGCAATCTTCAAAACCTGCGGCATCCAGCATTTTGCGCACTTTTTTAGAAAGATACGCAATATCGCCGCTGTCAATACGCACCCCTTTTGGACGATATCCGCGCGATACCACTTCTTCCCGGAACACTTTGATCGCATTCGGAATACCGGACTGCAGAACATTATAAGTATCTACCAGCAGCGTGCAATTGTCCGGATAGGTCCGGGCATATGCACGAAATGCATCCTCTTCCGACGGGAACATCTGCACCCAGCTATGGGCCATCGTACCCAAAGCGGGAATGTGCATATCACGATCAACCAGAGTACATGCTGTACCAGCGCATCCGCCAATATATGCCGCCCGAGCACCCATAACAGCTCCGTCTGCCCCCTGGGCGCGTCTAGACCCAAATTCCAGTACAGCTCGTCCATTGGCTGCACGCACAATACGGTTTGCCTTGGTGGCAATGAGGCTCTGATGGTTGATTGTCAACAACAGCATTGTTTCCACAAACTGGGCTTGAATTGCAGGGCCACGCACCGTCAGAATCGGTTCATTCGGAAAAATCGGTGTTCCTTCCGGCACCGCCCACACATCACATTCAAACTTAAAGTTTTGCAGATACTCCAAAAACGCTTCATTGAAGCAGTTTTTACTGCGTAAATATGCGATATCTTTTTCGGTGAATTTGAGATTTTTCATATAATCAATGGCCTGCTCAAGCCCGGCCATAATTGCAAAGCCGCCCTGATCCGGCACTTTGCGAAAGAACAAATCATAATAGGCAATCTGCTCTGCAATGCCATGCTCCCAATAGCCATTGGCCATAGTCAATTCATAAAAATCAGCCAGAAGTGTTAAATTCATTTTGCCCGTCATCGTCATACTCCCTTTCCATTGCTCCATACCTTGGCCCAACGTCTCAATAAATGTTTCCGGAATATTGCTGCATCAATATTATACAAACGCTTTTTCAGGGTCACCGTCCGGAATGATGTTCCAGCCATCGTAAATCCCATCATAACGTTCAATAAAATCATACAAGGCATAAGTAACTTCCAACATTTTTTCTTGTGTCATATTATGTTTAATCAGCACACGCATACCGAAATTATATTCCGGCACACGTTCATCAAAGAAATTGTCATCCAGAATTTCGCATCCGCCGTCACGCAGACGTACAGAGGCCTGTTTGCGAGAAGCGCCATTGTTAAAGAAGAACCAATGGGTGACTTCACGCACCTGATTCAAATCTTCTCCCTGCTCTGCCATCAAACGAATCATGCGACGATTTTTCATAATCTGCATATCCAAAAGACTCGGATATACTACATTGAAGTAAAAATTCCAAGGCGCATCTTTATCCAGCATATAGTTGAAATCATAATCGCCAAATTCAGACGCCATTTTCCCTACCAGCCCTGCCAGATAGGTATCATCATCCGCGTAGAAATACAT
>JAGAOE010000088.1 GCA_017623885.1 Eubacterium sp. | reverse complement strand
GCGCTGGATGTGCCCACAGAAGGAAAGTATTATCTGAACGGAATCGATGTCGGCTCAATGACAGACAATGAGCTTGCGGCGATTCGAAATAAACAGATCGGATTTATTTTTGAGCAATATAATTTACTTCCGAAGATGAATTTGTTAAAGAACGTAGAACTACCGCTTCTCTATGCAGGAGTGAGTGAACATGAGCGCAAAGAGCGTTCCATCGCATCACTGGCAAAGGTGGGATTAGGTGATGTGTGGAAAAAATATCCCAATCAGTTATCCGGCGGACAGCAGCAGCGTGTATCGATTGCACGTGCATTGGTCGGTAAACCGTCATTGATTCTGGCAGACGAGCCGACCGGTGCGTTAGACTCACGTACCAGTCGCGATGTGCTGGACTTTTTGAAAGAGTTGAATGAAGAGGGAAATACGATTGTGATTATTACGCATGACAATTCCATCGCGGTAGAGGCAAAGCGTGTGATACAGATTCATGACGGAAAAGCAATTTTTGACGGCACCGCAGAAGAATACAGAGAGAAGGTGAATGGAAAATGAAAACAACACAAGCATTTATGATGGCATTTTCCAGCCTTGTCAGCAACAAGATGCGTGCGTTTCTTACGATGCTGGGAATGATTATCGGCGTAGGTGCCGTTATCGCAATGATTTCGCTGATGGACGGAATGATTGATTATACGATGGGTTCCTTCTCAGATTTGGGTGCAGATACGATTACGGTGAATTTGACCGGAATGAGTTCCAAAACACTCACAGATGAGCAGGTGTATGAATTTGTGGAAGAACATCCGGAGCATTTTTGCGACCTTTCACCTTCTGCATCTCTTACAGCGGCGGTGAGATATAAAGATACGTTGTTAAAGAACGAATCCATTTCCGGCGTGAGTGAAAGCTATTCGAATATGCAGGCACTCAAAGTCACAAACGGTCGATTTCTTTCTTACGCGGATATGTTGTCCCGCAGCAAAGTGTGTGTAATCGGTACCTATATATGTGATGAATTGTTTAACGGAGAAAATCCGGTCGGAAAAATGATAAAAATCGGCGCAGAGAGTTATACAATTGTCGGGCTTTTAGAAGAAAAAGCAGATTCTGCAAAATATTCGGCAGATGATTATATATATGCGCCGTATACGGTTGTAGAGCGTGCGGCAGGAAGCGCACAGCCGAATGGATATACGTTTAAGATGGTAGATTCCGATAAATCTTCAGCCGCACAGCAGGAATTAGAGGATTTTCTGTACGATGTGTTCCATGATTCCGACTGCTATATGGTGACAAATATGGCGAGCCTTTTAGATATCATGGATGAAATGATTGGTGTCATGGAGAAAATTCTGGTCGGCATCGCAGGAATATCACTGCTGGTAGCAGGTATCGGAATTATGAATATTATGTTGGTGTCTGTCAGTGAGCGAACGAGAGAAATCGGTATTCGAAAATCTCTGGGTGCAAAGCAAAAAGACATTTTGAAACAATTCGTGATAGAAGCGGCGGTGCTCTCTTCTCTGGGCGGAGGAATTGGCATTGTAATCGGCGGCATCGCGACGACGACCTTGGGTAATCTGATCGGTGTGAGCTGTGCACCGACTGCAAAAGCGGTTGCGATTGCATTTGGTGTATCTGCAGCAATCGGTTTGACCTTTGGTTATATGCCGGCAAAGCGCGCGGCGAGATTAAACCCGATTGACGCGTTGCGCAGTGACTAAAAAGTGATTGAAAATAGAAGGGGTAATATATGGCATTACATCTGATATTGGGAAATTCCGGAGCAGGAAAATCACACTATTTGTATGAACATATTCTGGCAGAGGCAAAAGAGCATCCGAATCGCACATATTATGTCATTGTGCCGGAGCAGTTTACGATGGCAACACAGCGTGAGTTTGTAAAGCGACAGACGAACCATGCGATTTTGAATGTGGATGTACTGAGCTTTCAGCGTCTGGCATACCGTGTGTTTGGAGAGCTGGGAAAGGATACGTTACAGGTATTGGAGGATACCGGTAAGAACTTGATTTTGCGAAAGCTGGCAGGTGAATTGGAGCCGAAGCTGACGGTATTGCAGGGCAGCCTTCACAGAATCGGATATATCGATGAAATAAAATCATTTTTGACGGAATTGGCGCAGTATCGCATTGCGCCTCAAATGCTCGGAGAGATGGCTGATGGTTCGGCTGTCTCTCCGCTTCTGCGTGCAAAATTATCGGATATTCGCTTGCTGTACGAAGCATTTCTAAACGAGATAGAGGGAGATTTTCTGCTGGCAGAAGAAGTCGTAGAGTATATGGCACAGCTTGTTCCGGCGTCTGCATTATTTACGGATGCGGTTTTGATTTTCGATGGATTTACCGGTTTTACGCCGGTGCAGCAGACGTTTTTAAAGGCTGTTTTTCCGGTGATACAGGACTGCTACGTTGCATTGACGATAGATGCAAGAGAAGATTTTTTCTCTGCAAATGATGTTGAGCAGCTCTTTTTCCTATCTAAAAAAACGATTCATATCTTGCATGCCTTGGCAGAAGAAGCCGGTATGGCATTGGCAGATCCTGTGATTATGCAGGATGGAGCAATGCGGCGTTTCAAACAATCGCCGTTACTGTATCATTTGGAACAAAATCTGTTTCGTGTGGGACAAAAAACATATCAGGGTTCGATGGAAGCACAGGAAGAGCTGCGCATCATCGGATTTTCAAGACCGATAGAAGAATTACGGTTTGCGGCGGCGGAAATACAGCGGCTTGCGAGAAGCGGCATGCGTTATCAGGAAATCGCGATTGTATCCGGTGACGCACAGACCTATGCTTCCTATGTCCCGCAGGTATTTTCTGAATATGAAATTCCATATTTTCTGGATCAGACGACGCCGATTTTGTTTGACCCGTTAATCGAATGTGTGCGTGGGTTATTAGAGTTGATAAAAACGGATTTTTCATATGAGAGTATGATGCGTGTGTTAAAGACCGGTTTGCTGCCAATCGAAACGGCGCAGGCAGATTTGATGGAAAATTATCTTCTTGCATACGGGATTCGCGGACATCGCAGTTGGAATCAGATGTGGGTGCGCTGCCCGGACTGGATGGATGCAGAAGCGTTGGATGCGTTGAATGAAAAACGTGCACAGTTAATGGAAATTTTGACACCCTATACGAAGCAGATGTCGGCGACAACGACGACATTACAAAAAACACAGGCATTATATACGGTCATGACGGCGTTTGGACTGGAAGTGCGCGAAGATGCCGGTGTATGGCGTATGGTGATGGACTTATTGGATAAGATGGTCGCGTTACTTGGCGAAGAAATCATGTCCGTAGAGTCCTATATGGAAATTTTGGAGGCAGGCTTTGAAGCAGCAGAGCTTGCAGTGATTCCGCCGGGATTCGATCAGGTATTAATCGGTGATATTGAGCGAACACGTCTGGAAAATATTCGGGTATTGTTCTTCCTCGGTGTCAATGATGGTGTCATTCCGCGTATCAGTAAT
>JAGAOE010000087.1 GCA_017623885.1 Eubacterium sp. | reverse complement strand
TTATCGTGTTGTGTAACATTACCAACGACCACAAGCAGATACTCTGAGTCCGTTGGTACTTAGGCGCTGTATTTTAGCGCCTTATGTACCATTACGTGACGAGGGTAGCGAGAGCGTATCTGCGGTGGTTTGGTGATGTTGTACATCTTCGATAAAGAAAATTAGAGTTTCGCAAACGCCTAAAAAGAAAATGATGAGAGAGGAGGAGAGCCATATGTCGATGACAGGACTGACGATGCTGCAGTTTGTCACAGTATTTTTAATTTACAGTGGGCTGACAGTGGCTCTGCCTGCACTCGTATTATATCCGTTGGTAAAGAATTGCCGGGCTGTGACCCGGTTTTTCTGCTATTTTACAATTGGTAATTTTTACCTGATGAATCTGGTATATTTATTGCAATTACTGCACATATCCTACTGGATAACGTTGGTGGCAGGCACGGTGATACCGGCGCTCATGCTGTATGTGCGGATACGAGGCATTTCATTGCGTGCCATCTGGAGGCGGGGATATGTGCGCTCCGGACGTTTGCTGAGAGGGACATTCGGATGGAAAAATAGCATATTCCGAACTTGTGTCGGATTAAAAAATGCGGTCGGATATGCGCTAAAATCCCTGGCACGCTTATTGTGGCAGCATCGGGCAGACAGCTTGTTTGTACTGTTATCATTTGCGATGGTGCTGGTTTATTACGGAAAAAATTTGCTCGAAGTATTCGGATATTGTGCGTCGGATGTGTCAGTGCATAATTATTGGATTAACTATCTGGGCAAAAATCAGATTTTTGTGGCGGGTGTGTATCCGTTTGGTTTTCACAATATTGTATATTATATTCACGCTGTATTCGGCATTGATACGTATGTGATGCTGCGTGTGTTCTGGCTGGTGCAGACGGTCTGGATTCACATCGTGCTTCTGATGCTGATGAAAGGTGTTTGCAAGAGCCGTTATCTGCCTTATTTTGGATTGTTTCTCTACACATGGGGTGGATTTTATGATGCGAGCTATACGCGCTATTTTGCGTCGTTGCCGCAGGAATTCGGTATGCTGTTTATCTATCCGGCAGTTTACTTTGCATTTGAATTTTTCCGAATAAAAAAAGAGGAATTGTCCGAGCAGAAAAAAACAGGTGCATCCCGTTATTATCTGATGGGCTTTGCACTCAGCTTTGCGATGAGCTTTTCGGCGCATTTTTACGGAACGATTATACTCGGACTTTTTTGTGTCGGTATTGCATGTGGTTATGTATGGCGATTTTTACAGCCGCGTTATTTTGGAAAAGTCGTGATGACTTGTCTGCTTGGTCTGTTTATTGCGTTGCTCCCGATGGTGACGGCGTATCTGACCGGTACATTGTTAGAAGGTTCCCTGCGCTGGGCGATGGGTGTTATGTCAGCGGAGCAGTCTGTGACAATGGATGAACCGATTGAGATGGATGAAAATGGAATCCCGATCGGTGCAAAAATCGTGGAGATGGAAAATGGTGCGCTTGCATATGAGGATATACTAGACGACGGAACGGCTGTTTATTATGTCATTGATTCAGAAGGCTTGTCAGATGCGGACAGAGATACCTTGCTGGAAGAAGGCTATACGGGTGAAATCGCACTGGAAGGGGAAGCGGCAGAGCCGGAGACACCGGATTTGAGAGAACGCATAGAGGCACTGGGACAGAAGCTGACAGATACGTTTTACGAGATGGATTATATCGTAGCGTTGTATTTGTTTGAAGAAAATGCAGGAGCATTGCGCTGGTGGCTCTACGCAGCGATTCTTGCGACACCGGTACTGGCATTGTTGCTTTTGATGGTACGGCGTTTTGATGAGGCATTTGCATTGGTGTCTGTGAGCGTCAGCGTCTGTCTGATGATGTTTTTGCTTGTGATGCCGGCGCTTGGTATGCCGATGATTATGCAACAGTCGCGTACCAGCATTTATTTAAATTATGCGATACCCTTATTGTGGATATTGACAGCCGATATGGTGCTCTATCTGTTCTTCGGTCTGTGGCGTGCGAAAGGAATGCGATATGTGATGCATGGTTTCTCACTGCTTGGGATGATCGCAGGTATCGGACTGATGATACAGATGGACTGGTGCAAGCCGCATAATATCGGAATTGCATTTCAGTCAAACGAGGCAGTTACCTGCATGACGAATATTATCCGCGAAGAGCCAAAGCAGACGTGGACAATTGTATCTGCGTATGATGAAATGCGAATGGCAGAGGATTATGGTTACCACTATGAGCTGATTACATTTTTGAAGGAAATGGAGCACACCGGCGGTATCAGTTTGATAACCATACCGACAGAGACCGTATACTTTTTTATTGAAAAACGTCCGTTGGATTATTCGATTGAATACGAGGGAAGCGGTCAGTTGATTTCAGAAAAAGGAGCGGCATATCATTTGCCGACAAGCGGAGGCTTTGCCGATTATATGGGCGAAAACCGCTGGGTGGTGATGTCGCGATTCTACGAATGGGCAAAAGCATTTCAGCAGATGTATCCGCACGAGATGCAGACTTATTTCGAAAATGAAGATTTTGTATGTTATAGGCTGACACAAAATCCGTATCACTTATTTAATTTATCAATCGACTACAAGTATAATATGTGATGAAAGCAGGAAATCATGAAACATATAAGTAGTCTTGATGGAATTGTTAATCAACTGCAATTTTGACAACGCATATTAGAGTTTTCGCAATTACATAATAAATAAAGGCGTTTGCGAAACTCATTGTAGACCTTGCTGGAATGTGCAACATTTACAACGACCACAAGCAGATACTCTGAGTCCGTTGGTACTTAGGCGCTGTGTTTTAGCGCCTTATGTACCACTACGAGACGAGGGTAGCGAGAGCGTATCTGCGGTGGTTTGGTGATGCTGCACATCTTCGCTAAAGA
>JAGAOE010000086.1 GCA_017623885.1 Eubacterium sp. | reverse complement strand
TTCAAGGAATTGAAGGATGGCGAGAAGGTTGAGTTCGAAGTTGTAGAGGGAGAAAAAGGACCTCAGGCAGCAAACGTTACCAGAATCTAATTCGTCACAATATTTTAGGTTGCAGATTAAACAGTCATCTCGTTGAGATGACTGTTTTTTTGTTTGATAGGAAATTCCTATCAAACAAAAGCACTTCGTGCACGGATGCGCAGCTAACGCGCGCGGAACAAAAGCTGTGCTGTGGTAGGAACTTGGAGGCGCGGAGTGTGCGAAGCACACTTTTGTTCTGTGACACTTTGAGCGTAACAGGAAATGAGATTCTTTTTACTTTTTTTTGGCAGACAAAAGTGTTATACTATTAGCATTGTTGGTAATAATGATAAAAAGCGTATTTTGGAGGAAGTAGGATTGAAGGATAGAAATATTTCAGAATTGACGGCATATGAAGTGATTCGAGAGGACGCATTAGTGGATCTTGGCTCGGAGGGAACGCTGTTACGTCATAAAAAGAGTGGTGCACGGATTGCGTTGATAGAAAATACAGACGATAATAAAGTATTCTATATTGCATTTCGGACACCGGTAGATGACTCGACCGGAGTTCCGCATATTATTGAGCATACGGTATTATGTGGTTCTGATGCTTTTCCGGTAAAAGATCCGTTTGTAGAGCTGGCGAAAGGTTCTCTGAATACGTTTTTGAATGCAATGACTTATCCGGATAAGACCGTGTATCCGGTGG
Source organism: Eubacterium sp. (assembly GCA_017623885.1). Taxonomy (GTDB): domain Bacteria; phylum Bacillota; class Clostridia; order Lachnospirales; family Lachnospiraceae; genus W0P33-017. The sequence continues at coordinate 8,494 of JAGAOE010000086.1, read as the reverse complement.
CGAGTTGTAATGAGAAAGATTTTCAGAATCTGATGCATGTATATCTGGATGCTGTTTTTCATCCGAATATTTATAAATACAAAGAGATTTTTCAGCAGGAAGGCTGGCATTATGAGCTGGAAGATGTAGATGCACCGATTACCTTGAATGGTGTTGTATATAATGAGATGAAGGGTGCGTTTTCATCGCCGGAAGGCGTCTTGGACCGCTTGATTTTGAATTCGCTGTTTCCTGACACAACCTATGCAAATGAATCCGGCGGTGACCCAGAGGTGATTCCGGAACTGACTTATGAACAATATTTAGATTTTCACAGACGCTATTATCACCCGAGCAATTCTTATATATATCTGTATGGTGATATGGATATGGTGGAAAAACTGAATTGGTTGGATGAGCATTACTTATCGCAGTATGAACTGCAGCCGATAGATTCACAAGTACAAAAACAGAACGGCTTCACCGCACCGGTACAGATTGAACGTGAGTATCCGATTGCGAGCAATGAGTCACTGACGGACAATACTTATCTGGCGTACAATGTAGTCGTAGATACGGTGTTGAATAAAGAATATTATCTGGCGTTTGATATATTGGAATATGCACTGTTTGGTGCACCCGGAGCACCGCTCAAGCAGGCGCTTTTGGATGCCGGCATCGGAAAAGATATTATCAGTTCGTATGACAATTCCACGTATCAGCCGATTTTTTCCGTTGTAGCAAAGAACGCGAATGTAGAAGATAAAGAGCGTTTTGTGCAGATTATTCAAGAGACGTTAAAACAGCAGATTGCAGACGGTATTGATCAAAAAGCGTTGTTGGCAGGTATTAACAGTGCGGAATTTAAATATCGTGAGGCAGATTTTGGAAGCTATCCGAAAGGATTGATTTATGGTTTGCAGTGTATGGATAGCTGGCTGTATGACGAAAATGAGCCGTTTTTACATTTAGAGGCAGGTGCCTTATTCGAATATTTGCGTGCGCAGGCACAGGCAGGAAACGGCTACTTTGAAAATCTGGTCAAAGAATGGCTGTTGGAAAACACACATGCGTCCATCGTGATGGTAAAGCCGAAAAAGGGATTAACGGCAGAAAACGAAAAGGCATTAGAAGAAAAGCTGGCAGCGTATAAGGCAACGCTTTCGAAAGAAGAACTGGAACAATTAGTGCATGCGACTGCTTATTTGAAAGCGTATCAGGCAGAGCCTTCACCGAAAGAAGATTTAGAAAAAATACCGCTTTTGACACGTGCAGATATGAAAAAAGAAGCAATGCCGTTCAAAAATGAGTTACAAAAGATGGCGGGTATTCCTGTCGTATATCATGAAGAGAAAACGAATGGTATTTGTTATTTTGATTTGCTGTTTTCTCTGAATCATTTAAAAGAAGAGGATTTGCCGTATTTAGGAGTTTTGAAGGCTGTATTGGGATATATGGATACAGCGACGCACCGTTACAGTGAATTGGCAAATGAGATTAACATGTATACAGGAGGTATCTCATCTTCACTGAATCTCTTTGTTGATGCAAAGCAAAGCGAGCGCTATGATGCACGTTATGAAGTGTGCGTCAAAGTATTGACCTCACAGCTTGAGCAGGCGATGCAGCTTGTGCGAGAGATACTCACAACGACGGATTTGTCAGACGAGAAGCGTCTGCATGAGATTTTATCACAGGTGAAATCGCGTCTGGAAATGAGTATGACGACATCCGGTCATGCAGTATCAGCCGTACGTGCCATGTCGTATTATTCACCGGCAGGATGCTTTAATGATTGCGTAGGTGGTGTGGCACTTTACCGATTGATTTGTGATTTGGAAAAGAACTTTTCAGAGCGTGTAGGAATGCTGAAAGAAAAGCTCACAGCTTTGATGAAGAATATCTTTGTCAGAGAACATCTGATTGTCAGTCAGACAGTGGATGTGGAAAAGCGTGAATTGCTGGCACCGGAATTAGAAAAATTAGTGGAAGTATTGCCGCAGCAGGCGAGCGAAAAGAATACTTTGCAGATGCATCCGGAAAAGAAAAACGAGGGATTAAAAAACGCGGCACAGATACAGTATGTATCGCGTAGCGGTAATTTTAAAAATGCAGGCTATGAATATACGGGACATCTGCATATTCTAAAAGTAATCATGAATTATGATTATTTATGGCTGAATATTCGCGTGCAGGGTGGTGCATACGGATGCATGAGCGGATTTTCAAGAAACGGAGATTCTTATTTCTCATCCTACAGAGATCCGAATCTTCGCGCGACAAACAGCATTTTTGAAGGTGTTCCGGAATATCTTCATACCTTCGATGTGGATGAGCGCGATATGACAAAGTTTATTATCGGTACGGTGAGTGCGATGGATACTCCGCTGACACCGGCAACGAAAGGTGTTCGTTCAATGAGTGCCTATTTGTCCGGCGTGACAAACGAGGATATTCAAAGAGAGCGTGACGAAGTGTTGCAGGCTACGCCGGAAGATATTCGCGCATTGGAACCTTTGGTAAAGAGTATGCTCATGGACGAGTGCATCTGTGTGATTGGAAATGAGGATATGTTGACAAAAGAAGCAGATATGTTTTTGAATTTGGAGGATTTATTTTCATGAATCAGATAAAAGAACAGTTTAAATCAGGATTTGTTACGATAATCGGAAGACCGAATGTTGGAAAATCAACCTTGATGAATTACCTGATCGGACAGAAAATCGCGATTACATCGAATAAACCGCAGACGACACGCAACCGGATACAGACCGTTTATACGGACCCGGAGCGTGGACAGGTTGTCTTTTTGGATACACCGGGAATTCACAAAGCAAAAAACAAATTGGGTGAGTATATGGTCAATGTCGCTGAGCATACGCTTGGAGAAGTAGACTTGATTTTGTGGCTGGTCGAGCCGACGAACTATGTCGGCGCCGGCGAGCAGCATATCGCAGAAGTGCTCAAAAAAGTAAAGACACCGGTCATCCTCATTATCAACAAAATGGATATGGTGGAGAAAAAAGAGCAGTTGTTGGAATACATAGATACTTACCGGAAAATATATGATTTTGCAGAGATCATTCCGGCGTGTGCATTGCGTGGACAGGGTATGGATGATGTCAGAGATACTATTTTTAAGTATCTTCCTTACGGACCGATGTTTTATGATGAAGATACCATCACTGATCAGCCGGAGCGTCAGATTGTTGCAGAGATGATTCGTGAGAAAGCGTTGCATGCGCTGAGTGATGAGATTCCGCACGGAATTGCAGTGACAATCGAACAGATGAAAGATCGTCAGCATCAGAATATCGTAGACATTGATGCGACGATTATATGTGAGCGTGATTCACATAAAGGGATTATTATCGGAAAAGGCGGAAGCATGCTCAAAAAAATCGGTACGAATGCCCGTTATGAAATTGAACGCCTGCTTGACTGCAAAGTAAATCTAAAGCTTTGGGTAAAAGTGAAAAAGGACTGGAGAGACAGCGATATTTTGCTGAAAAATTTTGGCTACAAAGAAGACTGAGTTTCCACTTTTTAGCTCGTATGGAATGTTTGACAGGTGCATACTCTAGTAGTAGGAGATACCGTGACACCTAAGTGTGTGACCGTATCGCACAGCTACATGAATAGGGGGAAAGGTACATGTCAGAAGAAAAATGGAATCAGTTTACTGTGACCGGAAGTGTACGGGATTATTTAGCATATTGTGCCTGTGTACATGCGCAGGAAGCTCGACAGGCAGGACACACAGGCGTATCGCAATATGAAAATATTTATGAAAATAAATGTGAAAAATCACAAGGTTTTTCACAGGAGCGCATGACTTAAATCGTGTCATGAAAGAGGAAAAAGATATGGGACAGACGATCCTGTTAAATGGAATCGTACTCTCAGCAATGCCGATTGGCGATTATGATAAGCGATTGGTCGTTTTGACTAGAGAGCGGGGAAAAATTACGGTGTTTGCCAGAGGTGCAAGGCGACCAAGCAGTGCACTGCTGGCGGCAACAAATCCCTTTGCATTCGGAGAGTTTGAATTATTTGAGGGAAAAACTTCATACAATGCCTGCAAAATCAATGTGAAAAATTATTTTCGTGAATTGACAGAAGATATTGATACTGCATATTATGGCTTTTACTTTTTAGAGCTGGCAGATTATTATGCAGTAGAGAATATGGAGGCGAAGGACATGTGCAATTTATTGTACGCGTCGTTGCGGGCACTCATCAAGCCGGTATTTGATAACCGGCTTGTGCGGCGTATATATGAACTGCGAATGCTTCAGCTCGGCGGCGAATATCCGCAGATGTTTCAATGTGTTTCCTGCGGCGGGGGAGAATCACTGGGGACATTTCACACAAAGCGCGGAGGAATCCTCTGTAGCGGCTGCGGTGCCGTGTATGGCGGGATTGAGGTGAGCGGATCGGCATTATATACGATGCAGTACATATTGACGACACCACTCGAAAGTCTGTACCGTTTTCAAGTGTCCAAGGATGTACTGGAAACGTTAGAGCAGATTATGAATGAATACATGATGTGTTATATAGACAGAGAATTTCGCTCATTGGAATTGCTGAACGGATGGTAAAAAACTTATTTTGCAGCAGAAAGATGCGAATATTTAGGGAGATGCAAATTCGAAAATAAAATGAGTTGAAATCACAGTTGGAAAATAGTATAATAAAACGGATTTCGAGACGTCACAAAGGAGGAATTATGAAAAAGATAGGAAAGATTGGATTACTGAGTGCGTTGGCGATGACTCTATTGACCGGATGTGGCACAGAATTTTCGGCTGACACAGATACGGTATATGTAGGAAAAAAGGGTGTTATAAAGGGTGCGAATGTAGCAAGCTTTGACAAAGAGTATTATGATGAGACGGAATTATCTGATTTTATTACAGATACGGTAGATACATATGTTTCAAAGGCAGGAGACGGAACGGTTGAGATTGTAGAATTTGCAGTAGAAAACGGCGTGGCACATGTGTATTTAGACTATGCGGCATCAGAGGACTACGCAGAGTTTAACGGAGTAGATTTTTTCGCAGGATCGGTACTGGATGCAAAAGCAGAAGGCTATGAGATTCCGAACAATCTTACGGCTGTGACGGATAAGGAAGTCGCTTGGGATGATGAGAAAAATCAGATTATCATCGTAGGTCAGCAGACACAGGTTCGTGTGGACGGTACGATTTTGTTTGTTTCACCGAATGCAAAAGTGACAGATAAAAATACCGCAGACGTGACGTATGATCTGTTAGATGAGAACGCGGAACTTGCGTATATCGTTTATAAATAATTAAAGAAAATGAAGAGAGGATAAATGAACATGGAAAAGACAATGGAAAAAATCGTTGCTTTAGCGAAGGCAAGAGGATTCGTATATCCCGGATCAGAAATTTACGGCGGACTGGCGAATACATGGGATTATGGTAATCTTGGTGTCGAGCTTAAGAACAACGTAAAAAAAGCATGGTGGCAGAAATTCGTACAGGAGAATCCCTATAATGTAGGTGTAGACTGTGCGATTTTGATGAATCCGCAGACCTGGGTAGCATCCGGACATCTCGGTGGATTTTCCGATCCTTTGATGGACTGTAAGGAGTGTCATGAGCGTTTCCGTGCAGACAAGATTATCGAGGATTTCGCAGAGGCAAACAATATTACATTAGAAGATTCTGTAGACGGATGGTCACAGGAGCAGATGAAGAATTTCATCGAAGAGCACAATGTTCCGTGTCCGACCTGCGGAAAGCACAATTTCACAGATATCCGTCAGTTTAACCTGATGTTCAAAACATTCCAGGGTGTGACAGAGGATGCAAAGAATACCGTATATTTGAGACCTGAGACCGCACAGGGTATTTTCGTAAACTTTAAAAATGTACAGCGTACATCACGCAAGAAAGTACCGTTCGGAATTTGCCAGATTGGTAAATCGTTCCGTAATGAGATTACACCGGGTAACTTTACCTTCCGTACCAGAGAGTTTGAGCAGATGGAGCTGGAGTTCTTCTGCGAACCTGGAACAGACTTGGAGTGGTTCCAGTATTGGAGAGGCTTCTGCCGCGATTGGCTGTTAAGTCTGGGTATGAAAGAGGAAGAATTGCGTCTGCGTGACCATGATCCTGCTGAATTAGCATTTTACAGTAAAGCTACGACAGACTTTGAATTCCTGTTCCCGTTCGGTTGGGGCGAGCTGTGGGGTATTGCAGATCGTACAGACTATGACTTGACACAGCATCAGAACACTTCCGGACAGGATATGAGTTACTTTGATGATACAAAGAATGAAAAGTATATTCCGTATGTTATCGAGCCTTCACTCGGTGCAGACCGTGTCGTATTAGCATTCCTTTGTGCTGCATACGATGAAGAAAATATCGGAACAGAAGAGAAACCGGATGTGCGTACCGTATTACATTTCCATCCGGCACTTGCACCGGTCAAGATTGGTGTACTTCCGTTGTCAAAGAAATTGAGCGAGGGTGCGGAGAAAGTATTCGCACAGTTGTCAAAGAAGTATTACTGTGAGTTTGATGATCGTGGAAATATCGGAAAGCGTTATCGTCGTCAGGATGAAATCGGAACACCGTTCTGCGTGACCTACGATTTCGATTCTGAGGAAGATGCATCTGTGACCGTTCGTTTCCGTGACTCTATGGAGCAGGAGCGAGTAAAGATTGCAGATTTAGATGCATATTTTGCAGATAAGTTTGATTTTTAAAAAAAAGCAGATTTTGATGAAAAAGGAGCTTGGTGAACAAGCTCCTTTTTTGTTTCATAGGAAAGAACTTATTGCATGAAAGTATAAAAGTGACGAACTTTCCTCTGAAACAAAAGCACTTCGTGCATATATGCATAGCTGACACACGCGGAACAAAAGTGCGACTAACGCGCGCTAAAATATGAAAGCATGTTTGCGATTTCTTTTTTTAAGTCCTCAAGAAACAGGTGAATGTGATAGCCGTCAGTCGTCGCGTGATGACATGTGAGAGAAAGTGGCAGTTGCAGACGATTGTTTGCATCTGTGTATATTTTTCCGGCTTCCACAGAGGGGAAAAAGTAGGGTTTTTGATTATGTGTGTGTACGGCAAAATGTTTGAAACTAATCCACGGAACGCTGGATACGGTGTAAGCATTTGCCGGAGGCGGCGTGAGGGGTTGACACAATATACCGTGATTTCTGGCGTATTGTTCTTGATTTTCGCAGTAGGCATCATAAAATTTTTGATATTCGTGATGGTATTTTGTCCACATGAGAGAAAATGTTTTGTCATCGTTATGAAAGCTTGCATATAGAGGTGTCAAGGTGTCATAATATCCGAGCGTATCATTCTGATAGGCAGTTTTAAATTCAATATGTCGGTTTAGACAGGTAGTGACAAGCCACAAGTAGGTCGGGAAAAACTTGTAGCCGTTCTCATTTAATACAGATATTAAATCTGTTACGTCAAGCTCCACGCTCAAAGAGTAACTGGTAGGTGCAATTTGGGAAAAATAGTGAAACATCTGGTTACGCGGCCATGTAGATAAATCAATCGGTGTAAAGTTCATATAAATTCTCCTTAATCAAAGTGTGTTTCATTTCATAGCGAATCATAATTCAGCGAGTGTAACAACGCAACCTACGCATCGTAGATAGAAAAATGCTTTCACAGAAATTTTCTGTATGATAGAAGGGAGAAGCAAAATAGAAATCGTTATAGTCGGTAACATGTTTGTTAAAATCTTCTTGCGAAATGAAGATTTTATGATACAATAACTTATGTGCGACCATTTTTCTACCGTATGATATAGGAAAATGTTTCGCTTACCGCGTGTTGTAACGGCTGTTTACGGACAAGCCGCATGACATATTCACACTCAATATTATATTTTTAGGAGGAATAAACAAATGGCAAACAAGTGGGTTTATTTGTTTAGCGAAGGTGACGCTACCATGCGTAATCTTCTCGGTGGTAAGGGTGCAAACCTTGCTGAAATGACAAAAATTATCGGTGCTGACGTAGTACCTCAGGGCTTCACAATCACTACTGAAGCATGTACACAGTACTATGAAGATGGTCGTAAGATTAACGACGAGATTCAGGCACAGATCAATGAATATGTTGTTAAGATGGAAGAAATTACAGGAAAGAAATTTGGAGACAAAGAAAATCCGTTACTTGTTTCTGTTCGTTCCGGCGCTAGAGCATCTATGCCTGGTATGATGGATACCATCCTGAACTTAGGTTTGAATGAAGAAGTAGTTAATACGATGGCTGCAAAATCAGGAAATCCTCGTTGGGCATGGGACTGCTACAGACGTTTTATTCAGATGTATTCTGACGTAGTTATGGAAGTTGGTAAGAAGTATTTCGAAGAGCTTATCGACGAGATGAAAACAAAGAAGGGTGTTACACAGGACGTTGATCTGACTGCAGAAGATTTACAGGAGCTTGCAAATCAGTTCAAGGCTGAGTACAAGTCAAAGATCGGTAAAGATTTCCCG
>JAGAOE010000085.1 GCA_017623885.1 Eubacterium sp. | reverse complement strand
GGTAGGATCGAAGAACAATATGGATATTCTCATATATTTAGAAAATAAAATGGTGAGTATGGGGTATGAAGTAGAAAAGTTACCTTTTACATGTACAACCTGTGAAATAGGAGAATCTTATTTATCACAAAATGATAGGAAAATAAAAATACAGGCAAGCCCTTTTTCACAAGCGTTTGAGGGTTTGGGAAAATTGGTATTTGTTAAGTGTCTGAAAGATTTGGAAATGACAAATTGTCAGAATTGCATCTTGGTTGTTGGCGGTGAACTGGCGGCAACACCGTTACAACCAAAAGATTATCCCTTTTATTATCCGGATGAACATAAGTATCTGATTGAATTATTTGAGAGAAAACGACCTGCTGCAATTATTGCTGCTACAGGGAAACATGCTTTATGCGGCTTACAACCATTTCCTCTTTTCGAGGATGGGAATTTTATGATTCCCTCTGCTTACATACCGGAAGGTATGTTTGAGGAATTGCAGGGCGCTGATAAGGATAGAGTGGCACATGTATGTATTCAAACAAAGAATAAACGACAAAACAGTTATCAGCTTGTAGCGAGGAAAAGGAACAAAAGTAATCAGAGAAAGATTGTTGTATGCGCGCATATGGATACGAAGTACCATACACAAGGTGCACTTGATAATGCTGCCGGGATTGCCGTGCTCTTGGATTCTGCCGCGAGGCTCGCAAGTTCTTCTTATGATATAGATATTGTTCCTTTCAATGGTGAAGAATATTATGAGGCGAGTGGCGAAGTTGAATATTTGAAGTATATTAGCTCGAAGCAGGATAAAATTTCTTTGGTAATCAATATTGATTCGCCCTGTCATGTAGGGGCAAAAATTGCGGTATCACTATACAACTTTGATAAATCAGCAAAAGAGGCGGTTGATCGTTTCATGCAAACACAAAATGAAGTGGTCTATGGAACAGAATGGTATGCAGGTGATCATGCAGCTTTTGCATTTATGGGAATTCCCTGTATGGTACTGAGTTCATCTGATTTATTTGAAGGTGGTTTAGATGATACACATACAATGCGGGATACATTGGATACAGTTGATCTTGGTCAGATAGAAATTGCAGGTTATTACATTAGTCAGTATATTACCCGGCATAAATTCTTTTCCTGAAAGGGGATGCATTACGGAAATTTTGAAGCATCTCCAAGTTTATATTGCTGATGAGCCACTGTGGAACAAAATCCGCAGTGGCATTTTTTACGGAAAGGACTTTATTGCGTTAAAACACGAAAACAAAGGATGCGTACTGTGCGAAGCACATGTTTGTATTATGAGAAAAGTGTGCAAACACAGGGGAAGCGTTTGACACTATAAGGGAATCCATGCTATACTGAAAAGAATTTAGGGTCATCGGCATATATGGTCAGAAATGACATCTAAAGCAAGATTTTCAGAAAGGATGTAACTGAGAGAGTATAGTTACAAAAGGTAAAAAATGATGGCAGGTTTTTTTAATGCAGACAATAAGTTGTGGTCTGCGGTGAACTCCGCAGTAGATGCAATTATTTTAAATGTTATGTGGCTCTTTACCTGTATACCGATTATTACACTGGGGGCGGCAACGACTGCATTTTATTATACGACGCACAAAGTTATCCGCAACCAGCGCAGCGGAATCTGGAAAGAGTATTGGTCTTCCTTCAAGGGAAACTTTAAGCAGGCGACAAAGACATGGCTGATTTTCCTTGTCATGTTTATCATGTTTTACCTGGATATCACGATTTGTACAGAATATTTAAAGGCAGGCGATAAAATCGGCATTATGGCATATTTCTTCCTCGGTTTGACTGCACTGGCACTTATGTGGTTTATGTATGTCTTTGCTTATATTGCGCGCTTTGAGGATAATATGAAAACGACATTGAAAAATGCTGCGATTATGGCATTTTCACATCCCGGACATTCGTTGATCGTGATGGTGATTATGTCAGCAGTTGTATTTGTTTGCTCGACTTATATTATGTTTAGCTGGTTTGTACCGGCAATCGCGATGGTATTCTTAAACGTTGTTTTAGAAAAAGTATTTCGCAAGTATATGTCAGAAGATGAATTAGAAGCAGAACAAGAAAATGATATGATGAGGAGATAAAAAAATGTCAATGACAATTCATAACCGTTTACCGGAACCGGAAATATTAAAAATGGAATACCCCTTGTCACCGGAGCTGATTGCATTAAAGCAGGCGCGTGACGAGGAAATCAAAAAAGTGTTTACCGGAGAATCGGATAAATTTTTGGTTATTATAGGACCTTGCTCCGCAGACAATGAAGACTCTGTGTGTGAGTATGTAAACCGACTGGCAAAGGTTAATGATGAAGTAAAAGACCGTTTGATTCTGATTCCCCGTATTTACACAAATAAACCGCGTACGACCGGAGCAGGCTATAAAGGTATGCTGCATCAGCCTGACCCGATGCAGGAGCCGGATTTGTACAAAGGAATCGTGATGATTCGCAAGATGCACATTCGTGCGATGAGCGAAAGCGGTTTGACAGCAGCAGATGAGATGCTGTATCCGGAAAATCGCAGTTATTTAGATGATATTTTATCATATGAAGCGATTGGTGCACGTTCGGTGGAAAATCAGCAGCATCGTCTGACTGCGAGTGGAATGGATATTCCGGTAGGTATGAAAAACCCGACGAGTGGTGATATGTCTGTCATGTTGAATGCGATTAAGGCAGCACAGAATCCGACCTCGTTTATTTACCGCAGCTATAATGTAAGTACCAGCGGCAATCCGTATGCGCATTGTATTTTGCGTGGGTATGTAAACAGCAAGGGAGAGTGTCATCCGAACTATCATTATGAAGATATGATGCAGTTGCTGAATGTATATCATGGAGACGAATTTGCAAATCCTGCGGTGATTGTCGATACCAATCACTCAAATTCAAACAAGCAGTATAAGGAACAGATTCGTATTGCAAAAGAAGTGCTGAATAATCGTCAGCACAATGAAATGCTCAAAAAGCTGGTGAAAGGTTTTATGATTGAGAGCTATCTGGAAGAAGGATGCCAGCCGATTAGTGATCACATGACTTACGGAAAGTCGATTACAGACCCTTGTCTGGGATGGGAAGATACGCGTAGACTGATAGATACGATTGCAGAAATGAGTGTGTAAGCATGCATAAAAAATTGCAGCAGATTTTGGAAGAATTAACAGAGATTTCCGGTGTAAAGTTTGCATTTTATGAGTCGCCGGAAGAATACGTGGCAGGAACGCTGCCGAAAGAAGAACTATCGCAGGAATTGCTGACTTCGATGTTTGAGAGCGAAGAAAAGGAACCGGCGTCAGAAGGATATATCGGATTTCGCATACGCTCATCGGAACAGAAATATCTGTTGATAGCGAGCGGAGCACAGGAAGCAGTTCTTGTGCCGGGACGAATGGCGGCAAATGAAATACAGCTATTTTGTGATGCGGTGCGAAAAAGTGTCGATAAAAATGCGTTTGCAGCGGCACTTTTGGCAGGTGAGGTACCGACCGGTGAAATCTACAAGCAGGCGACACGTATGAAGTTAAAAGATATGACGCGTGTATTGTTTCTTTTTGAGTTGGCAGTGCCGATGGAAGATAACAATGCGCTGCGCATGCTGAGCAGCATTTTTGCTGACGGAAAACAGGAACTGCTGTTTATGCAGGATGAGACGCATCTCGTCCTGATCAAAGCATATGAAAAGGGAACAACACCGGATGAGATGAAAAAGATTGCACTGTCAGCAGTAGATACAATGCAGGCAGAGCTGATGATTCGTACGCGGGTAGGCTATAGTACGCCGAAAGAGACGCTGGCAGAACTGGTGGATGCGAAGCGCGAGGCAGCGCTGGCATTAAAGATATCCGCGATTTTTCAGGAGCATAAGGAAGTATCGGCATATTCCAGACTTGGAATTGCACGGTTGATTTATGAATTACCGCGTGATTTGTGTGAGATGTTTTTGCAGGAAGTATTCGGCGAAAAAATGCCGGATCAGGATATTGATGAGGAAACACAGGTTACGATACGACTGTTTTTTGAAAACAATTTGAACATTTCAGAGACAGCCAGAAGGCTGTATCTGCACCGGAATACGTTGGTCTATCGCCTGGAGCGATTTGAAAAGCAAATCGGATTGGATATTCGCAGATTTGATGATGCGATGACATTCCAGATTGCGATGATGGTGCTGGCGCATTACCGGAACATGTAAAGGAGAATAAGATGCGTGTAGGAATCGGATATGATGTACACAGATTAGTAGAAGATAGAAAACTGATACTGGGTGGCGTAGAAATCGAGCATACGCTTGGTTTATTAGGTCATTCAGATGCAGATGTGCTGGTGCATGCGATTATGGATGCACTGCTTGGCGCGGCGGCACTTCGGGATATCGGACAACATTTCCCGGATACGGATCCTGCGTATAAAGGAATTGACAGTATGAAGCTCTTGGCAAATGTCAAAGAGCTATTACTGAAAGAAGGCTATGTAATAGAAAATATCGATGCGACAGTGATTGCACAGCAACCGAAAATCGGGCCGTATATTGAACAGATGCGCGAAAATATTGCAAAGGTGCTGGGTGTTGAGCTGTCACAGATTAATGTGAAGGCAACGACAGAAGAACGGCTTGGCTTTACCGGGCGCGAAGAGGGAATCAGTGCACAGGCGATTTGCCTGCTGCAGAGTCTGTATGATGCGAGTGCTGCTGTGGCAGGAACGGAGAAATCCTGTCAGACCTGTGCAGGATGCAAACGTACAGAAGTATCGTAACTATGAAGGGACTGAGTAGTTGCTTTTGTTTTATATAAATCGGGAGGATATAGACGATGAAAATATTTAATACGATGAGCAGACAGAAAGAAGAGTTTGTACCGTTAGAGGAAGGAAAGGTAAGCATATATGTGTGCGGACCTACCGTATACAACCTGATTCACATCGGAAATGCGAGACCGATGATTGTTTTTGATACATTTCGCCGTTATTTAGAATACAAAGGTTATGAAGTAAATTATGTATCAAATTTTACGGATGTTGACGATAAGATTATAAAGAAAGCCAATGAAGAAGGCGTGGATGCGACGGTTATTTCAGAAAGATATATCCAAGAATGTAAAAAAGATATGTCTGACATGAATGTGAAGCCTGCGACGACACATCCGCTTGCGACAAAAGAGATTCAGGGAATGATCGATATGATCGCAACGCTGATTGATAAGGGATATGCTTATGCAGCGGAAGACGGAACGGTTTATTATCGCACGAGAAAATTTGCTGAGTACGGCAAATTATCACATAAAAATCTGGATGATTTACAGGCAGGACATCGCGATATCAAAGTCACCGGTGACCTGAAGGAAGATGCGCTGGATTTCGTGTTATGGAAGCCGAAAAAAGAAGGTGAGCCGTATTGGGAGTCACCTTGGTGTGAGGGAAGACCCGGATGGCATATCGAGTGCTCGGTGATGTCAAAGAAATATCTGGGAGATGAAATCGACATACATGCGGGCGGAGAAGACTTGATTTTCCCGCATCACGAGAATGAAATCGCACAGTCTGAGGCTGCCAATGGTGTACCGTTTGCAAAATATTGGATGCACAACGGATTTTTGAATATCAACAATCAGAAAATGTCAAAGTCACTGGGAAATTTCTTCACCGTGCGTGACATCGCAGAAAAATACGATTTGCAGGTATTGCGTTTCTTCATGCTGAGTGCACATTACAGAAGTCCGTTAAACTTTTCGGCTGATTTGATGGAAGCTGCAAAGAACGGATTAGACCGTATCGTGACAGCCGCTACGACACTCAAGCGTCAGATGGATGCGACACAGGTCGAAGCGATGTCAGCAGAAGAAAAAGCGTTGTTTGATGCGACAGAAGACTATGTAAAGAAATTTGAAGCAGCAATGGACGATGATGCAAACACAGCAGACGCAGTATCTGCAGTGTTTGAATTGGTGAAGTTTGTAAATACAAATGCATCTTCTGACAACAGCCGGATGTATCTGCAGTTGTTATATAGCCGCATGAATACCTTGTGCGACGTTTTAGGTATTATTTTAGAGCAGGAAGAAGAATTGTTAGACGCAGACGTAGAAGCGTTGATTCAGGAACGTACGGATGCAAAGAAGGCGAAAAACTTTGCCAGAGCCGATGAAATCCGTGAGGAACTGAAAAACCGAGGAATTATTCTGGAAGATACCAGAGAAGGCGTAAAATGGAAACGGGCTTAAATGCATATATCAAAAAACAGTTTGGTCTGGAGCAGGAAACGGATATTCGAACCGTAAATCCGTTGACACTTGCATATATCGGAGATGGAGTGTATGAGTTGGTCGTGCGGTCTGTGATGGTCGCACGGTCAAATACGCGAGCAGGTTTGTTGCATCGACAGACCAGTCAGCTTGTAAAGGCAGAAGCACAGTCAAAAATGATAGATATGCTGTTGCCGGATTTGTCAGAGGAGGAAGAGAGTGTGTATCGGCGTGGCAGGAATGCCAAATCACCGACTTCTGCAAAAAATGCTTCCATCGGAGATTATCGGAAAGCGACCGGCTTTGAGGCATTGATGGGTTATCTGTATCTGACAGACAGAATGGAACGAATCGTAGAGCTGACGAAAAAAGCATTGGACAGCTATATACCAAATGAAGCAAAATATGCAGAAGCGCATAATCGGAATGAAAAGAAGCACTGAACGGTTTGTATCTGCCTATGGTCGTTGGTAATGTTGCACAGTTGCGGCATAGAAAATCGGAGTTTCGCAATTGTCTATTATAGATGTTTGAAGTCAGAGGAGTGAGAATATGGATGAGACACAGGTACGTGTAGAGGAAACGAAAATAGAGGGAAGAAATGCGGTCTTAGAGGCATTTCGTTCCGGAAAAACAATTGATAAATTATATGTATTGGACGGTTGTCAGGACGGTCCGGTGCGGACAATCGTCCGTGAGGCGCGAAAGCATGATACGATATTAAATTTTGTATCGAAAGAGCGTCTGGATCAGATTTCAGAGACCGGAAAGCATCAGGGAGTGATTGCGCAGTCGGCAGCCTACGCCTATGCAGAAGTAGAAGATATATTGCAGTGTGCGAGAGACAAAGGCGAAGCACCGTTTTTGGTATTGTTGGATAATATAGAAGATCCGCACAATCTGGGTGCTATCATTCGTACTGCAAATCTGGCTGGTGCACATGGCGTCATTATTCCGAAGCGTCGCGCGGTCGGACTGACAGCGACGGTAGCAAAAGCATCTGCGGGTGCGATCAACTACACACCGGTCGCAAAAGTGACAAATTTGACAAATACGATAGAGGAACTGAAAAAGGAAGGCATGTGGTTTGTGTGTGCGGATATGGGCGGCACACAGATGTATGACTTGGATTTAAAAGGTTCGATTGGATTGGTGATTGGAAACGAAGGTGATGGTGTCAGCAAGCTCGTGCGTGAGCACTGTGACATGATCGCATCGATTCCGATGAAAGGTGATATTGATTCGCTCAATGCGTCTGTAGCATGTGGCGTACTTGCCTATGAGATTGTCAGACAGCGTTTGCAGGCGTGAGTGCATACGCATGTATGACCGGAGGATAAAAGATGGGTCTGAAAGAAAACGTTGCTTTTGTCAAGCATGATAAACAATATGAAAATGTCAGTGATGAGGAATTGCTGCTGCGAAAAGCAGGGGGCGATGACAGTGTAACGGATTATTTGTGTAAGAAATACAAATATCTGGTTATGAAAAAGGCGAATGCGCTCTATCTGATTGGAGCAGAAAAAGAAGATCTCATACAGGAAGGGATGATTGGCTTATTCAAAGCGATTCGTGACTTTTCACCGACGCATGAGACATCGTTTTATCATTTTGCGCAAATGTGTATTTTGCGTCAGATGTATCATGCGATTGAGGCATCGCAGCGTTTGAAGCATGCGCCGTTAAATTCCTATGTTTCTTTGTCGCAGGAGAGTGGCGAAGAAGGTGGTTTAACGCTGGAAGAGTTGCTGATGGGTACATCCGAGCAGAATCCGGAGCGCCTGTTGATTCAGCAGGAAAATTATCGGGATTTTTTTACCCATTTAGAATTGGTATTAAGTCCGATGGAAAAGCAGGTCTGTGCCTTATATTTGGAAGGGCTGAATTATCGACAGATTGCAGCACATCTTGGAAAAGCACCGAAGTCGATTGACAATGCATTACAAAGAATACGCGGAAAGATTGGAAAACTTTCCGCGTCATAAAACTTCATTATTTTACCAGCAAATCCATAAGGTATTCATATACATGTTCGCTTTGCTGTTTCCAGTTATCGCAGATGGCCTCTGCGATTTCTTTGTTTGGAACCGTAATCGTCAGATCAATGCGTGAGTGTTCTTTTTCCTTGAGCTGACAGCGCACCGCGTATTGCTCACCCGGTGCTTTGTAATAGTCTGCGAGAATCGAAGCCGCTTCGCGAATCGCGAGCTGATTCGCAGACAGATATTCGAAAATGTCATCCTGAATACCGCGTGAGAGCTTGTCAGAAAAGAATGTCAGCGTTTCCGTGCCGGCAGGCGTGATAGAATATCGCGTATTATTGTGTGTAGCCTCTTTCTTTATGAATGCGTTTTCATCCAGCTCGTGCAGAGCTTCCTGCACGGTAAAATAATTTGTATAATCCTTTTCTAAAAAGAACTCAGACAACTGTGTGCCGGAGAGCGGGGCATCTGAACGCTCTAACAGCGCCAGAATCATTAGTTTATAAGTTGTTAAAGGTTCTGCCATAATGAGATTCCCCCTTTTGATTTATTTAAATTGATATTTTCCCTGCCAGGTATCGCGCTCGCGGAAAACTGCATGAATGCGGTTTAAGACGCGTTTTTTGTCTGCGCTCCAAAGCGGAGCCAGCAGGAGTTTTTTCGGACCGTCTCCGGTGATGCGGTGCAGAACGATTTCCGGTGGAATTTGTTCAATGCATGAGACGATAAACTGACAATAGTCTTCGAGCTCAAACAGCGGAAATGGTGCACGGGCAAATTCGGATGCGAGGTCTGTGCCGGAAAGAACATGCAGTAATTGCAATTTCAGACCGGATATCGGCAAGGCGCACATGACAGACAGAGAATCAAGCATTTCTTGTCTGGTTTCATGCGGCAGACCGAAAATCAGATGTGCAATGACCGGAATGTCTAAGTTATGCAAACGCATAATAGAACGTTTGCAATCTTGAAATGTAAAACCGCTGCGTATCTCCTGTAACGTATGTGCGTGCACGCTCTGTACGCCTAATTCAATCCAGATTGGCTTGTGAAATGTTTCCCGCAGTTCACATAGGAGCTGCAGAACATCTTCGCCCAGACAGTCTGCGCGCGTGGCAATGGAAAGTGCAACGATATCTTGCACAGCCAGTGCTTCGGAAAAAACAGTACGCAGATAAGATATATCTGCGTAGGTGTTTGTATATGCCTGAAAGTAAGCAATAAAATGCGATGCATTTGTTTTGGCGCGGATTCGTGCTTTTGCTTCGGATAACTGTACCGAAATCGGGTTTGCACGATTCGCTGCGAAATCACCGGAGCCGCCGGCACTGCAAAAAATGCATCCGCGCGTATCCAGCGTGCCGTCGCGGTTTGGGCAGGAAAATCCGCCGTCCAACGACAAGCGATACACTTTGGTTCCGAAAGTCTGTTTTAGATAACAATCCAGACTGTAGTATGGTTTACCCAGCCAGTCAGGACGTGAAATGGTATCTTTCATATTACTGTTAACGGATGTGATCGCGGACAGCCTTGCTTACGACATCCGCAACGCGCGGATCAAAGGCTTCCGGCATGATAAAGTCATCGTGTAACTGTTCATCAGAGACGAGACCGGCAATCGCTTCAGCGGCAGCCAGCTTCATTTCTTCGGTAATCTGTGAAGCACGTCCTTCCAGTGCACCTCGGAAAATACCGGGGAAAGCAACGACATTATTTACCTGATTCGGGAAGTCACTGCGACCGGTTCCGACGATGCGCGCACCGGCAGCTTTTGCGACATCCGGCATGATTTCAGGCACCGGGTTTGCCATTGCAAATAAAATCGAGTCTTTATTCATGGAAGAAACCATGTCTGCAGATACGATACCGGGTGCAGATACACCTACGAAAATGTCAGCACCTTTCATGGCATCTGCCAGTGTTCCTGTCGCATGAGACAGGTTCGTGACCTTTGTCATCTCTTTTTGCATCCAGTTCAAATTCGGATAATCGGGACCGATAATACCTTCGCGGTCACACATCGTTACATTTGTAAATCCGTAGGTCAAAAGCAGTTTTGTGATGGCAATACCGGCGGAGCCTGCACCGTTGACTACGACCTTGCAGTCCTCTTTTTTCTTTCCGGTCACGCGAAGACCGTTGATGATACCTGCCAGTACCACAATGGCGGTACCGTGCTGGTCATCATGAAAAACAGGAATGTCCAGCATCTGTTTTAAACGTTCTTCAATTTCAAAACAGCGCGGAGCAGAGATGTCTTCCAGATTGATTCCGCCAAAGCAGGGTGCAATGTTTTTAATCGTAGTGATGATTTCTTCGGTATCCTGTGTGTCTAAACAAATCGGAACCGCATTTACATCTGCGAATTCCTTAAAAAGTACACATTTTCCCTCCATTACAGGCATGGCTGCATATGCGCCGATGTTGCCCAGACCTAAAACAGCGCTGCCGTCAGAAATGACTGCGACCGTATTTGCCTTGATGGTGTAGTTGTATACCTCTTCTTTTTTCTCGGCAATGATTTTACAAGGCTCTGCGACACCGGGTGTATAGGCGATCGCGAGAGACTCGCGGTCTTTGACCGGTGCTTTTGAGGTTGTTACCAGTTTTCCGTTCCATTCTCTATGTAGCTGTATCGCTTTTTCTTTCTGATCCATGTCAAAGCTCCTTATTTTTAAGTATATAGTTCTTATAAAACCAATGAGTCCATTATAAACATATCACTTCGCATTTTCAAGTTAAAATAAGGGCTTCCTATTCAAAGCAGAATGGTGTATAATACATAGCAATCGTAGCTTGTCTGAAACGCTACACCGTTTTATAGAATTCTTCTGGAAACCGTTCTGGAGACTGTTCTGTATGATTTACGAGAGTTTTGTTTCCCAAAAATAATTTTATAAAAAAATAGTAGCTGTTCCGTACTGGACAAAACACTTGCTGTTTATGTCCGTAAGAAAATGATTTAACAGACATGCGTGATTACTACGCATGTTGTGCGTGCATGTAATAATAAAGATACTGAATAGTTAAAAACATATTATATATAGTAGGAGATTTTTATGTCAGATATGCAAGAAAAATATGAATCACTCAGCGCAGCAGCGTTGAAAGATTTAGCAAAGGCGCGCGGACTGAAAAATATTTCTGCGCTAAAAAAAGCAGAGGTTGTCGAGGCGATGTTAGCAGAAGACCGACGATTGGAACAAATCAAAAAGCAGGAAGAACAAGCAGCGCAGACGGAAGTGTCTTCGGAAAGCGAAAAAGCTTCTTCCGGTTCTGTAGCGCAGGAAAAACCGAGTGAATATACGGCGAGACCGGAGCGGACACAAAAGCCGCAGCGCGTGTTAAAAGAGAGCAGAGATACGCGGGCGCAGGCACGCCAGAACATGCCGGTGTCGGAAGAGGACTTTGACCAGTCGGAACAGTTGAATTCCAATCTGGACAGTGGTATTACTGCGAATGGTATTTTGGAAGTGATGCAGGAAGGCTATGGATTTATTCGTTGTGAAAATTATTTGCCGGGTGAAAATGATGTATATGTATCACCTTCACAGATTCGACGTTTTCGCTTGAAGACCGGTGATATCATATGCGGAAATACACGTGTCAAGACGCAGAGTGAAAAATTTTCCGCGTTGTTATATATCTCGACGATAAACAGCTATCCCCCGGCGGTGGCAGCACGCAGAAAAAATTTTGAAGACCTTACACCGATTTTCCCGAATGAGCGTTTGCGACTGGAGACCGGACGCGGTGAATTGGCAATGCGAATCGTGGATTTGGTGTCGCCGATCGGAAAAGGTCAGCGCGGTATGATTGTCTCACCGCCCAAAGCAGGAAAGACGACATTGTTAAAGCAGGTTGCAAAATCCGTGTTACAAAACAATCCGGAGATGCATTTGATTATTTTATTGATTGATGAGCGTCCGGAGGAAGTGACGGATATCAAGGAAGCGATCGAGGGCAAACAGGTCGAGGTCATTTATTCGACCTTTGATGAACAGCCGGAGCGTCATAAACGCGTGTCGGAGATGGTCGTCGAGCGTGCAAAACGTCTGGTTGAACATGGCAAGGATGTGATGATTCTTCTAGACAGTATCACGAGACTGGCACGTGCTTATAACCTGACTGTTCCGCCGAGCGGACGTACCCTTTCCGGTGGTCTGGACCCGGCTGCATTATACATGCCAAAACGATTTTTTGGTGCAGCGAGAAATATGCGGGAAGGCGGCAGTTTGACGATATTAGCGACGGCACTCGTAGATACCGGAAGCAAAATGGACGATGTCGTATACGAAGAATTTAAGGGAACCGGTAATATGGAGCTCGTATTAGACCGCAAGCTGTCTGAGCGCAGAGTGTTCCCGGCGTTGGATATTACAAAGTCGAGCACGAGAAGAGAAGATTTGCTGCTGGATGCACAGGAGCAGGAAGCCGCAAACATTATGCGTCGTGCGATTAACGGTATGAAGACAGAAGAAGCAGTAGAAAATATTTTGAATATGTTTGCGCATACGAAAACGAATTTTGAGTATGTTCAGCAAGTGCGAAAAAAGAAGTTTTTATAATTGTTTTTCAAAAAACTGCTTGCATTACGAATATCGTTATGCTACAATGAATGAGCTGTTGTGAGTGTACGACAGACACAGAACGTTCATTAACTAATATGAACATAGATAGATAAAATTTCGAGTAGTGAGGTGAAAAAGATGCAGACAGAAATCCAGCCCGAATACTATGAGGCAACAGTTACCTGTAACTGCGGTAACACATTTGTCACAGGTTCCACAAAGAAGGAAATCCATGTTGAGATTTGTTCTAAGTGCCATCCGTTCTACACCGGACAGCAGAAGGCTAACCAGGCACGTGGACGTATTGAGCAGTTCAACAAGAAATACGGCATGAAATAAAAACATGGAAACAAAGGTTGAAGTTGCTAAAGCTTCGACCTTTTTTGTTTCATGGGAAAGATAAATCAGATGAGATATTCAGGAATTGGCGGACAGGCTGTGATGGAAGGTGTGATGATGAAAAACAAAGACACCTATGCAGTGGCTGTTCGAAAAAGCGACGGAGAAATCGTAGTAGAAAAGAAAGATTATAAAGGGATATTCGGTGATGCTTCTGTGACAAAGATTCCGTTTGTGCGAGGAGTCGTGAATTTTATCGATTCGCTCGTGTTAGGCATGAGCAGTTTGACATTTTCTGCTTCTTTTTTCGAGGAAGAGGAATCGCCGAAAGAAAAAGAAGCCAAAGCAAAGACGGATGATGCGCAGAAAAATAAGAAGAAAGAAAGCATTGAAATGGGAATTACCGTAGCAGGGTCTATTTTAGTCGCGATTGCTATTTTTATGATGCTTCCGTATTTTTTATCGACGCTGTTTACTGGATTGGGATGGCCGCATGCAGCGGTAGCCTTGATGGAAGGTGTTTTGCGTGTGGTGATTTTTCTCGTGTATGTTGTGGGGATTTCACTGATGAAAGATATCCAACGGGTATATATGTATCATGGTGCAGAACATAAATGTATAAATTGTATTGAACACGGAATGGATTTGACGGTCGAGAATGTTCAGAAAAGTTCACGTCTGCACAAGAGATGCGGCACGAGTTTTTTGTTTTTCGTTATTATTATTAGTGTGATTCTGTTTATATTTATCCGCGTAGAATCACCGGTGATGCGTGTTTTGGTACGACTTTTACTCATACCGGTCATCGCAGGAATCTCATATGAACTGATTCGTCTTGCAGGACGCAGTGAAGGAAAAATAATTGGTTTGTTGAGCAAGCCCGGTATGCTTTTGCAGCGTCTCACGACGAAAGAACCGGATGATGAAATGGTAGAAGTGGCAATCGCATCGGTTGAGGCAGTGTTTGACTGGAAAGACTATGTGCAGAAATTGCGAGAAGAGGAAGCTGATATATACATACAGAAAAAGTGATTTGTAGCTGAAAGTTTTTGGTAGGAGGCTGACATATGACATATCGGCAGGCAGAGCAGAAAGGTGAGCAGGTGCTACAGCAGGCGGGCATTATGGATGCAAAGATTGATGCGTGGTTATTGCTGGAAATGGTAGCACATATAGACCGGGGCTTTTATTTTATGCATTCTGATGAGGAGATTGATGAAGAAATTCTCACGGAATATGAACGAGTAATTGAAAAACGTGCAGAGCATGTACCGCTTCAATATATTACCGGCGAGCAGGAATTTATGGGGATGACATTTAAGGTTAATTCAAATGTACTGATTCCCCGTCAGGATACGGAAACGCTGGTAGAAGAAGCCTTGAAGCTGGTGCAGCCACAGATGGATATTTTGGATTTGTGTACCGGTTCCGGCTGTATTTTGCTGAGCATTTTGAAAAATGCGCCGTTGGCAAACGGAACAGGCAGTGATATCAGCAAGCAGGCGTTGCTGGTGGCGAAAGATAATGCGCGGTTGCATGATTTGGAAGCAGAATGGATTCGAAGTAATCTGTTTGACAATATTAGTGGCAAATTTGATATGATTGTATCAAATCCGCCGTATATCGCACAGGCAGAGATTCCGTTACTGATGCCGGAGGTACAACAGTTTGAACCGCTCAATGCATTGGACGGCGGAGCAGACGGCTTGGATTTTTATCGGAAAATCGTATCCGAAGCAGCGAATTATCTGAAAGAGAACGGATATTTATTATTTGAAATAGGTTATGATCAGGGAGCAGCCGTGAAGCAGCTCTTGATGGAAAATGGATACATCGATGTGTCGGTTGTCAAGGATCTGGCAGGAAATGACCGGGTCGTAAAGGGAAGAATGTCGGCCGACAGTGAGACATAAGGAGGAAAAACATGTTTGATAAATTAGAAGATTTGTTAGTTCGCTATGAAGAGCTCATGAGTGAATTGTCAGAACCGGATGTGGCAAATGACGCAAATCGTTTTCGCAAGCTCATGAAGGAGCAGAGTGATTTGACACCGATCGTAGAGGCTTTTCGTGAGTATAAAAAGAATAAACAGGCAATCGAAGATTCTCTGGCGTTGTTGGAAGAGGAAAGCGATGAGGAGATGAAAGAACTCGCGAAGGAAGAATTGAACGAGGCGAAAGCCAACGTTGCAGAGCTCGAAGATAAGCTGAAAATCTTATTGCTTCCGAAAGACCCCAACGATGACAAAAACGTTATCGTAGAAATCCGCGCAGGCGCAGGCGGCGAGGAAGCGGCATTATTTGCAGCAGAAATTTATCGTATGTATGTACATTATGCAGAAGGACGTCGTTGGAAGGTAGAGACGATGGAAGCAGATGAGACCGGCATCGGCGGTATGAAATCTGTAAACTTTATGGTGAGCGGTTCGGGTGCATATTCCGTGCTGAAATATGAATCCGGTGTACATCGTGTACAGCGTGTTCCTGAAACCGAATCACAGGGACGTATTCAGACCTCGACCTGCTCGGTAGCAGTGATGCCGGAGGCAGAAGAAGTAGATATCCAGATTGACGATAAAGATATTCGTATTGATGTTATGCGTGCATCCGGAAATGGTGGACAGTGTGTCAACACCACAGACTCTGCGGTTCGACTGACGCATTATCCGACCGGTATTGTGATTTACAGCCAGACAGAAAAATCACAGTTGCAGAATAAAGAAAAGGCATTTGCTTTGTTACGTGCAAAACTGTATGACTTGGAGTTACAAAAACAGCAGGATGCAGAGGCAGCAGAGCGACGCAGCCAGATCGGAACCGGAGACCGTTCCGAAAAAATCCGTACCTACAATTTCCCGCAAGGCCGCGTGACCGATCACCGTATCAATCTCACCTTGTATAAACTTGACAAAATCATGAACGGAGATATACAGGAAATTATCGATGCATGTATTGCAGCAGACCAAAGCGCAAAGCTCGCAAAGATGAACGAGAACTAGGTCAGATGAGGCGAGAAATCGCTGAGATGAAAATGTGAAAATTGAGTTGTAAAATTTAAGTGCTTTACCTTGACTTTAAACGGTTGAGGTGAAGCATTTTTTGTGTAGAGAATTTTTGCGAGTTGGGGTGTAGTGAGGGCGCGAAACTAGGTAAACAACTGTTGTATTTGAAAACAAATTAGTAAAAGCTTTAAAAGCATGATATAATATAAAAAACTTCTTGAGAGGAAGGTGGCTTATAGTGGATAGAGAAAATGTTTATGAAAAGTGGATGGCACAAAAAATGAGCAATGGGGAAGCTTTTGCAGGTAAAAAGACTATCGATGGCTGTAGAAAATTATCAGATGAAAATTTTGATGTTTTTTATAATTATGTAGAAAGTATTATAGAAGACTCGGCATTTAAGAATCGAAGAAGTACGATATTACATTTCATGGTATTTATAAACAATGAAGGTATAGATTTGAAAAGTGTTTCGCAAGAGTGTTTAGATAAGTATTTTGCATATTGTAGGGATGAAAAAAGTGAATCCGATAATAACATAATAAAAAGAGTTAATTTTTTGAAAAGTTTTTTTAGTAAATATAAAAATACTATGGAAAACGAAGTGGATTTGGATAAGTATAGAATAAGTAAAGCCGAAAAGAAAGTAAGAAATCCAATGAAAGCTCTTACAATCAAACAATTGG